>JAYWHV010000066.1:0-5109 GCA_043777615.1 Burkholderiales bacterium | reverse complement strand
ACCGCTCGGTGCATACACCTTGATGGGCACAATAGCACCCCAGAAGCTGACTGATTTTTATGGCGCCGGCGCCTTCCCGCTCGACTATCCAAACGTGTGGGATAAACGCCAGGGCCGGAATGGATTTGGAATCTGGTTGCACGGGGTTCCGAGCAATACGTACGCGCGTGCGCCTCGCGCCAGCGACGGATGCGTCGTCGTTTCAAATCCCGATTTGAAGCTCATCGAAAAGTTCATCACGCCGGGCCGCACGCCATTCGTGATTGCACAAACCGTTGACTGGGTGGACCGTGATGCTGCAGGCAAACAGGCGCAGGGATTGCTAACTGCCGTTGAGCGCTGGCGCAGCGACTGGCAGGCGCTGGACACCCCGCGCTATCTGCAGCATTACTCTGAAAACTTCGCCAGCGACACGCAGTACATCGCTGAATGGCGAGCGCAAAAAGCCGCCGTAAATGCCGCAAAAAAATGGGCCAAAATCGAACTCTCTGATCTTTCCGCCGTGCAATATCCCGGCGAAAAAAATCTGGCAATTGTGACTTTCGACCAAAACTACCAGAGCAGCAATTTAAACGGCCAGACCCGCAAACGCCAGCTGTGGCAATTGATCGGTGGTCGTTGGCAGATCATCTACGAAGGCTCGGCCTAATCTTTTTCTTGTTCCTTTGATTACCCAAATTATGAAATCTCTCGCACGTTTATTCGCGACCGGCGCGGCTGCGCTCGCACTCACCGCCACCTCCGCCGTTCATGCGCAGGACAAGCCGCGCGTCGAAATGAAAACCAATCTCGGTTCGATGGTGATTGAGCTTGAGCCCGCCGCGGCACCGAACACCGTCGCCAACTTTCTCGAATACGTGAAAAGCGGGCAATACGAAGGCACGATCTTCCACCGCGTGATCAAAGGTTTCATGGTGCAAGGCGGCGGGTTTGCCGCGGACCTGAAGGAAAAATCCACTAAACCGCCGATCAAGAATGAAGCCGAAATGGCGCTCAAAGCCGGCGTCAAAAATGACCGCGGAACCATCGCGATGGCGCGTACTGGCGATCCACACTCCGCTACCGCACAGTTCTATATCAACCATGGCAATAACGACATGCTGAACTTTCCGTCGCGCGACGGCTGGGGCTATGTTGCATTCGGTAAAGTCGTCAGCGGCATTGAAGTGGTGGACAAAATCGCCGAAGTTGCGACGACCAGCAAAGCCCAGTATCAGAACGTGCCGCAGACGCCTGTCGTCATCGAAAAAGTTACTCTCATTACAAAGAAATAAAGGACGCCGTATGGCCCTCGTTAAATTCACCACCAACCACGGCGACTTCACACTCGACATCGACGAAGTCAACGCACCAAAAACGGCAGCGAACTTTTTGCAGTACGTCAAGGACGGTCATTACGACAATACGATTTTTCATCGCGTGATCGACGGTTTCATGATTCAGGGCGGCGGATTCGAGCCGGGCATGAAACAAAAATCCGGTCGCGCGCCGATTGAACACGAAGGCGTCGCAACTAGCGCTGCTGGCCTCAAAAACACGCTCTACACCGTTGCCATGGCGCGCACCAACGATCCCCATTCCGGGTCGTCGCAGTTCTTCGTGAACGTGACCGACAACGCCTTCCTTGACTTCAAGGCACCTGCGGGCAACTCATGGGGTTACACGGTATTCGGCAAAGTTTCTGATGGCACCGACGTCGTCGAAAAAATCAAGAACGTGAAGACGAGCACCATCGGCGGACACCAGAACGTGCCCGTAGAAGACGTGCTGGTGACCAAGGCCGTCATCATCTAACGGCAGCGACCCATCGCCGCGTTGATCACGCTGATCGCGCGCTTCGAATTGCCGAACAGGTGATATCGATGCGCGCGATTTTCATTTCTGATTTGCATTTGAACGAACCCGATGCGGTGACGACGGAGCGCTTCGAAACCTTTATGCAAACCGCCGTGCCTGGCGCCGATGCGCTCTACGTGCTCGGAGATTTGCTGCACGTCTGGCTGGGCGATGCAATGCTTTCGGGTAACGCGTACGCCCAGCGCCTCGCTGCCCAGTTTGCCGCGGCGAGCGCGGCGGGAACAAAAATCTTCATCGCACGCGGCAATCGTGATTTCATGATCGGACGCGAGTTCGCCACGGCATGTGGCGCTACGTTGCTTGACGAACAAACGGTGATTGATCTCGGCGGCACGCGTGTGCTCTTGATGCATGGTGATGAGCTTTGCATCGATGATGTCCGCTATCAACGCGCGCGCCGAATTCTGCGCACCGACGTCTTCCGTATCGTCGGCAATTCTCTGCCGACCGCGATGCGAAATTTCATCGCACGCACCCTGCGTGGAAAAAGCGAAGCGCACAAAGCCACGACCGCCATGAACATCATGGATGCCAATACGGATACGGCAATCGCGGCAATGAATGCTCATCAAGCGGTAACACTCATTCACGGCCACACGCACCGGCCAGCGCATCACCAGCTAGCGGACGGGCGGGAGCGCTGGGTGATGACGGACTGGCAGCAAGACTACGGCTACCTCGAATGGCGCGACGGCAAATTCAGCGTTATGCCGTGGCATAATAAAAAATCGTCGGGGGGGTAGCTCAGCTGGGAGAGCGCCGCGTTCGCAATGCGGAGGTCGGGAGTTCGATCCTCCTCCTCTCCACGAAATGCAAATAGAAGGCTCGCCATAGCGAGCTTTTTTATGAGGTTTTCTTATACGGCTTTCTTGCATAACCCTTATTACAATTGGGCTACGTCCTCAAAAGTCATATAGTCGCCTTTCGGCGATTTGAACCGGAAGCCCACGCCCCTAGGTTGTTTTCGCATTAAGCTGCATACCCGGCGAAGTCGCTGCGGTCTGAATTGCACTCTGTACTTTCACGAGAATATCCGGCACGACTGTCGACCTCGCGAAGCTGCGGCCAGGCCTGACGACTCAATCGTGAAACCGCGAGCGGAAGCGCAGGCATGTCCGATTTCACGAACACGTCGCGGACGTGCCTTGAACGTTGGGTTCGGGCGGTCGATGCGCCCGATGAGTATCGTGGTGCCGCGAATCAGGCTTGCGTTACGGTCGTGTCGACGACGGTACCCGTGCGCGACGATTGGACGATGGCCTCGGTAATGCGCAAATTTTCGCAACCGTCGCGGGCACTGACAATTGGCAGCACTTCGCCGCGAACAACCGCACCGAAGTGCTCCATCTGACGCGTCAGCGGGTCCTCGCGCGTCATCGCGGCGACCGATTCGTCAAACGGTTTCCACCACGAACGATCACCGGCGTTGGCATACGTCTTCATGCGCATGGTCGGCAATGAGAGCGAGCCGAAAGTGCCTGTGATGACGTAGCAGTCCTCGTCGTCATAGGTCGAATAAGCCTTGTTTTCCTGTGCCGTCTGTTCCCAGCTGCGCGGGCATGCGGCAGTGTCCGAGAGCAGAAAACTGCCGAGCGCGCCATTGGCAAAGCGCAGGTTGATCGAGACGGTGTCTTCTACCGGAAATCCGCGAATCGCGTTCGATGACAACGCCTGCACTTCGACGATTTCGCCGCACAACATGCGCAGGTTATGCACCTCGTGAATCATGTTGAGCAGGATCGGGCCGCCGCCCGTTTGCTTTCGCCACGGGTTGTCCGTGAAGTAGTGATCCGGCTTGAAAAAAACGGCGCTGCCCATGATGCCCACCAATCGGCCGAGCGTGCCAGCGTCGATGATTTCTTTGGCCCTGGCCATGATCGGGCTGTGGGCCCGGTGATGACCGATCAGAACGCGTGCACCCGTTTCTTCAACGATTTTGACCAGTTGCTCTCCCTCGGCAAGTGTCGTTGCGATGGGCTTTTCGAGCAATATCGGGATGTCCGCATCAATGCAGGCAATCGCTTGGCCAACGTGAAATTGATTCGGCGTAGCGAGCACAATACCGTCGGGTCGAGCCTTGCTGATGAGCTCGTCAAGTGTTTTGAACAGCGGCACGCCTGCCTCGGCAGCGACGGCGACGGCTGCTGGAGCCGGATCCACAATGGCTGAGAGCACGCAAGTTGCGCTCTGTTGCAGACAGCTGACATGCGCCTGGCCAATGTAGCCTGCGCCAGCGACTGCGATCTTTTGCTTCATCATGGATCCGTGGGTTCTTGTGAGCCGTTGCCTGGGCCAGCCGTTTGCGTTGAATTAGCGCCGTTGCGGTGCTATCACCGAGCGTCAATTTTGCCATCGCGCAGACAGGTGATGACGTCACGTAAAAATGCACAAATGCTGACTGCGTACGAAGCGTAGTCGCCTACAATTGAAGCTATGGCAAGAGAGAGAATTCACCCCGAAGGCACTGACGCAACCTACCGGGTGCAGGAATCGCTGAAAGCGCTCGTACAGCAGGGCGGTGCGCGAAAGACGTTCCGCCTCAAGCCCGAAGCGAACAAAGCGCTGCAACAGCTGGTGCGCTTGCTGGATGCGGACACGGAGACGCAGGCCGTCGAAACCGCGATCATGACCCTTCGCGATGAGATGGCAGCCGCCGCCGTTGCAAAAAAGCAACGACAACTTCGCGCTGCAATCCGGCTCGTCAAATAATTTTTGACACGACATTCGTAGTCGTACACAATTCAATTAACGGTTAACTGAGAGGACAAATTTGTTCACTCACTGCCCCACCCATACCGACCTAACGAATTGAAGGAGCATGTTCCAACCATGACAAACCAACGCAATATCAACACCCAAGCCCTGCCTCATGCAGCGCGCTCGTGCGTGCTTGCTATGCGTGCGTGGCTCATGAGTAGTGGCATGCAGCGATCCGCGGCAACCGTCGGTGGCTATCTCAGCGCACTGACCAGCCCGAAAGCTGGACTGAAATTTATTAATGGCCCCGGTGGCCAGACGACTCGAATGTTTGTAGCAGGAGCGCCTAGCGCGTAACGCAACAAGCAGGTTTCACCCGAAAACCCCGAGCCGTCGAAAGACCTCGGGGTTTTTTGTTTTTTGGCGCTGAATTTCCCTCATTGGCCAATAGAAATCTGCAGCGCACCGCTTCACCCGGCACCCACATTCATTCACTCGTATTCAGGACTTTTCAATCATGGTTTTAGTTGATTTCACACTCGTAGAACGATGGCG
>JAYWHV010000065.1:0-5110 GCA_043777615.1 Burkholderiales bacterium | reverse complement strand
CCTGCTCTGCGCGACTGCCGGTGTATGCGCTGTTGATCGGCGCGTTCATTCCGGAGCGGAAAGTATGGGGCAGCGTTGAGCTGCAGGGGCTTGTGTTGCTCGCCCTTTACGCAGCGGGGATTCTCGGGGCGATGGGTGTGGCGTGGGTACTCAAAACTTTCACTGCGAGCGGTCGACAGCTGCATCCGCTGATGATGGAGCTGCCCGCATATCACTGGCCAACGATTCGCAATTTGGCGCTTGGGTTGTGGCAGCGTGCGTTGATCTTTTTGCGCCGCGTTGGGACGATTGTGTTTGTGCTGACGCTGGTGCTGTGGTTGCTCGCAAGCTTCCCAGGGCCGCCGCCTGGAGCCGCCGGCGCAGCCATTGAATACAGCATCGCCGGCACGTTCGGACGCGCGCTGGCGGTGGTTTTCGAACCGATTGGGTTCAACTGGCAAATCAGCATCGCGCTGGTGCCGGGGCTCGCTGCCCGTGAGGTCGCGGTCGGCGCGCTCGGTACCGTTTACGCGCTGGCCGCAACAGGTGCCGACACTGCTCAGGCACTTTCGCCGATCATCGCCAAATCATGGAGCCTTGCGACCGCGTTTTCGCTGTTGGCGTGGTTCGTGTTTGCGCCGCAATGCTTGTCGACACTGGCCACGGTCAAACGGGAAACGGGGGGATGGAAAATGCCGCTATTAATGGCGGGTTACCTATTCGCCCTCGCCTATCTGGCTTCGTTCGTTACCTATCGCCTCACTCTGGCATTGACGGGCACCGCGGTTCTGCAGTGACGCGGTTGATTTGGGGAACTTTCACGCCAATATTTTCATCAACTGCAAGTGTCTGAACTGATCCCGCAAAATGTCCCGCAGAACCCTTCTCTCCGCAATCGCCGCCGTCGTCCTCGCTACTGGCATCCTCGCTGCCTGTACGTCGCTTGATGACTTTCAGCGTCAGGTGATCTTCAGACCGAGCAAAGACGCAGGTCGGACACCGACCGAATATCAGGTGAAGTTTGAGGACGTGTGGCTCAACGTTGGCTCCTCGGGAAGCGGGCAAGGAAAGTTGCACGCATGGTGGATTCCCGCTGACAGGAACACACTCAACGCGCCAGCGGCGCTATATCTGCACGGCGCCGGCTACGGCATCTCGGCCAATTTGCCGCGCATCATGAAGCTGCACGACGAAGGCTTCTCCGTACTTGCCATCGACTACCGCGGCTTTGGCAAAAGCGACGGCGAGTTGCCTTCCGAAGAGACGGCCTACGAGGACACTCGCGCGGCGTGGGCTGAGCTGACGCGTCGTGCACCAACAAGCAAACGCTACATCTACGGACACTCGCTTGGCGGAGCGATGGCCATGGAGCTGGCCAGTTCGCCCGATGCCAAAGATGCAGCCGGATTGGTGATGGAAAGTGCATTCACCAGCGTAAGCGAAATGCAGCAGTTCACCGCATACAAATGGATCCCGCTTGCCGTCGTTCAAACCCAATACTTCGACTCGCTTGCGAAGGCTCCCAAGCTCTGCATGCCGACGCTATTTATGCACGGCAGCAACGACTACCGTATACCGCTGGACATTGCAAAAAAGCTCTTCGCGGCAGCGCCTGAGCCCAAGCGCTGGCTGCTTGTCGAAGGTGCCCGCCATGTCGACATCCCCACGCGATACACGCCCCAGTGGAGCGCGGCGATGAAGGAGCTGCAAACCCTTTCGTCCGCCAGAAGCGGCGCTTGTCGACGTGCGTAGCGGCACGACGTAGCTCGATCTGTGACGCGTGCCCGTTGCGACGGGCGTGAATGCGCAATCGAGTGCTGCGGTGCGGCAAAAAAGTATTACAAAGTAGCGCCGCGTTTGAAATTGACGGGCCAGCTCATCGCGCTATATAGTCCGCCGCGAGGGAGTGGGATAAGCGCAAATAAAACAGAGTCAGCATGACCGTTTCATTCAGCTTTGAGCTTTAAGGGGAGATACGAAATGAATTTTTCAGCATTCGGCTGGCGCAAGACTGCGCTCGCCTCGACCGCTGTTGTAGTTGGAATCGCGGGCATCGCGGCACTTGCGCACGCGACCAATTATTCGCTTTGGGTTAACGGGCGCACCGGCGGCGGCCAGCTCGGCAACCACGCTGATTTCAGCTACTGGGGTCCTGCCTCGACCGCAGCTGGCGTTAACAAAAAGTCGGTCAACTGGGATGGCTACAACACCGTGTCGTCGCAAAATTATCTGGTGCGCGACGCTCTCGATTGTTATTGCACCGGCAACAACTGGTGCTACGTTGCCGCACACAGCGCCGGGAATTTGCAGGTTGGCTATGCGCTGTCGATGTACGGCGGTTCAACGCGCACGAAAAAGAACGCAATGCCCAATTCGGGCGGAGTGTGCGGTGACGCGGGCACGGGCACACAGACCGGCTGGAACATCAAGTGGGTCGATATTGCGGGCGGCGCAGCGGGCGGCTCCGAGCTTGCCAACGCTGGAAGCTGGGCATTGTCCGAGCCACTTGTCGGCGACCTGAAAACGGCGACATCGCGCGCGATGTACAACCACAACACAACGCGCGGCGCGATCTTCTACATGCATGCTGGCGCCAAAGGCACATTGTATTCGGGCATCTTGCCAGGTCAGGACGACGAGGCTATTGCTTACCACTCCAGCGGCGGCGTATCGGGCAGCTCGGGCGGCAGCTTTTGTAACGCGTCTGACTGGTTCTGCAACGACTTGACACTCGGCACCGCTGCCAACGAAGGCGGCAGCACCAAGTGGTCAAACCACACAGTGCAATTCCGCGACAACAACGAGTCCTACAACCATTACACCAACGGCAATTGGGGCGGCATCGTGTCGCGCATCGTCGCCGACATGGTGGCGAACGCGCAGTAAGTTGCGCGAAGCCGTCTCCCGCGTGCGCAAGAGGGTTGGAGCGAGGGCGGTAGCAGAGGAACCGCTTCGCCTCAGCAAATGCATGAAGAGTCGCAATGAACGGTGATCGGTCAAAGCCACCCGGTCGCAGCCGCTGGCTAGTGGGTGTTGTCCTTTTCTTGCTTGCCGTCGGCGCCGGCGGATCGTGGCTGATCGCGGGCGGCCCAACGCCGGCAGACATCGCTGCGGCTGCTCGAAACGCCGCCTCCAGCGCCGCCAAATCCGCAAATGCAGCCGGCGCACAGGTTCAGCCCCGTCAGGCCGGCGTAACGATGCTCCGCGACAGCAATGCTGACGCCCGCGCCGAAGCAGAAGCCGCCAACAATCCGCAGGCGCAACTGGCGCTCTGGACGCAGCGCTTGCAGCGAGCGGAGGAAGTGTTCGACAACTATCGCAACAACACGAAATACCCATTCGAGTCGCGACCTGCACGTGAACACGCCGATCAGATGTACCCGAACCGTCCGGTGCGCGAAGAAGGCAAGCTCACCAATCCGGGCCAGAAGCCCGCCGAGGGCATTCGCATCCGAACATCGCAGGAACGCGTGTATGTCGCAGGTGACGAAACAGTGTTGTTCACGGTGAACGCTGTAGATATGGAAGGCAATCCACTACCGCTACAAGTCACGCGCGCCTTTGCGCACGACCCGCCCCTGGATGGAAAACCTTCGCAGCGTAACGCGATCGCGATACCATTCAATGACGAAGGCGCGAATGGTGACGTTTCTGCGGGCGACACCATCTTGAGCGCCCGTCTATCACCCTCGACGCAGGGCTTCGCGGGTCACGCGGGCACAATTCGCGTTGAGCTGAATTTGAAAGTGAACGATCAAACCGGCTTCGCGTTCTTCGACATTTTCTACACACCCGACCCGCCCGCAGTATGGGTCGGGGGAAGCGGCGGCGTGCGCGAAGCGGTGGTTGCCGGTTCACTGAATTTCTACCTTAAAGCGCAAGTGCGCGACGCCGGTCGCTATGTCATCACGGGGCGCATTGACGACGCGAAAGGCCAACCGTTCGCGCTGATCAGCTTCAACGAAGAACTGAGCGCTGGGCCGAAGGAAATCAAACTCAATCTGTTCGGCAAATTGCTTGTCGATGAGAAGCCGGCGTTTCCGCTCACACTGCGTGACGTCGATGGATTTCTGCTGAAGGAAAACGCTACCCCAGACCGGGCTCTAATGCCGCGCATGCCAGGAAAGTTACTCGTGACACGCGTCTATCCGTCAACCGTGTTTTCAGAGGCCGAATGGGACAGCGAAGAGCGAGCACGCTACCTCGCCGAGTATGGCCGTGACGTGGAGTCCGCACGGGCGCACCTGGAGCATGTGCGGCGGTCGATGAAGTAACGCGCTTGACTGACGAGCCATCTGTCGTCGCGCCAGTGTCATCAACGGGCCAAACTTTCTATTCAGTTTTCAGGGTTTAAACAGGTTGCTATCTTTCGTCCCTACCCTTGAAACAGTAACCAATCACGCGCGTGGGCGAGAGGTCGCCCACGCCGCGGAGACCCAATTACGCAGCTTTCGCCGCGTCGTTGCTGGCAATCGCAATCACCATTTTCGACGCATCAAAGTCCGCCTTGAGCTTTGCCTCTTTTGCCTTCGCTGCCTTAAAGTGCCGCTCTTTCACATGCCCATAGCCACGAATATCTTCGGGGATTTGAGCCAGTTGTACGGCGAGTGAGTGGTTGTGAGGTGCGAGCTTGGCGACAATTTCTTCAACTAGGCGGCGATAGTCCACTTTGAGTTGTTGCTCCATGCGGCGCTCGTCGGTGTTTTTGAAGATGTCGAGTGCGGTGCCGCGCAGGCCTTTGCGTGAGGCGAGGAAACGGAATGCGCTCATCATCCACGGGCCGTACTGACGCTTTCTGAGTTCGCCGGTGACCGGATCTTTTTTCGCGAAGAGCGGGGGTGCGAGGTGGAAGTTGAGTTTGTAGTCGCCTTCAAACTGCCCGGCAATGCGCTTCTCGAAATCTCCGTTGCTGTGCAGGCGCGCGACTTCGAATTCATCCTTCACCGCAAGCAATTTGAAGTAATAGCGGGCGACGGCTTCAGTCAGCGCAGTCTTGCCGGGTAATTTCGCAGTCTCGGCCTGCCGCACGAAAGCAACAAAATCGCTGTACGTTTTGGCGTAGCTTGCATCCTGATATTCGGTGAGGAATGCGACGCGACGCGTAATCGTTTCATCCAGCGATTCGCTGAGC
>JAYWHV010000064.1:0-5120 GCA_043777615.1 Burkholderiales bacterium | reverse complement strand
CGATGCCAATGGCGCCCGCTTTGACCGATACGCTGCAGGCTCGGGCAACGGTGGCTTCGATGCATGGGCAAGCGCACGTGATCGCCGCTATGAGCGCTACGCCAACAGCAACGGCGGCGGCGTTGATCAATGGATGGTCGGCTCGCTCGAGCTTGATCAGCACGGCAGCTGGGACACCGACTATGAATACGGTCGAATCTGGTATCCGACGACCGTAGCCGCGGGCTGGGCACCGTATCGCTACGGCCGCTGGAGCTGGGTGCAGCCATGGGGCTGGACGTGGGTGGACGACGCGGCTTGGGGCTTTGCACCATCGCATTACGGGCGCTGGGTCCGCATCGGTAACCGTTGGGCATGGAGCCCCGGCAGCTATGTCGGTCGCCCGGTCTATGCGCCTGCGCTCGTGACCTTTTTCGGTGGTGACGGCTGGAGCGTCAATGCCAGCGTCGGCCCGACTTATTCATGGGTGCCACTCGGCTGGAACGAGCCATTTGTGCCCTGGTACAGCTATACGCCGAACTACTGGCGTCAGGTTAATCGTCCATACGTGAGAAACATTGCCGAGGAGCCTTGGCGTCCGCGTAACTACATTCACGCGTCGATTCCAGGCGCGATCACCGCGGTCGCTGGCGCGGCGTTTATTGCCGGGCGGCCTGTTGCGCAGAATCTGGTGCGCAATATTGCGGAGCGTGATCTGCGCAGCGCTCCGCCAGCACGCATGGGTGAGGTTTTGCCACAATTTCAATCGCAGCCGGGACGCTCGATGGGTTCGTCAGTGGTCGGCGCAACTGCTAACCCGCAACAGCCAGGCCGACGCGTTGATCCCAATCCAGTAGTGTCGTTGCCGCAAATCGTTCGTGAACGTGCGCCGGGAGCGGCTGCGGTTCCGTCGGCACCTTTTTCGCCCAATGCCGGTGTCGCACAGCCGCGCATCTGGCAGGATCCGAACCCCGTGGTCGTGCGTCCCCAAGTTCAGCGCCCCGCACCCTCAACACAAAACCCTGGGCTCGGCGAAGCGGCCATACCCATGCCAAAGGATCGTCGCGAACGCCCCATTCAACAACGTGTTGAGCCGCAGCGTGGGCAAGCACCTGCTGAATATCGGACAGCCCCACAATCTGTTCAACCGCAACAAGCGATGCCATCTACGCAGCCGGTTCAAGTCGAGCGCCGCGCGCCTGTCGATCCGCAAGTGCCAGTCGCTCCTCGCGCGCCGCAACCTGTCGTCGAACAACGGTCGTTGGCACCCGCTCCGGCGCAACCGCCACGTCCGGCGGAGCAAATCCGTCCTCCGGAAGCTCGATCCGTCACCGAGCCGCCGCAGCGCGAAAAGGGCCGAGCGCCAGTACAGCCGCAGCAACAGTAAGTCTCGGCTATTTCAAGCGAACCGTCAGCAACGGGTCCAGTTGCCCCATGCATGACAAACGATCCGTAGACGTTTTCGTGAGTGCCGGCGCGTACGTCGCATTCGGCTCGTAGACGGCGCGTGTCGCGAGTCTTTTTGCCTCGCCCGTGTTTAACGCCCAGATGGCGTTAAGCCTTGCCGAGCCGAGCAGTGGTGCGGTCTCGACGAGTCGAATTTCATCATAGAGTGTTCGTAGCGACGGGTCACGCAACTGGTTTGTTCCACTGGTGATGGTATCGAGATAACCCTCGGGAAACGCCCGTTCAAAGTGACCCGGATACGACGGCTTCTTCGAAGGCAAGCGAGACAAAAAACCATCGCCAATTGCCAGCGGATCGACAATGCGCACATTCGGTCCCGCGTTAAATCCATAGAGCCCAACGGCGCACTTGGCCACCACAGCGTGCTTTTCGGCGTGCGCCCTCAGTCCTTGCTCGCCCCAAGGCATATTGCTGAAATCTGCGCGCCGTGTTTCTGACAGCCAACCCGTGAAAGGATACATCCAGGCGTGCTGACTCATGGGGCGCTGCTCCGCGTGCGGATGAACGTCCTTGACGATCCAGCCTCGATGCAAGCCCAGCATGAGCGTCACCAAAATCCAGGCAGGTGCGTTCCACCACCAGCGCAACCGCACATTCAACGCAAGCATCGCCACTGCCATCACAAAGGGCGTTGAGAACAGCCGCCCGCCCATGTAATCACCACCTGCGCTGCCAAGGTAGAGCACATAAAGCAATAGTCCGACAGCAAGCGGGCGCATGCGCCAAGTGCGTTGCAGCAGCCCACGAATTGCAGCAACGACGATCACCATTACGGTCACCGCGTCGTACTTGATCAGGTCGCGAAAATACGGTTCGGCAGCGCTGAATGACTCTGCCATCGACATACCGTTGTTGAGCTTGGCATAGGCGCTGTTGGGCCAGAGACTGCCGTAATACACGAACGAAAAAATGCTCCAAAGCACGAGCGGCAGCGACGCCGCAAAGAGCGCCAGCCAGCGATCACGACCTCGGGCGCGAAGCAGCAGTGCCAGAGTCGCAGGCCCGACTAGTACAGCGAAGTCGTGCCGCGTAATCACCAGCAAACCGGCACACAACGCCACAACCCAAACCCGCCGCCCCGCCTCCACCGGAAATCGAACCCAGGCGACGACCAGTCCTGCCGCCAACGCATGCGCCATTGCGTTCTCAAGCGATGCACTCGAATACTCAACGAATGCCTCGGAAAAGAGCAACGCCCAAGCCGCCCAAAGCGCGGTCCACCGACCCAGAGAATTGTGTGCAATCAGCGCCACGCAAATAATCGTGAGCGCAAGCGATAGCGCAAGAGCGGTATGAAAAATGTTCCCGCTGACCGCGCTAGCGGCAAGCAACAACAGCGCCCATAGCGGATGCGTAAAAACCTGCACCCGCTCGCCGACATTCCACACCAGGCCATGGCCGTTAAGTGCGTTGTCGATGACGCGGAACGTGATGAACGCGTCCTCCGTCACCGCCGCAGTTCGCACATACGCCCAGGCAACCAGTGCACACAGCAGCAATACCCAAAACGCACCCACCGAAGTGCGTAACTGTTCGTTCGGATCGGCGTGAAATAAGGCGCGCATCGGTCACAGCGGTTGGCGGAAGCTCGGTATTATCAACGCATGCTCAACGCCATCTTCAAACTTCCCCGCACGGTCTGGTTTTTAGGTGCGGTGAGTTTCCTGAACGACGCTGCGTCTGATGCGATCTACCCATTGCTGCCGCTCTTCTTTGCGGCAACGTTCGCGGTGGGTGCGCAGGCGCTTGGCATCATCGAAGGTGCGGCGAACGCCACGGCCGCGATGATGAAACTCGTGTCCGGCTATTTCTACGATCGTACACAGCGAGCGAAAGGCTGGCTGGTGCTCGGCTACACGTTGCCCGCGCTTGCCCGTCCACTCATCGCGTTCGCTAGCACCACGCCCGTCGTGCTCCTGCTGCGCATGGGCGACCGCGTCGGAAAAGGCCTGCGCTCCAGCCCTCGTGACGCGTTGCTCGCGGCAAGTGTGGAGCCGAATCATCGCGGTCTCGCGTTCGGTTTTCACCGCAGTATGGATCACGCCGGCGCGGTCGCCGGGCCGCTGGCGGCGGCGGCACTGCTGGCGGCAGGATGGAGCGTGCGCGATGTGATCCTGATGACGATTGTGCCGGGCGTGTTGTGCGTTTTGCTCGTCGCGATGTTGCGCGAGCCTCCGGGTGTGGCCATCGGCAATACAAAGATCGACTGGCAATGGAAGAGCCTGCCCGCGCCGCTCAAGCGCTACCTTGTCGCGCTTGCCGTGTTCACTTTGTCGAATGCGAGCAACATGTTTTTACTGCTGCGCGCGAAAGAAACCGGTTTCACCGATGCGCAGATTCCGCTTTTGTGGGCTGGATTTTCTGCACTGGCGATGGTGCTCTCGACGCCACTTTCGGCATTTTCAGATCGCGGCGACCGGCGCAGATTGCTGTGCGTTGCCTGGGTAATTTACGCCGTACTGTTCGCAGCGTTCGGCCTGTTGCCGCAAACGCTGGCGAACACGATTGCGCTATTCGTTGGCTACGCTGTTTTCATCGCAGCCACCGACGGCGCTGAGAAAGCGTTGATCGCAGAGTTGGCCCCCAAAACGCAACTAGGCACGGCGTTCGGCTGGTTTCACCTCGTGAGCGGACTCATGCTACTGCCCGCCTCGGCAATGTTCGGCTGGCTGTGGACACGTGTAAATCCTGCGACCGCGTTCGCGGTGAGCGCTACGATTTCACTCGTCGCAGCCGGGCTTTTGTGGCGGATGGGCGGCGCCGACGATCATCCGCAAAAGCGCTAAACGAGATTACAGCCCGGCTGCGGCGCGCAACGTCGCCGCCTTGTCAGTCGCTTCCCATGTGAATTCCGGCTCGTCACGACCAAAGTGACCGTACGCCGCCGTCTTTTGATAGATCGGGCGCAACAGGTTCAGCATGTTGATGATGCCCTTTGGACGCAGGTCGAAATGCTCGTTGATGAGATGCGCAATTTTGTCGTCGCTGATCACCCCGGTGCCTTCGGTGTAGACCGTCACGTTCATCGGTTTCGCCACACCAATCGCATACGCGACCTGAATCTGGCACTGCTTGGCAATACCCGCCGCGACGATGTTTTTCGCCACATAGCGCGCTGCATAAGCCGCCGAGCGATCTACCTTCGACGGATCTTTGCCCGAGAACGCGCCGCCGCCGTGCGGGCAGGCACCGCCGTAGGTATCAACGATGATTTTGCGACCAGTCAGGCCGCAGTCGCCCTGTGGGCCACCGACCACGAAACGGCCCGTTGGATTGACCAGGTAGCGTGTGTTCACCAGCATCTCTTTTGGCAACACCGGTTTGATGATTTCTTCGATGATGGCGTCGATGAACGACGGTTTCATCTTGGTCGAGGTTTCGCTCTGATCGGGGCTGTGTTGCGTGGAGAGAACGACGGTATCAATCGACACTGGTTTGCCGTCAACGTAGCGCATTGTGACTTGCGATTTCGCATCGGGGCGCAGGAACGGCAGGCGGCCGTCTTTGCGCAGCATGGCCTGACGCTCAACGAGGCGGTGTGCGTAATAAATCGGCGCTGGCATCAAGGTTGGTGTTTCGTCGCAGGCGTAGCCGAACATGAGGCCCTGATCGCCCGCGCCGGTGTTCATGTGATCGTCGGAGGCGTGGTCGACGCCTTGCGCGATGTCGTTGCT
>JAYWHV010000063.1:0-5120 GCA_043777615.1 Burkholderiales bacterium | reverse complement strand
TTCGCTCGATTCTTCTTTCTTCAGGCGGTCGCCCTTTTGCTCAAGCCACGCGCTGTAATTGCCCTTGCATGGCATTCCATACAAGGGCAATTACAGCGCGTGGCTTGAGCAAAAGGGCGACCGCCTGAAGAAAGAAGAATCGAGCGAATCTGCGCGCCAGAAAGCGCTCAAGAAAGAACTCGAATGGGTGCGCCAGAACCCGAAAGGCCGCCAGGCCAAGAGCAAGGCGCGCTTGACCCGATTCGAGGAATTGTCGAGCCACGAATATCAGACGCGGAACGAAACCAACGAGATTTTTATCCCGGTCGCCGAGCGCCTGGGCAATCAGGTCATCGAGTTCAAAAACGTCAGCAAGAGCTTCGGCGACCGCATGCTGATCGACGATTTGTCGTTCGCGATTCCGCCCGGCGCGATTGTCGGCATCATCGGCCCGAACGGTGCCGGTAAGTCGACGATCTTCAAAATGATTCAAGGCGTCGAAAAACCGGACAAAGGCGAAGTCGTCATCGGCCAGACCGTACAAATGTCGTTTGTGGATCAATCGCGCGAAAGCCTCACCAACGACAAAACCGTGTGGCAAGACGTCTCTGGCGGTGCCGACATTCTGCAAGTCGGACGCTTCGAAATGCAAAGCCGCGCCTACATCGGCCGTTTCAATTTCAAAGGCGCAGATCAGCAAAAACTGGTCGGTAATTTGTCCGGTGGTGAGCGTGGACGCCTGCATCTGGCGAAGACGCTGCTCAAGGGCGCAAACGTGCTGCTACTCGACGAACCGTCCAACGATCTCGACGTGGAAACGCTGCGCGCGCTGGAAGACGCTTTATTGGAGTTTGCGGGCACGGCGTTGGTGATCTCACATGACCGCTGGTTCCTGGACAAGATTTGCACCCACATCCTTGCGTGCGAAGGCGACAGCCAATGGACATTCTTCAACGGCAACTTCCACGAGTATGAAGCCGACAAAGTGCATCGACTCGGTGAAGAAGGGGCGCGGCCGAAGCGAGTGCGGTTTAAGGGGCTCAAGTAACACGACTTCCTTGATATGCCGCTCCGAAGCGACGTCATCCAGCGCTGGTGGGCCACCACTCAGTCGCTTGATCTTGTGGAAGGCAATGCAGACGCGGTCGCCTCTGCGATCGCCGCTGAGGTCAGTCGGTTCGTGGCACCAGAACATGTGACATCAACGAGTGAAACGTGCCTAAATCTTGATTCGGCGTTTTCTATCGCGAAGGAATTTTGTAATGTCCCGACCGTTTACCTAGTTTTGCCGACGCGATCCACGTGGACTGTCCTTTGGAACAATAGTTTTCTATGCGATGGTTACGATTCACTGTGCTATTGCCTCACGTTGCATCATCGACTCACTACGTTGCATTGGGGAGCGAACGATGAAACAACAACCTTTCAACCTAGTGCGCACTTTTGCCATCGTTCCACGAAGGATGCGCAGTTGATTGAACGACAGGTTCATATCGGAGTGAATGACGGTAAATGGTCCTTTTTCGAGAGTGGCACCGCGCTGTCGGAAGAAGATACGAACCAGTACCGTGTTCGCCGAAAGAGAGAGCGACTCAACGAAGAAAACTTGTTGCAGTTACTCCAACGCCTAGGGGCCTCGCCTTGGAATGAACAGTTTTATTCGTTGCCCGGCGATTGCTTTGTTATTCGTCGTGCTTCCCCGCCCGCAACAGTGATTCGGCGAAGCAAGGATGCAGTCTTAAGGGTGTAGTGCCGTAGCCTGGAGTAGGCGTGCATTGAAGACCCGCCGATTTCCACGTCACGTTTCGAGCGATTGCCGTAATCCGGGGATAGTGCGGTGAAATCGTAACCTGTTGGATTTGCGACGTGCCACGGCCCATTTGCCTCGATTACGCCCTTCGCGCTTTTTGTGGCTACGGACCACTCGAGTGCGATTGATTACATTTAAGCCATGAACACAATATTCAACTTCTCTGGCAAAGTCGCCCTCGTCACTGGCGGCGTTTCAGGTATTGGTGCGGCTGCGTCGCTTGCGTTCAAGCGCTGCGGAGCGAGCGTGATCGCATGCGGCGTGACGGACCAGGAAATCGCGGCGGCTCGAACCAACCCGGACTTCGCGGGCGTGCGCATTGAAGCGCTCAATGTGCGTGACGGCGAGGCCGTGAAGCGCCTCATCGAGTCCCTCGGTCAACTTGACTTTGTTGTGAACTCGGCGGGCATCATCCGCCGCGCGGCGGAGCATGATCCGGACACATTTGCCGAAGTGATCGACGTGAACCTCACGGGCGGCATGCGCGTGGCAACTGCCGCCCGACCGCTGCTGGCAAAGAGCAAGGGCGCGATTGTGTTCATCGGTTCGGTGATGAGCTTTTTCGGTGGGCCGGTGCAACCGGCTTATTCAGCATCGAAAGGTGCCGTTAAAAATCTTGTGATGTCGCTTGGTGCCGCTTATGCGTCCGACGGCATTCGCGTGAATGCCGTTGCGCCGGGCTGGGTCATCACCGAACTCTCACGCGGTGCACGCGAAAACCCGGAGCGCAATGCGCAGATCATGGGCCGCATTCCAATGGCGCGCTGGGCTGAACCCGCCGAAATCGCCGATCCGATCATGTTTTTATGTTCGGATGCGGCGCGCTACGTCACGGGCACAATCGTGCCCGTAGACGGTGGCTATATCAGCGTCGGGTAATCCGTGTAGCCCCCGGGCCCTGCACTGTAGAAAGTGTTTGGATTCGCGGCATTCAGTGGGGCATCGCGCTTCAGACGCTCAGGCAGGTCAGGATTGGCGATGAAAGGCACGCCGAAGGCCACGGCGTCCACCGCGCCGTGCGCCACTGCGTCGATCGCCATTGCGCGGTCATATTTGTTGTTGCCGATATAGACCACGCCCGCAGCGGCCAAAGTCTTCTTGGCCAACGCGAAATCAAAGTCTTTCAGGTCGCGCGTACCGCCAGTGTTGCCTTCGATGAAATGCACGAACGCGATGCCGCGTTTTGCCAGCGCCTCAACTAACGCGCCGTACGTCGCTGGCGTGTTGCTGTCTGGCATGGCGGCGTTAGCAGCCGTCACGGGCGAGAGGCGAATGCCGACACGTTCTTTGCCCCAAACGGAGATCGCCGCATCCACCACTTCAAGCGTGAAGCGAATGCGATTTTCAATCGAGCCGCCGTATTCGTCGGTGCGCTTGTTCGAGCTGTCGCGGATGAACTGCTCCAGTAGGTAACCGTTTGCGCTGTGGATCTCAACGCCGTCGAAGCCTGCTCGCTTCGCTACCTCCGCCGAATGGCGATAGGCTTCGACGTACGCCTTGACCTCCGCAGTTTCGAGTCCACGCGCGGCAACGCGTTCGACTTTTCCGTTCTGCGTGTAGATCGTACCGCCCGGGTTGTAGCCCGTGGATGCTGACACCGGTAATACATGATCCGGCTGCAAATCAGGATGCGAAATCGCGCCCACATGCCACAACTGCGCGACGATTTTTCCGCCTTTGGCGTGAACAGCTGCGGTGGCGAGCTTCCAGCCCGCTTCCTGCTCCGGACTGTAAATGCCAGGCGTGCCGACGTAACCCTTACCTGTGGGCAACACCTGAGTCGCCTCGCTGACGATGATGCCGGCGCTCGCGCGCTGTCCGTAATATTCGGCGATCATGGCATTCGGTGCATCGGTGCCAGGCGTTGCGCGGCAACGCGTGAGCGGAGCCATAAAGACGCGGTTGGCGGCTTCGATCGCGCCGACGCGAATAGGAGAAAAGAGGGTTGCGGTTTGCGGGTTCATACGTAGTCTGTAATTATGGAAGCTCCTTAAACTTTGTGTCGCTCGCAGATCAATTCAACCCAATAACCAATTTAAGTTTATGAACCGCTTTTTTGCTGTCGCCGCGGCCTTCGGTTTCGCGCTCAATGTGGGTGCCCAACCCTTCCCTTCGCGCCCTGTCACGCTCATCGTTCCGGTCACACCCGGCGGCTCGACCGACCTGATGGCGCGCCAAATCGCCGAGCCGTTGTCGAAAGCGTTGGGGCAGACCGTCGTGGTCGAAAACAAGCCCGGTGCTTCGGGCAACATCGCCGCGAGCTACGTGGCAAAAGCGAAGCCCGACGGCTACACACTGCTGGCGGCTTATTCCGGCTTTCATGCCGCAAACCCGTTTCTGTTCAAAAACCTCGACTGGGATCCGGTCAAGAGTTTCCTGCCCGTCGCGCTGATCATCAACTCGGCGCAGGCGATTGCCGTGACCGACAAATTGCCGGTCAAAACATTCAAGGAATTAGTCGCCTATGCGAAGGCAAATCCCGGCAAGTTGAACTATGGCACGGCGGGGCCAGGATCGTTGCACCACATTTCCGGCTCGTTGCTGGAACAGTTGGCCGATACAAAGATGATCGCGGTCGCCTACAAGGGCACCGGCCCTGCCGTGACCGATCTGGCGGCGGGCAATGTAGACATCGTGATCACCACGCCACCAGGCGTCATTCCGTTGTCGCAAACCGGCAAGATTCGTATCCTCGCGGTGACTGGTAACCAGCGAATTCCATCGCTGCCCAACGTGCCGAGTGCGGCGGAGGAGGGTTTTCCGAATTTCTCGGTCGACGCCTGGTTTGGCTTTGTTGCACCGATGGGCACGCCGCCCGATGTGATCAAGCGCCTCGCTGATGAAATGGCCAAAGCGGTAGCGCTCGACACCTTCAAAAAGGGCGTTGAGGGCGCGGGCGGCAGCGTGCAGTTTCAGGGCACGGCCGCCTTCGATGCCACCATCAAACGCGATATCCAGATGTTCCAGCGCGTGATCAAGGCGGCAAATATTTCGGCGGAGTAGCCGCCGCGCAAATAAAAAGCGCTCAGGCTAACGGCGCAACCGCCGATTGGCCATGGCGCGATCCACGCCCTCATTGACTCGTTTTTGCAGTTCCGGCCCAACGATAAATCCCTCCGCTGCCGGGCGCGCAACATGGCGCTCCGGCGTGCGTTTCAACGAGCCATCGGCGACGCTGGCGAAGATGATCTCGGTGATATCCGTGGCTGCGGTTGCCGCAGTCGTTCGCCCATAAAGCGCCACAAACGCGTTGCCAACGCTCGTCAATCCCTGGTAGTCGCCCAGAAAAAAACCTCCCGCCACAGGCGCTCGACGGAGGTCGAACGCGCTG
>JAYWHV010000062.1:0-5152 GCA_043777615.1 Burkholderiales bacterium | reverse complement strand
GCAACGTCAGGCCATGCGCGCGAAAACGCTCGACCATCAGCGTGTCGTAATCCGGCACCCAGTCCTTGAAGATCGGCGAGCCCATCGTCGTGCGCATGCCCTTGACGGGTTCCAGATCCTTCATCGCAATCGGCAAACCGGCGAGCGGAGACGTCGGCAGTCTGTTGACGCGACGCGCATCAATCGCATCCGCGTTGGCGTACGCGCCTTCGCGGTCAAGCGTGACGATGGCGTTGAGCGCGGGATTGACCTGATCAATTCGCGCAAGAGTCGCATCAAGCAATTCGCGCGAAGAAAGCTGGCGCGACGTGAGCTGATGTGAGAGTTCGCGAACGGAAGAATACAGAAGTTCAGACATGATCAGCTTTTCAGTGAAATGACCGCCGCATGGGGGCTCGTGCGAGTTAATCGACTAAATCGACTTCGGCGCGTTTGTTGAGCTACCCCAAGTGTCCTATGGGTTAGACGACAAAGCTGAAGCCTTAACAATGCCAGGCAAGCCCCACTGACGCACGGGTTTCTGGAAGGCGTTGCCAGCGTGTCACCCCGAATCACAGCGGTTCGGGGGTTGCAGCGAGGCAGGCTGTGCCCGCCCCGCGCTGACCGTCATACCGACTTAGTTTTTCTGGATATTCCAGTAAGCCGAGCCGGCGGTCTTCAGCACGCCCGAAATGTTCTTGCGAACAGCGGCCGGGTTTTTGTATTCACCCAGAATTGCGTGCGTCCCGACCTGCGTCGCGCGCACCTGAACCTCTTCGGCCAGCCGCTTCTTGTCGGCATCAGTCCCGGCTCGGGCGTAATCGTCACGCAGTTTTTCGAGCGTTGCATCGGTTGCCCAGCCCGCCCAGCCCTTTTCGCCGTTGCCGCCGAGAGGTGCGCTCGTTAACGGGTTCATGATGTCCGCGCCCACCCAGGCGGTCAGGAAAATGTTCCATCCGCCCTGCTCAACAGGTTCTTTCTTCGAGCGACGCGCGACCAGAGAGCCCCAATCCATCGTGATCAGGTCAACCTTGAAGCCCGCCTGACGCAAAAGCTGGGTCGCGACGAGCGGCAGTTTGTGAATCGATTGCAAATCGGTCGGACGCATCACGACAATCGGCTTGCCATCGTAGCCGGACGCTTTCAACAGTTCCTGCGCTTTGGCCATATTGCCTTTGACCATGAACTCGCTGCCTTTCGGCGAGGCGAGTGGTGTTCCGCACGGATACATGCTGGGGCAGGTGAAGAACATGCTCTCGTTTTCGGGGCCGACCTGCGCCCGAAGGAACGCCTCCTGATTCATCGCCCACATCGCGGCTTCGCGCACTTTTGCGTTGTTGAACGGCGGCACCAGATGATTGAAGCGCATCACATACTGATAGTTCACAGTACCGGTGTCGACGATATTGACGCGGGAGTCTTTACGTAGCTGCGGATATTGCTCGAACGCGGGTTGTTCGATCATGTCGATTTCGCCCGCGAGCAGTGCGTTTAACTGGGTCTGCGCATCTTTCAGTGCGAGCCATTCAACCCGATCCACGTAAACTTTTTTGCCACCGGCGAGGCCTGATGGCGGCTCGCTGCGAGGCACGTATTTCGTGTTCTTGAGATAAATCGACTGCACGCCGGCCTTGTATTCGTCCTTCTTGAAGACGTACGGGCCAGAACCGATGTAGTCGTCAATCACTTTGAACGGATCGGTCGCCGCAACGCGCGCGGGCATGATGAAAGCAGGATTCGACGAGGGCTTCCCGAGCGCGTCAAGCACAATGCCGGTTGGCTCCTTGAGCGTCATGCGAAAGGTTTTGGCGTCCGGCGTGTCCATCTTGTCGACGAAGGTCATGAGCTTCTGGCCGAAGGTGTCACGCGCGCCCCAGCGTTTGATCGAGGCAACCACGTCTTCGCCAGTCACCGGCTTGCCGTCGTGAAACTCAAGCTTGTCACGCAACGTGAACGTGTAGACCTTTTTATCGGGACTAACGACGTACTTGTCGACCATCTGCGGCTTGATCGCACCCTTCTCGTCGGTCGCAAACAACGTGTCGTAGACCATGTAGCCGTGATTGCGGGTGATGTAGGCCGTCACGTTGAACGGATCAAGATTGGCCGGGAACGCATGCGGCGCGACCTTCAAAACTTTCTGCTGCGCGAACGCGGATGATGCGGGTAACGCGATAAGCATCGCGGTGGCGAGACCTGCCAAAAGCCTGGAATACTTCACGAATCGTTCTCCCTCAAAATGTAGGTTTGGTGATGATAGTTGCGGTAAATTCTTTTGTAGTTCCGGTAGCAGCGCCGATGCTTTCGACACGAGTTCGTCTCTATGATTGTCTCTAAATTCGCACCGGCCAGGGTCGCTGCGTCGGCCGGATTTGTTCGATGATGCGCGAAATTTGTAGCACACCCAAATCGTCGAATCTGCGTCCCGCCACCTGAACACCGATGGGCAATCCCGTCGTGCGGGCATCGGTCGAGTAGTTCCAGTTGATCGACGCAGCGGGCTGCTCGCTCATGTTGTACGGGACAGTAAAGGCTATGTGCGACAGCGCCCGCTCGGGATCGTTGTCCGGGCAGCAGTATTCCGCCTTAAACGCAGGTATCGGGCAGACCGGCGAAATCACGAAATCAAACCCGTGCGTCGCGGCGACCGTCGCCTCTCGCATAGCGACGATCTGCGAAAAGAATCCCATCACAGTGTCGCCCGAGAATTCTTTGGCGCGATGTGTCGCCCAGCGAACGATGAACGGCAAAATCTTTTGGCGCGCGGCCTCTGGCATGCGGGAAATGTCGGCATAGCTTCGCGCTTCAAAGAATCCGCAGATACCCTCCAGCATTTCACGCGTGATGAACGAGGTCATGGGCTCGACGCGCGCGCCGTGCTGTTCCAGAAGTTGTCCGCACTCCCACGTCGCGCTGGCAACATCGCTTTGCACTTCGCGGCCCGCGCGCATGTCAGTGATCACGCCGATACGCTTGCCTTTGAGTGAAAAGCGTTCAAGCTCGGCGGCGAAGTCCACGTTGTGGGGCGGCAGATTCATGAAGTCACGATGATCGGGATCAGGCCGCGAGAGCACGTTCATCAGAAGTGCTGCGTCGAGCACCGTACGCGTCATTGGGCCCGCCACTCGTCCCATGTAAGGCGGGTTGATTGGAACGCGGCCCAATGACGGTTTCAGGCCGTAAATTCCGCAAAAACTTGCCGGTATGCGCACCGAACCGCCAATATCCGTCCCCACGTGCAACGGCCCGTAACCGGCCGCACACGCTGCGCCCGCGCCAGAGCTTGAGCCGCCAGGATTTCGATTGAGTTGCCACGGATTGCGCGTGACGCCATGAATGCTCGATTGACCGGACGACAGCATGCCGAAATCGGGCATCGTCGTCTTGCCGACGAGCACGAGCCCTGCTTCGCGCACCCGATCAGCAATCGGGGAGTTCACCGTTTTCGGCGCCAGCGAATTGGCAGCGGTGCCAATCGGTGCCGGGTCACCCGTGGTGTACAAATTTTCCTTGAGTGTGATGGGCACACCATCGAGCGGTGAAAGGGGCGCCCCGGCCCTCCAGCGGGCATCGCTCGCTGCCGCAGCTGCAGTTGCTTCCCGCAATTTCGTTAGATACAGCGCGTTTAATTTCGGCTCGCACTCGCTCGCGCGCAGAAGCGTGGCGTCCACCGCTGCGCTTGGCTTGACGCCTCCCATCGCGTACTGGCGAGAAAGATCAGAAGCGTTAAGCCAGCAAAGCATGTTCATGATTGCAGTGTAGCCAAGCGCCATGCCAAATGCTGCATTTGTTTCCGCTGGCGGTCCAATTTAGCCGCATAGCCGCGCGTTGGACTTTACGCATCTTGCTGCTATTGATACGACCCCATAGTACGAAGTCGCAATTTCCTCGGCAAAGAACAGAGCGGAAATAAAAAACCCCGCCGAAGCGGGGTTTTCTCAGCTGACGCTATGACTATTTGTCAAAGCGGCGGCGCTGACCCAAGGCGACGAAACCGATGATCATCAATACCATTAGCGTCAACGAGATCGAACTCATCGTCGGTACTGGAATCGAAGGAGCCGGTTGGACGAAGCCGACCAGAACCGAAGCGGCCGACTGGGCGCCAGCGATGTAGCCCGTGCCTGTCAGAAGCGTCACCACAGCCGTCGCAGTTCCGGCTGACGGGGCAGCGGTAGCCGCTGTGATTGTGCATGTAGTCGTCGTGGCTCCGGCAGCAATTACGATTGGCGATACGCAGGTCGTCGAGTAGAAACCGCTCGTTGCAGGGCGCGTAAAGTTGACGGTCAGACCGCCAGCAGGTGCCGCCGAGCTTGCTGTGAACGTCACGGTCGACACGTTGCCAGGTGCATTGGCAAGCGTTGTTGGCGATGCAGACACAGACACGCTCGGAATCGTCGATGTCACGACAACCGAAGCAGAACTCGGCGTGCCGATGCTGTAGGTTGCGGCGCTACCGCCAGTGATGGTGACTGTAGCCGTTGCCGAAGCGTTGGTCGTGGCAGGAGTGACAGCGGTGACCGTACAGGTCGCGGTCGTCGCACCAGCAGCAATGACGATTGGCGAAACGCAAGTCGTGGTGTAGAGCGCGCTGGCAGCAGGCGGCGTAAACGTTACCGACAAACCGCCCGCAGCCGCTGCAGCGCTGGATGTGAAGGTAACAGTCGATGAACCACCCGCATTGTTGCTCAGTGTCGCAGGCGTCGCGGCAACACGAACCGATGGCGCGACGTCGTCGTCATTGACAGAGACCGACGCGCTTGATGGCGTGCCCACAGCGTAACCGGCGCCTGCAAGAACAGCCGTCGTAGCGGTCACGGAGCCATCGCCTGGAGTGGTATTAGCCACAGCAGTGACAGTACATGTTGCCGTTGTTGCGCCAGCCGCGATGGTGATTGGCGAAGCGCACGTCGTCGTGTAGCGGGCGCTAGCGGCAGGCGGCGTGATTGCAACCGAGAAGCCACCAACAGGAGCTGCGGCGCTTGCAGTGAAAGTCACGGTCGAAACGTTGCCAGCCGAATCGTTAAGAGCGGCAGGGCTCGCGGCAACAGACACAGTCGGCGTTGGCGGAGCCGTAAAGTTCAGGGTCGTATTGCCGGCCACGTTACGCTGCGGCGCACCTTGGCTAAGGTCCTCGACCCAACAAATTGGCGAATTAGCGGCAAAAGTTCCA
>JAYWHV010000061.1:0-5212 GCA_043777615.1 Burkholderiales bacterium | reverse complement strand
CTCTCCGCGCAGTTTCAGGGTCGGAGGATATGCCCACTCCCAGCATGCGATCGACGATGGCGAGACTTGCCGCCCAGTCGATGCCATCGGCGCCTTCGCGCACAGCCAGCAGTGTGAGGTAGTGACGCCATCCGCCATCCAGCAGACGAAGCAACAGCCGCGGGGCGTGGCTCCCCGACAATCGCCGTTCTAGTGCCCGATCAACGCGTGTGCGGGCAACGCGGATACGATCACGCGCCTCAAACGCTTCCTGCAATCGCTCGACGCGGTCACGCCGCGCTTCGCGAATCGTGACGAGATCCTGGTCAAGACTGTCACCAACCACCTGAAAAATTTGTGGATCCCGGTCTGCGCGCTTACAAATGCGGTCAACCAGTGTGACGAGATTGCTTTCAAGCTTTCGGTCAAAGAACTTGCCCGAGTCGTCCGCCACCATCGCATATTGATCGATCAGGTTGACCACGCGACGCGCCGGATGTTCGGGGCTGGTCGGGAAGCGGGCGTCTGTGAGCGAAAGTTTCAACAGCGTCCGCTCAAGGCGTTTGATCAGCGATCCGGAGACGGAAGCGGGCAGCAGTTCGGCCTGCGCTTTGGCAAAAAGAGTCGAGCACGCGTCAAGGATTTCGCGATAGCTCGTAGGGACGCGCCGGGCTCGCCCTGCGTCCACCGCTGCCAGATTTTCGTTTAACAGATGTGCCAGCGAATCGATCGAGGCTATCGTCTGGCTAGCACGGAGCGTCTGGGGAAGACCATCGATGGCGGCGAGCAGCTCTTCAAGGCTCGCCTCAGGGAGTGACATGTCAATTGCACTCGCCGCATTGTCCAGCCCGCTTTCAGTGGCGCTTCCAACGGCAGCTGCGGAGCGCGAGCGATTTAAATTCTGCGCACTGCCCTTTAACTGTTGCACGAGATTCAGCAATGCATTGGGGCTGGCTTGTGGTTGCTCCGCGGCAGTCGTTTCTGAACCGGCACCGTCAGCATCTGCAACACCAGGGGAGCCGTTGCCCATTCCGGTCGTTGGCGAGGAGCCGACGCCAGTACCCGCCACCGAACCGGCAGCCGCGTGTTCAACGCTCTCGCCAGCGCCCCCCGCGCTGTTTCCGCTGTTCGCGCCGACGACGCCTGCATTTACTCCGCCGGTCGTGCCTCCCGCGCTCCCTCCCGGTGCCCGGTCGTTGCCGGGGAGCGCGTCCCCGGAACCGCCCACAGCGCGGTCTAGCGGGGGCAGCATTGCGCTTTGATTTTGCAGATAGAGACGATTTAGCGTGTCAGCCATCTCAGCGACATCTTGCTGTGTCTTGGATTTCTTTGCTGGTACCCTTTGCGGCACGCGATCGGGCGCAGCCAATGGCGGAGGTGTTCGCAGGGCTGCGAGCGTTGAGTTCAGCTGTCGGTAGAACTCGTGACTGCGCTCGGTGACACACTGCTCCAGCACGTCATACAGCACAGTCCACACCGCGCGATTGAAGTGCTGCGAGTGCAGTGCGGTTTGCACACCGCGACACACGACTTCCGGCGAATACGGATTGTTCTTTCGCCCAATCGCGGTGTGCACGAGACGCCCGTAGCGTCGCTCCAATTCATGCAATTGCAGGGAAAAACGCTCGTCAAGGCGGTTGATCACGCCCGTCAGAAGCAGAAAATCATCAAGCTCAGCGTCTCCCATGAGCGCGAGTTGGGCGCGTCGTCCAACGGTTGCGTTTTCGTCGTGGTCCCGACTTTCGGAGCGAATACGGTTTTGCACCGCCGCAAAAACTTGAGCGACGAACAGTTCGTGTTGTCGGATCAGTTCCGAGGAGGCAATCTCCAGTGCCGAACGATCAGACAGGTTGGTGTACGCCTCGCTCTGCTCGCGCAGCAGCGTTGGCGCTTTTTGCAGGAAATCTCGCGCCACAAAGTCAACAAACGCGCGATTCTGGGCGCTGCAAGCATCCTGGAGTGCCTTTGCCTGCTGCGTGGAAAGAATCGCGTCGACGGCGCCGTGTGTGCGTTCGCCAAGATGCCGGCTGGCTTCATTCAACGCGTCAACCGCGCTGCGTGGCATGTCGTCGACGGCAAGGCCCATCCCGGTAGCTGACAGGTGCGCCACGCGCGCCGCAAACGCGGGAAGGGGAGGCTGCGAGGCCCCGCTGGCTGCCAGTTCAAGCGTGACGCTCGCATCTTGAAGGCCTGCACGCGTTAAATCGTCCGGGATGTTGACGAATTCAAGATACAAGCCCGCTTCGCTGAATTCGCGGATATCGGCGACGACCGGATCTCCGCCACCGCCATGCACGTAGGCGCGGCATAAAGTCTCTCGCCGCGTCCGTCTCCGCCGTTCCTGGTTGCTTATCAGTGCACCTGTTTGCGCCATGTTTTCACCCCGTCCCTCAGCGTTCGATGATAAGACAAAGCCCATAATTGCGGGCGCTGCGCTTGCTTGAACGTATCAATAAATCTGTATTCGCCGCCATCCTCTGCACGCTGTTGCAAGATAGCATCGCTGCAGATTCAAAAGCTGACTCATCCGGCGACCCCGCTTTCGTGTGGGGGCACACCCTTTATCCAGGTTGACCATGTCTACGAACACCCCGCATCGCTCCATCGAATTTGACAAAAAAAACCCATCTGTCATGCGCGAGGTCCGTGCCGGCCTTGATGACACGCCCGAAGTGGGCGAGGTGCTACTGCGTATCGATCGGTTCGCGTTTACGGCCAACAATGTCACTTACGCGATGTTTGGCGATGCCATGCACTACTGGCAGTTTTTCCCGGCGTCAGCACCCGGCTGGGGGGTGATTCCGGTGTGGGGCTTTGCCACGGTGGTGGCGAGCGGGGTCGAGGGCATCGCCGTAGGTGAACGGTTCTATGGTTACCTGCCGACCGCAACGCATTTGATTGTCCAACCCGAGCGCGTGAACGCTGGCGGATTCGTCGACGGGGCAGACCATCGTGGCACGTTGCCAGCGGTTTATAACCAGTATTTGCGATGCAGCACCGATCCCGGCTACCACCCGAAGCGGGAGGCGGAGCAAATGATCTTGCGCCCGTTGTTTTTCACCAGTTTTTTGATTGACGATTTTCTCGACGACAACGCGTTTTTCGGCGCGGATCGGGTGATTCTGTCGAGCGCTTCGAGCAAGACCGCCTACGGCACCGCGTTTTGTCTGTCGCAACGAAAAGACGTTGAAGTGATCGGACTCACTTCCGCGAAAAATCTGGATTTTGTGCAAAGTCTGGGCTGCTACCACCAGGTGTTGACCTACGATCAGATAAGCGCGTTGTCGCCCACAGTACCGAGCGTTTATGTTGATTTTTCAGGCAACGTTGAGCTGCGTCGCTCGCTGCACGTCCAGATCGGCGACGGCCTGAAATACAGCGCCTCGATCGGCGGCACAGACTGGCAGCATCTTGGCAAGGTGGGCGACCTTCCGGGCCCACGTCCGACGCTCTTTTTCGCGCCTTCGCAAATCAAAAAGCGGAGCAGCGAATGGGGCAATGCAACTCTGATGGGCAAACTGGCGGCAGCATGGCAGCAATTTATGGTGCCCGTGACGCGTGCCGATGCGCCGTGGCTGAAGGTGGTCACGGCCGAAGGCTTTGACGCATCGATGGCGGCGATGGCGGAAGTCATTGCAGGCAAGGCCAGACCGGAAGAGGGGCACGTGCTGAGCCTCAGCCAGGCGGTCGCTAAACCGGAGCGCTAGGCGTCGGGCCGGGCAACATCGTGTGACGTCGATTGCGTCGGACAGCCCACCAGATGCACGCAGCGATCAGGATCAGGGGCAGCGCTAAAAAGAGCGCGACCGTACCGAGCGCAATCGCGCTGATCGTAAACGCGAACAGCAGTGCGGCGACTGAAATCAAAATCGCCAGCGTGATGGCGGCCCAGGCAACCATGAACTGAAATGCGCCACTTTCAAACACGCCCGACAGCGGCGTGGAATGCCCACCCCACCGAATATGCGCGCTGTTCGCGGCAGGCCACCATTGAGCGGCGGCAAGGAAAGCGAGCGATAGTGCTGCGGCGATAGCGACTGTGACGAAGCTTGCGATCAGGACGGTGCGGAGTTTGCTGTTCATTGCGGTTCCTGTGGGTTTGATTCAATGACGAGATTGTCCGGGTCGGGGAACCGTTCAAAAAGCGCTACGCGACGATTCGCATGACATCGCGACGAATCGCGGGGCTTGCACGCTGCAGACGGCGAAAGAGGGTTCACTTTTGCAGTCGCAGACCGTCAACGCACACCTCCCATATCCGTTACATTCCGGGCGTATCACGCATCCGCTGTGGTTCAGGCGGCACGATCATCCATTTTTTCCCCTCTCAGGAGTCTTCAATGAAACGTTTCGTTACCGCCCTTTTCGCCTCAGTTGTCCTGGCGTCCCCGCTATTCGCGCTTGACGCGACACAGGCAAAAAAAGATGCTGCTACGGCGACGGCTGCTCCGGCGAAAGCTGCGCCTGCTGACGCGAAAAAAGCTCCGGAGCCGATGGACATCAACAGCGCGACCGCCAAGCAACTGGCCACGCTCGACGGAATCGGCGAAGCCCGCTCAGCGGCAATTGTTAAAGGTCGTCCCTACAACGGAAAAGACGACTTGGTGAACAAAAAAATCCTCACGCAAGACGTCTACGACAAGATCAAAGACAAGATCATCGCGAAACAGAAGAAGTAGCTCTGTCTCGATCACCAAAAAGCCCGGTTCGCCGGGCTTTTTATTGCCCGCGCCCTGGCCTACTTTCAATTCCCAAGCAAGCAGCACCGTCATCGCTGCAAACATTCGGTCGCGCTTTACCAAGGCACGTGTGACGATGCACGCCGCGTCATTTATTGGCTTTTAATTGAAACGACCGCAGCACTTGGGGTTGGCGCGATATTCACAGGTAGTCGACTATACAAATTTTGTCAATTAAGCCCTTATGCAGTGGTGCCTTCATTGAAAAGCCGATAGTCGCGAACGACGCGCGGATCTGATTGTTCTGAAAGGTCACGGAGCTCGATCCAGCTCTCGCATCGTCAGCTATATTCACAAACAATGACAAAGGCATAGAGCGGGCAAGCATGGCGACAGGACTGATGGCGAAGTATCTGTGGACAACCGGTTTCGACCCGACGCTGTTGGGCGCTGGTGTTCCGGGCGTCCTTGCCGCGCACGTGCCTGGCTACGGCCCCGAAGCCGTCGGCGACACATTGACGCTGGTCAACCGCATGGCCATGGACAAACGCATC
>JAYWHV010000060.1:0-5216 GCA_043777615.1 Burkholderiales bacterium | reverse complement strand
TGAGCGAAGCGTCTCGGGCAAACGCTTAAGCGGCTATGGCCTGCGCCTGCCGTTGCAGCCCGAGCAGCGACCATTCCGTATCGAGCGCATCGACAAATGCGTCAACCATCGCCGGGGTGTGGCACGGACCCGGCGTGATGCGCAGGCGCTCGGTTCCGCGCGCGACGGTCGGGTAATTGATCGGTTGCAGGTAGATGCCGTGACGGTCCTGCAGGCGGTCGGTCAGCGTTTTGGTGTGCACCGGATCGCCAACGAACACGGGAATGATGTGCGAGACGCTCTCCATCACCGGCAGGCCGATATTGATGAGGCGCGATTTGACCTCGGCGACGCGCTGACGTTGCAGACGGCGCTCGTCCGTTGATCCCATCAGGTGCGAGACGCTGGCGAGCGCGCCGGCCGCGAGCACGGGGGCGAGCGAGGTGGAGAAAATGAAAGACGCGCCGAAGCTGCGGATGCAGTCGATGACGGCGGTGTCGCCGGTGACGTAGCCGCCCTGCATGCCAAAGGCCTTGCCGAGCGTGCCCTGAATGACGTCGATCTGGTCGGCGACGCCCAGTTCTTGGGATACGCCGCCGCCGCGCGCGCCGTACATGCCGACCGCGTGAACTTCGTCGAGATAGGTCATCGCGCCGTATTTTTTGGCGATGCGCGCGAATTCGCCGATGGGCGAGATGTTGCCGCTCATCGAGTAAACGCTCTCGAACACCACTATTTTTGGGCGATCAGGGCTGATGGCGGCGAGTTTGGCCTCCAGATCAGTCGCGCTGTTGTGTTCGAACACAATGCGGTCGCAGCCAGCGCGGCGAATGCCTTCGATCATTGAATTGTGATTGTCGCCGTCCGACAAAAACACCGTGTCCGGCAACAACGAGCCGAGCACCGACAGCGAGGCCAGATTGGCGCTGTAGCCGGAGGTGAATGTCAATGCCGCGGGTTTGTCGTGCAGCGCGGCGAGCAGGCGTTCGAGTTCGACGTGCAGTGCGTTGGTGCCGCCAATATTTCGCGTGCCACCCGCGCCGGTGGCTCCGGCTTCAATGGCGTCCATCATTGCGGCGCGCACGGCAGGATGGTGGCCCATGCCAAGATAATCGTTCGAGCACCAGGTGACGACTTCGCGCACGCCGTGTGGGCCTGCCCACTGCACACGCGGGAAGTGGCCCGCAGGGCGCGTCAGCTCTGCGAAAATGCGATAGCGGCCTTCGCGCTTTAAAGCTTCGATGCGGGCGGCGAAGAGGGTGGGGTAATCAGAAGAGCGGATCAAAACAACGGTGCTTTCCAAGTCGACTCATAATTTTACGGCGCAAACGCCGCCGGACGCTGGTAATGACGGCCATAAGGCGAAACCGGGGATCGGTGCGGAGTGGCGCACGGGGCGGTTTAGCTGGGCGGTGGACGCCGAAGCGCCCGTCGTGGTGATGGGGATTGTCAACGTAACACCGGACTCGTTCTCTGACGGCGGTCAACATAATTCGACAAAATCGGCGTTGATTCACGCTGAGCGGCTGGTGGCGGAGGGTGCGCACATCCTCGACGTCGGTGGCGAATCCACCCGTCCGGGCGCAGCGGCGGTGAGCGTTGACCAGGAAATCGCCCGCGTTTTGCCGGTGATCATCGCCTTGGTTGAAAAGGGTTATTGCGTTTCCGTCGATACCCGCAAGCCCCGGGTGATGCGCGAGGCGCTGAAGGCCGGTGCCAGTATCGTCAATGACGTGATGGCGCTAACAGCCGCTGGAGCGATTGAAGCCTGCGCGGCGAGCAACTGCGGCGTCGTGTTCATGCACATGCGCGGCAGCCCGGAGACGATGCAGGTCGAACCGCATTACGACGACGTAATCGGCGAAGTCGGCGACTATCTCGTCGCGCGTGCGCAGGCCTGCGAAGCGGCGGGCATAGCGAGCGACCGCATCGTGCTCGACCCCGGTTTCGGTTTCGGCAAGACGCTGCAACACAACCTTACGCTAACGCAGAATCTAGATGCGCTGGTGGCGCGTGGTTATCCGGTGCTCGCTGGCTGGTCGCGCAAGAAGACGATAGGTACATTGACGGGGCGAGACGTGCCCGCAGAGCGCGTATACGGCAGCGTCGCCGCCGCGCTTGCATGCGTTGCGCAAGGGGCGCGCGTGGTGCGTGTGCACGACGTGGGCGCGACGGTCGACGCGTTGAAAGTCTGGCGGGCTATGGCCGGATGAGCCCGGCGGCCGGGTAGACTTTTGGTTGTGTCGGGACGCTTTCGGATTCAGGATCACGTGCGGGGTTTTATGGGCAGATTATTTATCAAAACGTCCCGGGCAATTTGGCGTGAACTGGCACCGGACACGGCTTTCAGCGTATTCTGGGTCGCCGATATAGGCCGCGGCGCCCGGATTAGTCCGCAGATTTTGCGGTTTACATTACGTTAGGTGTTGGAATGCCCACCTTTGTGGCTCTGCTGCGTGGCGTCAATGTCGGCAAGGCCAAACGCGTTCCAATGGCCGAGCTACGAGCCTTGTTGAGCGAACTTGGCTATTCGCATGTCGCCACACTTCTCAATAGCGGCAATGCGGTATTTCGTGCAGCAAAAAGAACGCCAGTCAAACACGCCGCCGAGATCTCCAGCGCAATCGCATCCAAGCTAAAAGTCGAAGTTCCGGTCATCGTCAAGTCCGCAAAGGAGTTCGCGGCCATCGTGTCCGAGAACGTCCTAGCAGAGGGTGCTCAAGACCATTCGCGCCTGTTGGTCGCATTCGTACAAGATCCCAAATCACTGTCTGCGCTCGCAGCCATCGAGCCTTTCGTCGAACCACCAGAACAGTTCTTGGTTGGAACAAGTGCGGCCTACCTACATTGCGCCGCCGGCATACTGGAAAGCAAGGCTGGTGAAGCCCTGCTCGGGAAGGCCGGCAAGGCAGCCACCACAAGAAACTGGGCTACCGTTCTAAAACTCCAGGCGCTGATAAATGAACCCGACGCCTAACCCTTCCATCGAGAGGGACGTCCAAGAGCTATCGCTCTTGGCCTCGCCTCATGTCAAACGTTAGGCCTCATGAAGACCCGCACTGCCAGCTCCGACGACTTCGACGCGGTGCTTGCGTTGAATCTGGAATCGGAGCGGTTCCTCAGTCCGCTCACCAGGGATCGCCTCGACAGTCTGCACCGGGCGGCGGACCTTCATCAGGTTCTCGAGGTCGAGGGCGAGGTAGTTGCCTTCGTTCTGGCGCTTCGAGAGGGCGCAAGTTACGACAGCGTCAACTATCGGTGGTTCGTCGAGCGCTACGAGCGTTTCTTGTACGTTGATCGTGTCGTCGTCGCAGCCGCCCAGCACGGGCGCGGGTTCGGCCGCGCCCTGTACGAACTGGTCTTCGCGCGCGCGTGGGCAACAAGTGTGCCCGTCGTCACGTGTGAGTACGACGTTGAGCCTCCCAACCTGGCTTCTGAGCGTTTTCATCAAGAGTTCGGGTTCGCAGAGGTGGGTCGCCAGTCAGTAGCAGGGGGCAAGAAGCAGGTCTCCCTTCAAGCAGCCTCGGTCGGCCGCGAATGAGGCCCACCCCTTGCATATGGACTCGCCTTATATGGACTCCCCGCTAAAGACAAGCGACCGATCGAAAGGTCTGGCGAAACGGGAGTGCTTGCAATCGCGCGGTTACATGCGCCGGCAACCTAAATGGGCTCTATCGTGGCCCGTGCCATCATGGAATCTGCGCGAGCGTGGTCTGGCGATAGGGGCAAAGTTGCAAGACCGTTTTTCTCACCCAACTTGAATGCTGGCTGGCGGCAGGGATGTATGCGGTGCTTCGGCAGCTGCAAACCTACAATGCCGCCATGAACCAAAGAAAATATTTCGGTACCGACGGGGTGCGTGGCGAGGTGGGCATTGCGCCGATTACGCCGGATTTCATCATGCAGTTGGGGCACGCTACCGGGCGAGTATTGCGGGCGCAGTCGAAGGTTGGCAAGCGGCCCTCGGTCTTGATCGGCAAGGACACGCGTATTTCCGGCTACATGCTGGAAGCGGCGCTGGAGGCGGGTTTGTCGGCAGCGGGGGTCGACACCGTGTTGACCGGGCCGTTGCCGACGCCTGCGATTGCGTATCTGACGCGAGCCCTTCGTTTGCAAGCCGGACTCGTGATTTCCGCTTCGCACAATCCGTTTCAGGATAACGGCATCAAGTTTTTCAACCATCGCGGTGACAAGCTCTCGGACGCCGCCGAGCTGGAAATCGAGGCTGAGATTGATCGCGGCCTGCGCTGCGTGCCGTCGGGCGAACTGGGTAAAGCGAAGCGCTTGAACGATGCGCCGGGCCGTTATGTGGAATTCTGCAAGCGCGCGTTTCCGGCCGAGCTGTCGCTGCGTGGATTAAAGATTGTGGTCGACTGCGCGCACGGGGCGGCGTATCAGGTCGCGCCGGCGGTGTTTCACGAACTGGGCGCGGAGGTCGTGAGCCTCGGCGTGTCGCCGGACGGTTTGAACATCAACAAGGGCGTGGGCGCGACGCATTCGGAGTATTTGTCGGAGATGGTCGTGAAACATGAGGCGGACATCGGCATCGCGCTCGATGGCGATGCGGATCGCCTCCTGATGGCGGACGCCAACGGCCATCTGTATGACGGGGATCAGCTGGTCTACATCATCGCGGCGCATCGCAAGTCGCGAGGGGAACTTGGCGGCGGCGTGGTCGGCACACAGATGACGAACTACGGCCTCGAGATGGCCTTCGCCCGGAACGGCATCGATTTTGCGCGGGCTAAAGTCGGCGATCGCTACGTGCTGGAAATTCTGCGCGAAAAACAGTGGCTGATCGGCGGCGAAAACTCCGGCCACATTTTGTGCCTTGATCGTCACACGACGGGCGACGCGACCATCGCGGCGCTGGAAGTGTTGCGCGCACTGGTCGAGCGCGGAGTGTCGCTGGCTGACGCTGCAAAAGACGTGAGCCTGTTGCCGCAGGAGCTCATCAATGTGCGCATCGACAAGGCGTCGCCGTGGGCGGACAAGCCGGGCGTAAAGGCCGTGCTGGCGGATTGGGAATCGCAGCTCACAGGGCGCGGGCGCATTCTGCTGCGGCCATCCGGTACAGAGCCGGTGGTTCGGGTCATGGTTGAGGCGGAGGACGCCACGATGGCGCGCAGTGGTGCCGAGGCGATTGCTGCGGCAGTGGCAGCGTAATTGCTTGGCACTCACCTGTGAAGCTGACGTATTCCCACATTGATCTCGCGGCGCTGGTGATTTTTGCGCTG
>JAYWHV010000059.1:0-5222 GCA_043777615.1 Burkholderiales bacterium | reverse complement strand
TGCGTCCTGTGACTGCGACAGGACGCGCGAAGTAATCGTATTGCAACGGCGGCTCAATCATCATCACGATGAGATCGCTTGATTGAGTGTCGTCACTAGCCGCAGGATCGAAGGTGGATTCGGCTGCGGCCATTGCGAGATTGAGCGTCTTTAAAGCGTTCGCGCTGTTCGCCAGCAAAGCCGTGCAACCGATGACCAGCGCTAGGCCCAATGCGCTGGTGCTGCGCCGCATAACTACCCTAGCGCCTTTTCGATATCCTTCGCTAGCGAGGCAGGTTCGTCGGTCGGCGCGAAGCGCTTTACCTTGCCATCAGGCGTGACCAAAAACTTGGTGAAATTCCACTTCACGGCCTCGCTGCCCAAAAGGCCCGGTGCCGCTTTTTTCAGATGCTCGAACAGTGGCGCGGCGTTGTCGCCATTCACGTCAACTTTGGCAAACATAGGGAAATTCACGCCGTAATTCAGGTCACAAAAGCTGGCGATTTCAGCCGCATCGCCGGGCTCCTGAGCGCCAAACTGGTTGCATGGGAAGCCCAGCACTTCGAGGCCTTTCTCGTGATACGTGTCGTAGAGCTTCTGCAGACCTTCGTATTGCGGCGTGAAACCACACTTGCTGGCCGTGTTCACGATCAACAATGTCTTGCCTTCGTATTGTGAAAGCTTCTGTTGTTTGCCGTTGATGTCTATGGCTGCGAACTCGTAAGCGGTGGTCATGATTTTTCCCTTTTGCAGGAGCGGTTCTGCCGCGACCCACGGTTATTTGAGGTTGAAACGGTCGCGGCAGCGCCGATCCTATATGGCTGCGAATCCGCGCGCCAAATCCTCGCGCAAATCAGTCTCATCTTCCAGTCCAATATTGAGCCGGATCAACGCGCCCTTGTGCGGCCAACTGGTTCTCGATTTGGCAAGATCGTAAGTCAACGCCAGCGACCCAATACCCGCCCAGCTTGCACCGATGCCGAAAATTTCAAGCGCATCAATGAAGCGTGCCGCTGCGTCTGCGTCGTATTGATCCTGCAGTACAAAAGAAAACACGCCTGTGGAACCCGTGAAGTCGCGCTTCCAGGTTTCATGTCCGGGACATTCGGGCAGCGCAGGGTGCAATACGAGCTTCACCGCGGGTTGGTTCTTCAGCCACTGAGCGATGTTGAGCGCGACGCGTTCCGTATGCGTGATTCGCATCGGCATCGTTGGCAGGCCGCGCAACACCAGGTACACATCATCGGGCGCACAGCACTGCCCCGTTTGCAGCGCCATGTCTTTGACGCGCCGCCAGGTTGCTTCGTCTTTGGTCGTGATCGAACCCATCACCAGATCGCTGTGACCTGCTGGGTACTTGGTGAGCGCATGCACAGAAATGTCCGCGCCAAGCTCGAAGGCCCGAAGATACCAGCCCGCGCTATAAGTGTTGTCAATCGCGACCAATGCGCCCGCCGCGTGTGCAGCGCTCGCAATCGCTGGCAGGTCGCTCACTTCCATCGTGATCGAGCCCGGCGTTTCAACCCACACCACTTTGGTATTGGGCTTCATTTGCGCCGCGATACCCGCGCCAATCAGCGGATCGTATTGCTCGACAGTGACGTTCATGCGCTTGAGCAAACCGTTTGCCAGCGTCCTCACCGGGTCATAAACATTTGAAGGAACCAGAACGTGATCGCCAGGCTCGACGAAGGGCAGGAACGCGTACGCAACGGCCGCCAGCCCCGACGGGAACAGCACGGAGTTGTATCCGCCCTCCCATTCGGCAATTCGGTTCTGCAGATCGCGCGTGGTTGGCGTTCCGCTGGTGCCGTACGTGTAGATTGACTCATCAAAACCGGAGCGAGTCTTCCACTTGCCAACGTTTTCGAACAGCACAGTGGAGGCGCGCTCCGTGCCCGGTACGAGAGAACGAAAACCGGGCGGTACAGCTCGCGATGGATGAATCAGAAGGGTGCTGGGGCTTTTCTTGGTCATGTCGTGGTTGATGGCTTCTATTGCAGTAGCTATGAACGACCGAGCGTTCGCGCATGATGCTCAAGGTGATCGTTGATGAAGGTGGAGATGAAGTAGTAGCCGTGATCGTAGCCAGCATGGCGGCGCATCGCCAATGGCTGCCCGACGTTTTCGCAGGCTGCTTCGAAATGGTCAGGATAAAGCTGTGTAGACAGAAATTTATCGGTGAGTCCCTGATCAATCAGGATGCCGTCGGGGTAGGGCGCACCACTGCAAGCGGACATTAATGCAGAGGCGTCATGCGCTAACCACTTCGTTGTGTCAGGCCCCAGGTAACCACTGAAGGCTTTCTGCCCCCAAGGGGACATCGTCGGCGCGCAAATCGGTGCGAACGCTGAGAGTGACCTAAACAAATGACGATGCCTCAACGCCAAAGTGAGAGCGCCGTGCCCGCCCATTGAATGTCCGAACAGACCCAGACACTTGACGTCAATTACGAAGTGCTCTTCTACCAGCGAGATCAGTTCGGTCGTGAGATAGCTCTCCATGCGGTAATGCCTTGACCACGGAGCAACGTCTGCATCGAGATAAAAGCTCGCGGCCATGCCGAAATCCCAACTCTCGCTTTCGCCCGCGATGCCTGCGCTACGCGGGCTTGTGTCGGGTGCAATGAGCGCCAGCCCCAACTCTGCAGCACGGCGCTGCGCTCCGGCTTTGATCGCGAATGTTTCTTCGTTGCAAGTCAGCCCTGCGAGGAATATTAATGCGGGCACTGCGACGGCATCGTGCGCCACCGCGGCAGGCGGCAGAAACACCGAGAAGCGCATTGGCAGGCCGATCACGCGGGACTCGTGTTGATAGAAGCGCTGCACGCCGCCGAAACATGCGTGTTCGTTGAGGAGTTGAAGGGTATTTGTCATAGCAAAGAAGCGACTTGTTACGCCCATGCCCAAGGGAGGAAGTGGGGCTGCACCAAGTCAAACTAAAAGAGAACAACCCCACGAATTGACTCGCCGCGCTTCATCAAGTCGAAGCCTTTGTTGATGTCTTCAAGAGGCATAGTGTGTGTGATCAGATCATCAATATTGATCTTGCCGTCCATGTACCAATCGACGATCTTTGGAACATCGGTACGACCCCGCGCGCCGCCGAACGCCGAGCCTTCCCATTTGCGCCCTGTCACCAGTTGAAAAGGTCGGGTGCTGATCTCTGCGCCAGCCTCGGCTACGCCAATGATGATGCTGCGACCCCAGCCCTTGTGCGTGCATTCGAGCGCCTGGCGCATGACTTTGGTGTTCCCGATGCACTCGAAGCTGTAGTCCGCGCCCCCGTCGGTCAGTTGCACAATGGCGTCGACAACATTTTCGTTTTCCTTGGGATTGATGAAATGCGTCATGCCGAATTTGCGAGCCATGGCTTCGCGCGCAGGGTTCAGATCGACGCCAATAATCTTGTCCGCACCAACCATCTTCGCGCCCTGAATTACGTTGAGCCCGATGCCCCCCAGGCCGAACACGACAACGTTCGCACCTGCCTCAACTTTCGCCGTGAAGATCACGGCACCAATGCCAGTCGTCACGCCGCAACCGATGTAGCAAACCTTGTCGAATGGCGCGTCTTTACGAATCTTCGCGAGCGATATTTCCGGCGCGACGGTGTAGTTGCTGAACGTGGACGTACCCATGTAGTGAAAAATGGGCTTTCCGTTGAGCGAGAAGCGACTTGTCGCATCGGGCATCAAGCCTTTGCCCTGTGTCCCGCGAATAAACTGGCAAAGGTTAGTTTTTCGAGAGAGGCAAAATTTGCATTGACGGCATTCCGGGGTGTATAGCGGAATCACATGGTCACCCTTTTGCAGCGTCGTCACGCCGGGGCCAACGTCCACGACAACGCCCGCGCCCTCATGGCCCAGGATAGCCGGAAATATTCCTTCCGGATCCGCGCCAGACAACGTGTAGTAGTCGGTGTGACAAATGCCTGTGGCCTTGATCTCAACCAGCACTTCGCCCGCTTTCGGCCCGTCAAGATCGACAGTTTCGATGGTCAGTGGCTCGCCCGATTTCCAGGCGACGGCTGCTTTTGTTTTCACGCGGAATTCCTTTGAAACTTCGTGTCTGCGAGTGTATTCGTTGCGCGATTTGCACGGTTTCAGTCACATTGCGCAACCGCTCGCCGTTCCGTGACTGGATCGGTCCGCACCCAATCTGGAACAGCCCGCAACTGCCCCGGAACCACCGCGCCTAGAATCCACGGCCAAGAGGCATAAACGTCGCATTGGAGGACTCAGGTGTGAAATTTACCAAACTGTCTGTCTGGCTGACCGCGACTGTAGTCAGCGCTCTGACGCTGGGCGCTACCTCGGCGCAAACGCAGCGCGTTGATGTACCGGCAGGCGTCGCTCCGCCGAAGCTCGTTGTGGTGGTCGTAGTCGACGGTTTGCCACAAGAACAATTGCTGAAGAGCTACGACCTGCTGGTGCCAAACGGGTTCCGCCGCCTGATGGACAAAGGCGCATGGTTTTCTGATGCACATCAGGCCCATGCGTTCACCGTGACCGCAGTCGGTCATGCGTCAATCCTGTCGGGAGCGCACCCCTATCAAACCGGCATCATCGCTAACGATTGGAAGACCCGCGACGGCAAATTTATCTACAACACGGCAGATTCTGCGCACAAGTATGTCGACGGAACCGCTACGTCCGAAGATGACGGTGTCAGCCCCAAGAATTTGCAGGTGAGTTTGCTTGGCGACGAATTGCGATATGCGACAAATAATGCCAGCCGGATTTTCTCGGTGTCGGGCAAGGATCGCGGGGCAATCTTGATGGCAGGCAAATCTGGCACAGCGTACATGCTCTCAAAAAAGACCGGGCGCTTCACCAGTACCAGTTATTACATGGACAAGCATCCGTCGTGGTGGGAAGCCTACTACCAGAGGAAGCCTCAAGATCAGTGGTTTCACCAGCGCTGGAACCTGTTGCTTGAAGACCCGAAGGCGTATCAACGGGTGCTGCCCGATGGTCAGCCTTGGGCAGCGGTTTACAACAATATGACCTCGAAGATGGGCTATATGTATGGCCTTGGAGAGATAACTCCTGGTCCGATTTATTACAGCATGCTGATCGCGGGGCCGTTTGGCGACGAGGCGACGGCGGAATTTTCAACTTCCCTGCTTAACGGCGAATCCATTGGCAAAAACCCGAAAGGCGCAACCGACATTCTGACTGTCAGTTTTTCGAGTCACGACTACATCAACCACAACTTTGGACCCGAAAGTATTCAGTCGAT
>JAYWHV010000058.1:0-5227 GCA_043777615.1 Burkholderiales bacterium | reverse complement strand
CAGTGCGAAAAAAGCTACCGGGCGCTCGTCGCCAACGAGATCGAAGTCGCGCAAATCACCGACATCCGCATCGCTTTGCAACAATCGCAGCTGCTGGGAAACAGCCGGTTTACCGATGCGATCGAACGCGTGACCGGTGAGCGTCGGGAAGTCCGGCCTAGAGGGCGACCGCGACGGGGAAACCAGGGGGCGCAAGCGGAATAACTGTGAAACCATTCAATCGGCTCCTTTCCTTCTTTTCCTCTTTTCTTCGCGTTTGCCGCGCGGACACGACACAACCTTAAGTGGCTTAGCCCCTAACCAGCTTGGATATCCTCGCACACGCACTGTGGGCTGGCATCGGCGTAACGCTGGCGCGCCGCCGCTGGAAAATGGCGCGGCATAGCGCTGTGATCACGGTCGGGCTGGCCGCGTTGCCCGATGTCCTGCACCTCGTACCGATCATCGCGTGGTGGCTTTTTGGCGATGGTACTTTCGCGGCAATAAAAACTTATGCGACCGCAGCGCCCGGCCAGGAGCCAACGCTTCCGCCGCTGGTGACGCTCTTGTCACACCATCTGCACTGCATCATGCACAGCGCCATCGTGGCCGGAGCGGTGACTCTGCTTGTCTGGGCTATCGTTCGGTCCGTGTGGATTCCAATGTTCGGCTGGTGGTCGCACATCGTCATTGACGTGTTTACGCACTCGGCAAGCTTTTATCCGGTGCCGGTTTTTTATCCGATCACCGAGCGTGCCTTCGACGGGCTGGCGTGGAACACGCCATGGTTTATGGTGGTTAACTATGTGGCGCTTGCCGTGATGGTTCTGTGGCTGTTGCGGACACGCAGACGAAGTCACGACCGCTGAGCGGTTTTTTAGACCAGTACTGCCCGGCGGGCCATATGGAGAAGCCATCGCCGCTTGATGGCAGAAGCAACCATGCGCATCGAAATCAATGTACGGCGCGGACAGCCGCCGGATCAGTTTTACGCACAACCCGTCGTATAACTGTTTCAAGGTGGAGGCTCCCGAAACCCCGCGACCAGGCCGGCAGCGCCAAATCTGGCCTGTTTCGGCATGGCATTGCCGTTTCATGATCGAATACTGCTAGTTCGATTCTGACGCGTAGACGATGATCCTCTCCTACAACTTCTCCCCCGGCCCAGCGATGCTTCCGCCCGAAGTGATCGAACAAATTCGCGCGGACTTGCCGGAATGGCACTGGCATGGCGTGGGGCAGGGCGCGAGCGTGATGGAGGTTTCGCATCGCGGCGAGGCGTTTGAGGCGTTGATCGCTGAGGCTGAGGCCGATCTGCGTGAATTGCTGGCGATTCCGGCGAATTACAAGGTGATTTTCATGCAGGGCGGCGCGTGGGGGCAGTTCGCGGCGGTGCCGATGAATCTGCTGCGTCCGGGCGAAACTGCGGACTATCTTGTGTCCGGCGGCTGGTCGAAAAGCGCGGCGGGCGAGGCGTCGAAATTTGGCGCCGTTAACGTGATGGCTTCGAGCGAGAAAGACGGCTACACAAGGGTTCCTGCACGAATTGAGTGGAAGTCGACTTTAGGTGAAAATACACCTTCAGCCCCAATGGATTCAGGCGTTGAAGCTTCAAGCTATACTTATATCTGCTCAAACGAAACCGTGTACGGCAACGAAATTCACACGCTGCCCACCGGACTTTCGTCGCCGCTGGTGGTTGATGCGTCGTCGCATTTTTTGTCGCGTCCGATGGATGTGTCAGCCTGCGGGCTAATTTACGCCGGCGCGCAAAAAAACATCGGCCCGGCGGGTGTGACCATCGTCATCGTCAGCGAGGATTTGTTCGACCGCGCGCCGAAAAATATCCCTTCGGTGTTTCATTACAAGCACATGGCCGCGAATGGCTCGCTGTTCAACACGCCGCCGGTGTTCGCGATTTACGCCACTGCGCTGACGCTCAAGTGGATCAAGGCGCAGGGCGGTTTGGCCGAGATGGAGCGGCGCGCGATTGAGCGATCCACGATGTTGTATGACGCGATTGACGCTAGCGAGCTTTTCACCGCGCCGGTCGCGAAAGCAGATCGTTCGCGCATGAACGTTGTTTTCGACAGCGGGAATCCTGCGATCGACGCCGAATTCGTGAAGTTCTGCGAAGCGCGTGGCCTCATGTCGCTTCGCGGACACCGCGTTCGCGGCGGCATGCGCGCCTCAATCTATAACGCCATGCCAATCACAGGGGTGCAGACGCTGGTGGCCGCCATGCGAGAATTTAAGCCAACATGAGCGAACCCAAACCCCAGGCCGATCTCTCGGCGCTACGCCAGAAAATCGACGCATTCGACGACCAGTTGCTGAAGCTGATCAGCGCCCGTGCGGCGATAGCGCAAGAAGTTGGACATACCAAAGCGCCAGGATCCCCGCTCTATCGCCCCGAGCGCGAAGCGAACATCCTGCGCCGGATGCAGGCTGCAAACATGGGCCCGTTGTCCGATGAGGCCGTCGCCCGCATTTTTCGCGAAGTCATCAGCAATTGCATGGCGCTCGAACAGCCGCTGGTGATCGCCTTTCTCGGGCCCGAGGGCACGTTCAGCCACGCCGCGTCCGTCAAACACTTCGGAATGGCCCCGACGTTTGAGCCGTGCCCGACGATTGATGAAGCGTTTCGCATGGTCGAGGCGACCACGGCTGATTACGCCGTCGTCCCAGTTGTAAATTCAACGGAAGGTTTCGTCGGTCGCACGCTCGATTTGTCGATTTCCAGCCCACTTAAGGTCTGCGCCGAAATTGACTTCCGTGTCCAGCAAAATTTGATGAGCATGGAGACCGATCTGGCCGCAATCCAGAAGGTTTATTCCCATTCGCAGTCACTTGCGCAGACCGCCGCCTGGCTCGCGAGACACTTGCCGCTCGCAGAGCGAATTCCGGTCGCGAGCAACGCCGAGGCCGCACGTCTCGCGTCAATCACACCTGGCAGCGCAGCGATTGCCGGTGAGATGGCCGCCACTCGTTACAGCGTGCCGATGTTGTTCCGGAACATCGAGGACTCGCCCAACAACACGACGCGTTTTTGGGTGCTGAGCCGTCAGGATGTTGCGGCTTCCGGCAAGGACAAGACGAGCCTGATTTTGTCTGCGCCGAATCGCCCGGGTGCCGTGGTCGACCTCATCGAACCGCTCAAAAGGCACGGCGTATCGATGACGCATTTCGAATCGCGCCCCTCGCCTGATCGCCTTTGGGAATACTACTTTTTTCTCGATGTCGAGGGTCATGTCAGTGACGCCAAAGTCGCGGCGGCACTGGCCGATGTGAAGGCGCAGTCCAGTTATTTCAAAGTCGTAGGCAGCTATCCGGCTGCGGTGGTTTAGCCCGGTGACGCGGCTGTGAATGAGCGCATCAACATGCTCGCCATCGTTGGCGTCGGCCTTATTGGGGGCTCACTTTCGCTGGCGCTTAAATCCAGGGGTGCAGTCGGCCGCGTGATCGGCGTCGGCCGCTCGCAGGCGAATCTCGACGAAGCGCTGCGCCTTGGCGTGATTGATGCCGTTGCAACGCTCGAGGACGCCGCGAAAGCAGACATCATTTTTGTTGCCACACCGGTCGCGCAAATGCCTGCCATCTTGGCCGCGCTTGCGCCGCACCTCGGGCCCTCCAGCGTCATCACCGACGGCGGCAGCACCAAGCAGGATGTCGTCGTCGCAGCGCGCGTCGCGTTGGGCGACAAGTTCAATCAATTCGTACCCGCGCACCCGATCGCCGGTACCGAGAAAACGGGCGCCAGAGCAGCATTCGCGACGCTTTACGAAAAGCGCAAGATCGTAATTTGCGAAGAACAAGGTACAGAGCCACAGAATGTCGAGCGCGTAGCGGCAATGTGGCGAGCCACCGGGGCTGACATTCACCGCATGCCTGCGAGTGAGCACGACGACGTGTTCGCCGCCGTGAGCCATCTGCCGCATCTCTTGGCGTTTGCGCTCGTTGACATGTTCGCTGGCATGCCGCGCGCCGACCAGTATTTCAACTACGCCGCAAGTGGCTTCCGCGATTTCACCCGCATCGCTGCCGGCTCGCCCGAAATGTGGCGCGATATCTCCGTCGCCAACCGCACCTCGCTCCGTGAACAGCTCAGCGCTTACCGCGCTCGCCTTGACCAATTCGACCAATGGCTCGCCTCGGCCGACGCCTCCGATGTCAACGCGATTGAAGCAAGCTACACCCGAGCCAGTGCCGCACGCAACGCGTGGCAGCGGCACATTGAGTATGGTGAGCCGATGCCGCCATTCCCGCGCACGGGAGAAGAGGCTTAAGCCCAGCTTGACTCCGGTGGGTTTGCACTGCCACTACGTGACTGCCGCACGTAACGCCGTGTAACACCGTGTGCCCTTTTTAGCGCGGCTCCACTGTGAAAGACTCCGTCTAAGCATAAGAAGGCGTCAACGCTCGCGACGCTAATTTGGAGGCACAGTATGGAAAACGTCGAACTGAAGGTTCTCGCGGTCAATTTCCTGGCAACGCTACGCATTTTGAGGTCCGTCGCTGCAGCGCAGGTGATTTCCCAAAGTACGAAATACGGCTGGAAACCGACCGACCTGATGGCCGCTGCCAATCTTTGGGGGGAAGTCGGTATGTGGGAGGCGCAAGTCCCGAATGGGCCGACGCTGCGTCGCGACATTCAATTCGCGACGCGTGAGCGCGCGATGCACATGCTGCGCATCGCGACGCAGGGCCCGGTCGCGTTGGTGACGTGGCTGCACCAGCAAACGCAATTGCGCGACCAGTACCTCAATACATACCACCAGCACGTCGCGTCAATGAACGGGATCAACCAGGCCACCTTAAGCGCCTTGAACGCAAGCGTGTACGCGATCAAAACTGCGCGCTTCGTCGCCAATATCGGCCTCGTGGTGGGTTCAGTTGCCTTTGCGCTATATGGAATGGGGTATGCCGTAAGCGCGTCAGTCGCAGGCGCGACGACCACGGCGTACGGAGGCCTCGGAACCGCCATTGCCATGCCTGCCGTAGGGCTGACTAAATCTATCTCTTATGCGCTGATCAAGGAGTGGAATAACGCTCGGTCGGCCAAGGTCGTAGCGTTTGGAATCGAGGGAGTGAAGACATTGGTGAACGAAGGCACGGGCGCTGCGGGTGGTAAGGCTGTCAGCCATGGCGCTCAGAAAGCGGGACTGCTCGCGGCAATGTCGACTTCAGCGGACGACGACTTGATCATCTTGTATGAGGCTCAGCGCAAGGCTCGAGAACTCGCCGAGAA
>JAYWHV010000057.1:0-19508 GCA_043777615.1 Burkholderiales bacterium | reverse complement strand
CGATAGCTGCGTTTCGCGGTGGAACCGCTCCCACAAAGACGACCCTGTCTTCTGAGCGCTAAATGTCATCATTGCACGGGTAAGTGACTAGCAACTTTGTGCAGGTATCTAACTCGCAGAGCAGGTGGCCGTGGCTGTGAACAGCGACCCTTTGGCATCTACCGCCGTGAGCGTTACCACGCCTATGTTCAGCACCGGAAAGCTAACGGTAACGTTGCTCGGGGCGGTGCTAATCGTTGCCGGTGACGGTGTTACGCCGGGCAACGACGAGGACAGCGAATAAGGTGTGAAACCACCATTAATGGTGTACACCACATCGCGTGCGCTGCACTGACTGTTCGGCACCGCAGCAATTGCAGCGCGGCCAGCGAATCCAGCGTTATAAAACGCAGGAACGCATGATTCACGTGACGCTGATGTGAACAGACCATTCGAGCACTTTGCGGCGACATAAGTAGGCGCTACGCAGCCCGAGCCACCGCTGTTGATCGTTCCATTGACACAACTTGCGGGAACGAATGAGCCTGCTGGCGGCGTAGGGCCACCGACGGTTGCGGAAACGCAGCCGTTGAGCGCGACGTTTAGTACGCCCGTGGTGCAACTGACAGGGACATACCGCGGAACAAGACAACCATCTTTGGTCGCGTTCAACACGCCATCTGTGCAACTAAACGGTGTGTAAATAACCGGCTGACAGTTTTGTCCCTGCGGCGCTGAGCCATCCGAGCAAGACGGCGCTATCGCGGGAATGGCCGCCTCTCCGGGGCTACCGCCGATATTCGCGGTGAAACTTACTGCCGAAGGCGAGAAAGCGACCGGCACCACTGGCGCAACAGGGCGTGGCGTGGTGCCAGCAACGATGTTGAAATCTACCGTAGTAATCCTGCCAGTTGCGTCTGCAATGGTGAGCGGGGCTTTAAAGCCGCCGCAATTGTCGGCAACATAAAACGAAGTGAAGCGAAAGATACCCCCTTGCGCTGCAACGATAATGACCTGCCCGATGCTATTGCCGGACGCAATCGTGCCTGCGTTCGGCAGCCCATTGGTTACCCGGTACGGAGCGGTGCCGCCATAAATCACATAGTCGCCCGCAAACGATAAGCACTCTTTCACGAAACCTCCTGCCCCGGTGTACGTATTTGGCACCACGCTCAGGATCGCAGAGCCGTTGATTGCCTGCACGACCGTAAAGGCGCTGTCCACGCGGTTGCCGCTGGTCAGATCGGTTGCACGAATGAGCGCTGCTTGCGACTCCGTACCCGAGACGGTGCGTATCACGACATCAGCTTTACCGTTTTGATCCGTTGTAAGCGTTACCGATTTGGCTGGAATTAGGCCCGCCTGATCGATCAAAAAGTTATACGGCCCCTGCACCACATCAAACCGAATCTGCCTATTTGGCAGCACGGTGCTGTTCGCGCCGCGAACTGTGATTGACGCCACACCGCTTTCGCCTGAGCAAATCGCGGCTTTGTTGAGTAGGCTTGCTGTCGTACCTGCGCAGGTGCTGTTGCTGGTCGGCGTCACCGTGAGCGCACCCAGGAGCGGCGAAGTTTTAACTGATACCGCCACCGTGGTTGATTGTCCGGCCGCATCGCGAATGGTGAGCGTCACCGCTGCATCGGCTGCCACGTTCGACGCGGTGAGCGTGATGGCTGCGCCCGAAACCAACTGAGTGACCGGCAAAACAATCGCGTCCGAAGTGAACACTTGAAACGGGCCCACGCCGCTGTTGATAGTCACCACCGATGGGGTGCCAGCGTAGATGTTGAGTGATGCCGGGCTCGCGATCAGCGCAGGTGTGGGCGGCGTGGGCGCCACGAAAAAAGGGTCGGTCGCACCACCTCCGCCGCAGCCTGCGATCAGTAATGCCGTTGAGCACAGCGCTGTTGCCAGCACGTTAAAAAACATCTTAGTTGAAACCACGGTGGGCCCTTTCTAGCTCTTAAATTCAGGTACGCGCCGCACAAAAAACCGGCGTGCAATCAATACGTTATACGCAACTTCTAGATTTAACCGCAAGACAATGGCATAGCGCAAGTCCCATCTTTATTGCCAGCGCCTCAGCGGGCAGCAAAACAACAGCCACCGCATTGCGTCGGTCTCAAAAGTTCGATAAACTATGCGGCCCGCGAATAAAACTATACCGATTTTGCATCGATCAAGCGCCAAAGCTAGGTCGATCCCATCAGCTTGGAGTGACTTTACAGTGTCCATCGAAACGCAATCCGCTTACAAGCCAGCCGCCCAAGGCTTGTACGACCCCAAACACGAGCACGACGCTTGTGGCATGGGCTTTGTGGCCCACATTAAAGGCCGGAAAAGTCACGACATTGTGGTCAAGGGCTTGAAGGTTCTGGAAAACTTGACGCATCGCGGCGCGGTCGGCGCGGACAAATTACAAGGCGACGGCGCGGGCATTTTGATTCAGGTGCCAGACACGTTTTTTCGCCGTGAATGTGGCAAGCTAAAAATTACGCTGCCTGCGGTCGGTCAGTACGGAGTGGGCATGGTTTTTTTACCGCAAGAGCCCGCTTCGCGCATGGCTTGCGAGCAAGAAATTGAGCGAGCGATTGCCGCCGAGGGACAGGTGCTCTTGGGCTGGCGCAACGTGCCTGTGGACGATTCTGGTTTTAGCGAAGGCGTGAAAGCCATCGAGCCGATCATTCGGCAAGTCTTCATCGGGCGTGGCTCCAAAAGCATGGATCAGGACGCGCTTGAACGTAAGCTCTACATCATCCGCAAAAGCGCCGGCCACGCCATTCAGGCGTTAAAACTTCGTCATGGCAAAGAGTTTTATGTGCCCTCGATGTCGACCCGCACCATCGTCTACAAAGGCATGTTGCTGGCCGATCAAGTTGGTGCGTTCTATCTCGATTTGAAAGACCCGATGCTGGTCACCGCACTCGCGATGGTGCATCAGCGTTTTTCGACCAACACCTTCCCCACGTGGGATTTGGCGCATCCGTTTCGCATGGTGTGCCACAACGGCGAAATCAACACGCTGCGCGGCAATGCCAACTGGATTCGCGCCCGGGAAGGCGCGATTGCGTCGTCGGTGCTGGGCGAGGACTTACCGAAATTGTGGCCGCTGATTTACGACGGCCAGTCGGACACCGCCTCGTTTGACAACTGCCTTGAACTGCTCGTCATGAGCGGCTATTCGCTGGCGCATGCCGCCATGATGATGATCCCTGAGGCCTGGGCGGGCAACACAGCGATGGACGAAGATCGCCGCGCGTTTTATGAGTACAACGCCGCGCTTATGGAGCCTTGGGACGGCCCGGCTGCGATGGCCTTCACCGATGGCCGCCAAATCGGCGCAACGCTGGATCGCAATGGCCTTAGGCCGGCGCGCTACGTGGTAACCGACGACGATATGATCGTGATGGCGTCCGAGGTTGGCGTGCTCGAAATCCCCGAAGAAAAAATCGTCAAAAAGTGGCGTTTACAACCCGGCAAGATGTTGCTGCTTGATCTGGAGCAGGGCCGCATTATTGATGATGAAACGCTCAAAAGCGATCTTGCCGGCGCCAAGCCGTACCGTGAATGGATCGAGCAATCGCGCGTGTCGCTGGAAGACTTGCCCGAGCCTGCGCCCGCCGAAAAATCGGCCGTTTCGCTGCTGGATCGCCAACAGGCGTTCGGCTATACGCAGGAGGATCTCAAAGTCATCCTGACGCCGATGGTCGCGAATAGCGAAGAAGCCACGGGCTCAATGGGTAACGACGCCGCCCTGACCGTGCTGTCGAACAAGGCCAAACCGCTCTACAACTACTTCCGTCAGCTATTTGCCCAGGTGACCAATCCGCCGATTGATCCGATTCGCGAAGAACTGGTGATGTCGCTCGTTACCTTCGTCGGCCCGCGCCCGAATTTGCTCGGCCACGACGCGACCGAACCGCAAGCGCGCCTCGAAGCGCAGCAGCCGATTCTGACCAGTCAGAACATGGAGCGCATTCGCCACATCGAGCTGTTTTCCAGCGGTGCATTCCGCGCGAAAGAGCTTGACATCACTTATCCCGCGAATTGGGGCAAGGAAGGCATCGAAGCTGCGGTGGCGAGCCTTTGCGCTGCCGCTGTGGACAACATTAAGCTCGGCGTAAACGTGCTCATTCTTTCGGATCGTGCGGTTGCCGCGGATCGCGTGCCCATTCCTGCGCTGCTCGCAACATCGGCCGTGCATCAGCATCTGGTCAAAACCGGCATGCGTACATCCGCCGGTCTGGTCGTAGAGACCGGTTCAGCGCGCGAAGTACATCACTTCGCGCTCTTGGGCGGCTACGGCGCGGAAGCGATTCACCCGTATCTCGCGCTGGAAACGCTCACGCAGCTCTCCGACATCGTGCCGCAAATCTCCGCGTACGAAAGCGAAAAGCGCTTCGTCAAGGCGATCTGCAAAGGCCTGAACAAAGTGATGTCGAAGATGGGTATTTCGACCTATCAGAGCTACTGCGGCGCACAGATCTTTGAAGCCGTGGGCCTCAACGCCGCTTTCCTTGACCAGTACTTCACCGGAACCAGCTCCAGCGTGCAGGGCATTGGCATTTTCGAAGTCGCTGAGGAGCAGATGCGGTTGCATCAACTCGCTTTCGGCAATGACCCCGTGCTTGCCGAAATGCTCGACGCGGGCGGCGAGTACGCCGTGCGCACGCGTGGCGAAGAGCACATGTGGACGCCCGAGGTCATCACCAAATTGCAGCACGCAACCCGGGCCAACAGCGCGGCCACGTACAAAGAGTACGCCGCTCTTATTAACGATCAATCCGGCAAACTGAAAACGCTGCGCGGGCTGTTTGAATTCAAGTTCAACCAGCGCACACCCGTACCGCTGGAAGAAGTTGAACCGGCCAAAGAAATCGTCAAGCGGTTTGCGACAGGCGCGATGTCGCTGGGCTCCATTTCAACGGAAGCACACGCCACGCTTGCCATCGCGATGAATCGCATCGGTGGCAAATCAAACACAGGCGAAGGCGGCGAAGACGCCAAACGCTATATCCCGCTGGCAAAGGGCGAGACGCTGCAATCGCGTTTGGGCGCACATCGGGTCGGTGACACGGTAACAGCGAAGGAAGGCGATTCACTTCGCTCGAAAATCAAGCAGGTCGCTTCGGGTCGTTTCGGCGTGACGGCAGAATATCTGGCCAGCGCCGATCAAATCCAGATCAAGATGGCGCAGGGAGCGAAGCCCGGCGAAGGTGGACAGCTACCCGGCCATAAAGTGTCGGAGTACATCGCGCAACTGCGCTTCTCAGTGCCGGGTGTCGGCCTCATATCGCCGCCGCCGCATCACGACATTTATTCGATCGAAGATCTCGCACAGCTCATTCACGATCTGAAGAACTCGAACCCAAAGGCGAGCATTAGCGTCAAGCTTGTAAGTGAAGTCGGCATCGGGACGGTCGCCGCGGGCGTGACCAAATGCAAGGCGGATCACGTCGTTGTTGCCGGTCACGATGGCGGAACAGGTGCTTCGCCGATTTCGTCGATCAAGCATTGCGGCACACCCTGGGAATTAGGCCTCGCCGAGACGCAACAAACACTCGTGCTCAACCAGCTGCGTGGTCGCATTCGCGTTCAGGCGGATGGCCAGATGAAGACTGGCCGTGACGTGGTGATCGGTGCACTTTTGGGTGCAGATGAATTCGGTTTCGCCACAGCCCCGCTGGTGGTCGAAGGCTGCATCATGATGCGCAAATGCCATCTGAACACCTGCCCGGTCGGTGTCGCAACGCAAGACCCCGAGCTCCGCAAGAAATTCAACGGTCAACCGGAACACGTTGTTAACTATTTCTTCTTCGTAGCAGAAGAAGCGCGTGAGTTGATGGCCAAGCTCGGCGTACGCACATTCGACGAGTTGATCGGGCACAGCGATTGGCTCGACATGCAGTCCGGCATTGATCACTGGAAAGCTCGTGGGCTTGATTTCTCGAAGGTTTTCTACACGCCGCGCATGCCTGCGTCGGTCGCCCGCTATCACGTCGAGGAGCAGGATCACGGCCTGACCGGCGCGCTCGATCACGCGCTGATCGCGGCGGCGAAAACTGCGCTGGACGACAAGAAGAAAGTCGAAGGCACGTTCGTTATCGGAAACCACAACCGCTCGGTTGGTGCGATGTTGTCGCACGCTGTCGTGTCCAAATATGCTCACGCTGGTTTGCCAGACGACACGATTCACATGCGCTTCAAAGGCATCGCGGGCCAAAGTTTCGGTGCGTTCCTCGCACGTGGCATCACCTTCGAGATCGAAGGTGCGACCAACGACTACACCGGCAAGGGCCTGTCGGGCGGACGCATCATCGTCTACCCCGATGCGAAATGCCCGGCCAAGGCCGAGGACAACATCGTCATCGGCAACACCGTGATGTACGGTGCGACCGAGGGTGAGGCCTTCTTCCGCGGTGTTGCGGGTGAGCGCTTCGCCGTACGCAACTCCGGCGCGACCGCTGTGGTTGAAGGCACAGGTGACCACGGTTGCGAATACATGACCGGCGGCACGGTCGTCGTGCTCGGCGAAACAGCGCGTAATTTCGCAGCAGGGATGTCGGGCGGTCTGGCTTATGTGTACGACCCGAAGGGCGTATTCACGAAGCGCTGTAATTTGTCGATGGTGTCGGTTGAACCGGTTGTTTCGGAGATCGAACAAACAGGTGCCGAGCAGGAGCTGATCGCGCAGGGAAAGGGCCGTAAGCGTCATCGCGATATGAGCGATGAAGCCATGATCAAATCCCTCATCGACAAACATCTGCGCTACACCGGATCGGCGGTGGCGCTGTTCATCATGGACGACTGGGCGAATCAGCGCAAACATTTCGTCAAAGTGTTCCCGCATGAGTACAAGCGGGCGCTGACGGACATGTATGCAGAATCGATCAAGTCGAAGTCAGCGACGAAAGAAGTCGTCGCGAAGTAATTGCCAAGTCCCCTCTCCAATCGCGGGAGAGGGCCAGGGTGAGGGGGCGTTAGCGTTCCGGTCACCCCGGCTTTGAAAGCCACCTAACCCCTCACCCCAACCCTCTCCCACAAGGGGAGCGGGCGTAGAACGAAAATCAGCAGAAGAAAATCATGGGAAAAGTCACCGGATTCATGGAATTTCAACGCTTGAGCGAGGCCGCTGAAGCGCCGAAGTCACGGCTCCATCACTATCGCGAATTTGTCGTCACGCTGAAGGACGACGAAGCCAAGCAACAGGGCGCGCGCTGCATGGATTGCGGCATTCCGTTTTGTCAGACGGGCTGCCCGGTCAACAACATCATTCCGGACTGGAATGATCTCGTTTATCGCGGCAACTGGAAGCAGGCGCTCGACACCCTGCATAGCACCAATAACTTTCCGGAATTCACAGGCCGCGTCTGCCCCGCGCCGTGCGAGGCCGCCTGCACGTTAAACATCAACAACGACGCGGTGGGCATCAAGTCGATTGAGCATTTCATCATCGACAAGGGCTGGGAATCGGGCTGGGTCACGCCTCAAATCGCCGCGAAGAAAACGGGCAAGACAGTGGCTGTCGTTGGCTCCGGCCCCGCAGGCATGGCCGCTGCACAGCAGCTGGCGCGCGCAGGGCATTCGGTTACGGTGTTTGAAAAATCAGACCGCATCGGCGGCCTGTTGCGCTACGGCATTCCTGATTTCAAGATGGAAAAATCGCACATCGACCGTCGTGTGGCACAGATGGAAGCCGAGGGCGTGACCTTCAAAACCAGCGTGATGGTGGGCGACGGAACGCTCGTAGCAGGGGTTGGCAACGACGCGACAGAAATCGTGTCGCCTGACACGCTGACCTCGCTGTTTGACGCGGTCGTTTTGTCTGGCGGTGCCGAGCATCCTCGCGATCTTCCGGTGCCGGGGCGCGAGCTGAAAGGCGTGTACTACGCCATGGAATTTTTGCCGTTGCAAAACAAGCGCGTCGCGGGCGATGACGTTGAAGTGATTTCGGCCAAAGGCAAACATGTCGTCGTTATCGGCGGGGGCGATACGGGCTCCGATTGCGTCGGCACGTCAAACCGCCACGGTGCGGCGAGTGTCACGCAATTCGAACTCATGCCGCAACCGCCCGAGAAAGAAAACAAGCCGCTTGTGTGGCCGAACTGGCCGCTCAAGCTTCGCACTTCGTCGTCGCACGAAGAGGGCGTGGCGCGCGACTGGTCCGTGACGACGAAATCGCTAGTCGGCAAGGACGGCCAGGTCACTGGCCTCAAGGCCGCGCGCGTTGAATGGAAAGACGGGAAGATGCAGGAAGTGCCCGGCAGCGAATGGGAAATGAAGGCTGACCTCGTGCTGCTGGCAATGGGTTTCGTTCATCCGGTGGCACCGGTGCTGGCGGCCTTTGGCGTGGAGCGCGACTGGCGCGGCAATGCAAAGGCGAGCACGGACGAGGGCGGATACATCACCAATGTGCCCAGAGTTTTCGCAGCGGGCGACATGCGGCGCGGACAATCGCTCGTGGTGTGGGCGATTCGCGAAGGCCGCCAGTGTGCACGGTCAGTGGATGCGTTTTTGATGGGTTCGTCGACGTTGCCACGATAGATCAGCTTTTCGCTGCAAGCCCCGCTGAATTTGGGCTGAATAACGATTTGGCATAAAGTCGATTTGTGCTATTTATCGCCTGTAGCCCATGTGCAAAAGCCGTTCTGAAAAAAAGCCAATGGCCGCGAACTGATTTCGCAACGGCCCGTCGTATCAGTCCGTCGTACTAACATCCTGACCATGAAATTTCCGATGCCTGCTTCCCGTGTGTTGCGTGCGCTGCTCGCCGTGAGCATGTTGTCGTCGAGTTCAGCGCTCATGGCCACGACGCTGCAACTCTCCGCCCTGTCTGCACGTTCAGGCGCCCAATTCATGATTGACGGCGTGCGCCGCGACGCCCGCATTGGTGTCTTCACCGACGAAGGCATCCTGCTCGAAAAGATCAGCGACGACACTGCGATGTTTCTCTACAACGGACTGCCCCGACGCATGCGCGTCGGCGAGATGGCGGTCATCGATTCGCAAACGCAGGGCTTCATCAGCCATCAAATCCGCGCCGACCAGAAGAACAAATACCTGACGCCCGCGCTCCTGAACGGCGGCAACGTACAGGCAGAAATTGATCGCACGGCAGACGTCATCGTGATCCCGGTGGCCGATGCGGATCGCCTGAATTTGCCGTACAAGGACAAGAAGTCACGCACGCTCGTAGCGCCGAAGCAGACGCTCATCGAGACAAAGGACGGCAAGGAAATAAAGACCGTCATTGAGCCGAAAGACAAAGACGGCAAACCGCTGACGTATAAAACGTACGTGCTGCCGCTTACGTCAGTACGCATCGGTGCGGTCGACGTCTACGGTGTGAACGCTATCGTGAGCGAAAAGCCCGGCCTGACGACCACCGTGATTGGTCGCGATTTTCTGAAACGCGTTGCGCCCTCCTGGTCGAACCGCACTTTGACTCTGGTTCGCCGCTAATGACCATCAAAAACGATCTTTTTCTCCGCGCCTTCACCGACGCTACGCTTCCCCGCCCGCCGATCTGGTTGATGCGCCAGGCCGGTCGCTATCTGCCGGAATACAAGGCCACGCGGGCCAAGGCGGGCAGCTTTCTCGAACTCTGCCGTTCGCCGTCGTTCTGTGCCGAAGTGCTGCTGCAGCCGCTGGAGCGCTACGATCTGGACGCGGCGATTTTGTTCTCCGACATCCTCACCGTACCCGATGCGATGGGCTTGGGGCTGACGTTCGGCGTCGGCGAAGGCCCCCGTTTTTCGCAGCCTTTGCGCGAAGAATTCGACGTTAACGCGCTGGCCGTACCCGATATGGCAAAGCTGCAATATGTGTTCGACGCGGTCGCCGAGTGCAAACGTGCGCTGACAAGCAATGGCGAACAACGCGTGCCGCTGATTGGCTTCTCCGGTAGCCCGTTTACGCTTGCCTGCTACATGATCGAAGGCGGGGGTTCGGCGGACGCCTTTTCGCTGACACGACGCATGCTGTTGCAGCGGCCTGATCTTTTCCAGAAAGTGCTCGACGTCAACGCGGGCGCGGTCACGGCGTATCTGCGCGAGCAGGTCCGCGCCGGGGCGGATGCGCTGATGGTGTTCGACACTTGGGGCGGCGTGCTTGCGCCGCGCCTGTATCGCGAGTTTTCGCTGGCGCCGATGACGCGGATTGTCGACGCCCTGCGCGCTGAGTTTCCAAAAATTCCGGTCATGCTGTTCAGTCGCGGCGCGGCGCAGAGCGTCGGCGCTATCGCCGCCAGCGGCGCACTCGGCATTGGCGTGGACTGGCAGAGCGACCTGGTGGATGCCCGCGCCGCAGCCGGGCCGAACGTCACGTTGCAGGGCAATTTTGACCCGCTGCTCCTGACCACCGACGAGGCCACTATTCGTCGAGAACTGGCGAAATCGCTGGCTGGTTTCGATGCAAAACATCGCTATATTGCTAATCTGGGCCACGGAATTACACCGGATGCCGACCCGGCGCTGGTGGGCGTGATGGTGGATGCGCTGCGAAATCTCTAGCGCGGCAATTTCACAAACGCGAAAAGATTTCGCTTGACAAATCCCGCGCGTGCCGCTCCGCCGCACCAGTTATGCACAAAAATGACGGTTCAGTGACAGGTGAGTACGCGCCTCCGCTGAAACCCAATAAAATACGTGTAACTTATTGATTTTATTAATTGTTTTGCTACCGCCACAGAATGAGGCATGGTCGCAACAACCGCACTCAGACGTGCTTTCCGGCGTGTCAAGTGGTATTAGTTCACATATTTATCCACAGGCGTTGGGGACGAACTTTTGACCGATGCGGCGTTAACGATTGCGGGCCAAACAAGCAGTAAGCAAGCACTCACACGGGTGTCGGTAGAGCTACCGTTGGCGATTGGCCGGGCACTCGATTACTTCGCGCCTGCCGATTGGGAGATCGGGCCGAATTTCTGTGTCGAAGTGACGGTCGGCGTACGTCCTCACATTGGCGTGGTCACGGCGGCGAACCCGATTGACGCAGAAACCGCCGCAACGCTCAAGCCGGTTCGCCGCGTCATATGCACCGCCTTGCCGGAAGCGCTGATCGATCTCGCGGGTTTTGTCGCCGGGTATTACCAGGTGTCGCTCGGCATGGCCTGCGGACTCATCAGTCCCATGGAGGGCGCGCCACTGCCCGAAGCGACAAGCTGGCAGCTCACAGCATCAGGGAGCGATCATGCGGCGCAAATTCCCGCTCGCAACACCGCGCAGCGAGCGCTGGTCGCCGCGCTCCTAAGTGGCCTGGACACGGATGAGATGCGTGCGCTGTCGTCGGCACAAAGGCGCACATTGAACGACTGGATCGCGCAGCGTTTCGTCGAAGCGGTCTTTCCCGACGCGAAGCAGCCGGTGCAGGTCCATCCCGTTCTCCCCGAATTCACCATGCCGCAACGCGAAGCCTCGACCGTCTTGCGCGCAACCGTTGATCGCTTTGGCGTGTCGCTTTTGCACGGCGTCACTGGGAGCGGCAAGACCGAGGTTTATCTTGATTTAGTCGCCGCCGTACTCAACGCTGGCAAGCAGGTCTTGTTGCTGGTGCCGGAAATCAACCTCACGCCGCAGCTCATCGACCGCGTGCTGAAAGCGTTGCCCGGTGTACCCACCGCCGTCCTGCACTCCAAGCTCGCAGCGGGCGAGCGCAATCGCGCATGGCATTCAGTGCATTCGGGCGCGGCGCGGCTCATCATCGGCACGCGACTGGCCGTGTTTGCGTCCGCCTCCGATCTCGGCCTCATCGTCATTGATGAAGAGCACGACGGCTCGTACAAACAAAACGAATCACCGCGCTATCACGCGCGCGACGTGGCCATCGTCCGCGCCAAACAGGCCAACATTCCGGTCGTGCTCGCCAGCGCCACGCCGAGTTTAGAAACCTGGCGCAACGTGCGTCACGCACGAAGCGATGTGTATCAGCACATCGTGCTCAGCGAACGCGCGACAGCCGCTCAACCGTCCGCATTGCGACTCGTGCCTTCACGCGGCAAGCGCGTGAAATGGGGCTTGTCGGAAACGCTCGCCGACGGCATCAAGCTGCGCCTAGAGCGCGGCGAGCAAAGCCTCGTGCTGGTCAATCGACGCGGCTTTGCGTCAGCGCTCTACTGCCCGCATTGCGGCTGGAGCGCGCCGTGCAAACGCTGCGACGCCAAGATGACCCTGCATCAATCCACGCGCGACTTGCGCTGCCATCACTGCGGCGCGCAATCCGGCGTGCCCAGCAAATGCCCGGCCTGTGGGCACCCGGAATTGGTCGGCGCAGGCGTTGGTACACAAAAGCTGGAGGCCGCGCTGATCGAGGCCTTCCCCGACGCCCGCATCGCCCGCGCCGATACCGATTCGCTTTCGGGCAAACACGCGTGGCGCGAGCTCTACGAGCGCATCCTCGCGCGCGAAGTCGACATCGTCGTTGGCACCCAAATGCTCGCCAAAGGCCACGACTTTCCTGCGCTCACTTTGGTGGGCGTCATTGACTCCGACCGCGCTCTGTTCTCCACCGATTTCCGTGCGCAGGAAGATTTGTTTGCGTTGTTGACCCAAGTCGCCGGTCGCGCTGGTCGCCACTCCCTGCCGGGCGAAGTCATGGTGCAAACCGAGTTTCCCGATCACGCCGTCTTTCAGGCCCTGCTCGCCAACGACTACGCCGGATTCGCCGACACCACGCTCGCCAATCGTGAAATGTTTGGCTTGCCGCCAGCCAGCCGCATGGCGCTGGTGCGCGCCGAGGCGAAGGACGCGGAAGCCGTGGCCGAGTTTTTCACACGCGCCCACTCGGTACTACGGGAAGCACTTTCAACACGCGATGGCGAGGTGTTTGCGCCCCAGCCTGCGCCCCTCGCACGCAAGGCCGACTTCACGCGCTGGACGATGACCGCGATCGCGCCCAAGGTGCGGCCGCTTGCGGATGCGCTCGCGCTACTGCGCGAAGCCATGGCCGCAGATCGCCCGAAAGTTCGCTGGGCGGTGGATGTGGATCCTTATGACTTTGGGTAGAGTTGCGTTCGACGCTTCACATCACGGAAATAAATATGCTCACCGCAACCTGCCACTGTGGCGCAATCAAAGTTGACGTTCCTCGCGAGCCTGAGAGTGTCACGGACTGCAATTGCTCGATCTGCCGCCGCTACGGTGTGCGGTGGGCGTACTACAAGGACGCGGAGGTGACGCTGATCGCCACGCCTGACGTAGAGGCGGCTACGGACGATTACGTCTGGGGCGACAAGTCGCTGAAATTCATTCGCTGCAAGCAATGCGGCTGCGTGATGCAGTGGAAGTCATTGACCATCGACGCGGACACGAATACGGGTGTAAATGCCCGCAATTTTGAGCCGTCGATTTTGACCAACGTGCCCGTTCGGCGGCTGGATGGGGCAGACACATGGGAGTACATTGGATGAAGCTGACCGGAACCATTTAGGCCGTAATTCAAGCCCGCTTGACCGGGAGCTGGCAGGCGAGCTCAAAGTGCTCCAGCCCGTACGCAAACGGACGCCCGATCCAGGCCTCGAACGCGGGTTGATCGTCAGGGACATATCCGCTGCTGGGCAGCCATGTTTTGTACAGCCAGTCAAGTGCGCGCATTTCGAGTTCGATGCCGCCGCTCAATACGACCTCGGCCACACGCATCGGCGGGAACTCAAAGCGTCCGATCTCACCGTCGGGCTCGACATCGTCGACCACCAGCGCCACATCGTAGCGACAGTCCTTGAGCGCGACAATTTCGGGCTCCTCCCACATGTAGCCGAGCCACTCGCCGTCCGCAAGCCCTCGCGCCGTCGCCCAAGCCAAGAGACGCTCGCAGGCCGCAGGAGCAGCGCCCGCACGAAACGGATCGAGCACGCGGATATACGCCACGGTGCGCGCTGGGAGGTCGCGCAACTGCACCTCGAAGCCATCCGGGTTGTCACCCGGCGGCAAGCTGGTGAACTGAGGGCCTCCCTCCTGACTCAACAGGAAACGCTCGAACTCAGCGCGCCTCGAATCGCGAAAGGCGTCGAGGTCGAATTTTCGTGGAGAAGCGCCGTAGCGGTGCTTGAAGCTGCGCGAAAAGTCAGATGATGACGAGAAGCCGCAGTCCAGTGCCACGTCCGTCAAAGAGCGTTGCGGCGCGTGGGACATCAGATACAGCGCCCGCTCAAGCCGTTGTCGCTTCACGAACTGATTCAGCGTCTCGCCGAGCAGCGCTTTAAATACACGATGAAAGTGGAAAGGGGAGAAATCGGCTGCATGCGACACCTCGTGCAAGTCCAGCGGCTGAGCAAGGTTACGCACGATGTAATCAATCGCACGGTTCACGCGCGCGACATAGTCAGCGGCAGCGTCGTCGTCGGTTTTTTTCTCGGTTCGCAAGATTTGGCAAGTTCGCCTGGCGGTTTTCGGGCATGCTAGCGCTCTGGCGAGCTCACGTCGGCGCATCGCGCGACTGAACTATCGCCAAAAGGAAAAATTATGAGAGCACTCATCCGCAAGCTGGCCACGGTCGTGGCGATCATCGGCGTCGTCGGTGCGAGCACCGCTGCCACACCCAAAACTAATGAGAGGAAAAACATGGAACTCGGAAACTTTTCAGTCAGCCTCGCAGTGAAGGACATCAAGGCGTCGAAGGCCTTTTACGAGAAGCTCGACTTCAAGCTGGTCGCAGGCAAGCTCGAACAGAACTGGATCGTCCTCCAGAACGGGGACGCGCGAATCGGGCTGTTTCAAGGGATGTTCGACAAGAACATCATGACGTTCAACCCGGGGTGGACCAAAGACAAGGAAACCATGACCGACTTCCAGGACGTGCGCGAACTGCAGCGCACGTTGAAGGCGCGTGGAATCACGATGACGACCGCGGCGGACGAGACTACCGAGGGGCCCGCGCACTTCACCGTCGCCGACCCGGACGGCAACACGCTGCTATTCGATCAGCACGTTGCCAGCCCGAAACGCTAACCCGGCGCGACGCATTTTTTTTCGACGCTTCACTGAAATCACAGGTCGTCCGATAGCGATTTTCCGCGCGGACCCAGACGATCGCCCGCCGGAAATGTGCGCGTTGCCAAGAGTGAAAATCGGTTCACGGGATTGATATAGAAGTCGGTCTTCGCGACGTGTGTCTTGACATCGCGAAGTTCGTGCGCCGCGAGGCCCATGTGGGCGGTTTCCGAGTAGTTGTATGAGCCCTGATGAATCGGGTCAGTATTGATGAGCCTGGTGACGTTCAGGGTCGTGCCCGCCGCAACGATGGTGTTCTGCTTTCGGGGATTCGAAATGATGCACTCCAGCGAACCACCGGTATTGTCCGGGCTGATGAGTTTGAACACGGGGGCAAAGTCCTGTCCACGGATTTCGACATACGTTGCGTCGAGCACGGCCTCCGGCGCGCTGCTGACTTCCGAGCCCCAGTGATAGATGGTGGCTCCCGCCGACATCTGGTACCAGAGCCGACCCTTCTCGTCCTTGTAGACGACTCCTTCAAGCGCGTTGTTCACCGCAACCGCATCCAGCGTGCTGGTGTGTACGACTTCGCGCGATGCCGTCGCCGGGCAGGCGGCGGGCACGGCGAATGGCGGCGGGTCGAGTTTGCCGTTCGGGCCGGGGCGATAGTTGCGGTGGTATTTGTTGAATGTCTGCGTGGCGTGACAGTCGAGCTGAAACTTGAAGCGCTCGGTGGACTTAAGCGCCCTGCTGGCGGCGTCTCCGGTGATGCGCTCGAGCGTGCAAGGCGACAGATTGAAGTAGTTGCGAATGCGGCTCGCCCACCGCGGCACGCGGTCCGGAAACACGTTCCGCCAGCCGCCCACCTGCAGACTGGAAATGTACACAGTCTGCGCCGAGTTCCCAACCCAGTTGCGATAGTCGCGTAGTTGCTGCAAGTTCATGGCACATCCTCCCAAATCGTGAATGCGAACGCCGAACGGATACCAGATAGAAACGCAAACAAAGGATGCAAAGTGACATCCCGCCAAGGGCATTTGGCGCGGGACAGGCAAGGTAAGGCGTGCGATACGCTGTTGGCCCAAGGCGTCCAATCTGCTGTCCGATCCAGTGACGCCGTGCATCGCAAGTACGGTCCACTTCGCACATCACTTCGATGCGGCCCGAAGCAGTTACTCCGCGAACGCCATAGACTGGCTGTCTTCACGCACAGCATTTGTCGGGCACGGTACGACTGGCGGCGGCATCATCCGCGGGCGTTCACGTCATCAGCCAGTCCGCGCGAAGCGCCAGTTAATTCTCACATTCAGGAGTATCCAACGATGTCGATCACCTGTTTCATCCGCTATCAGATTGACCCGTTCCAGAAGGAAGCATTTCGCGAATACGCAGAGAACTGGGGCCGCATCATTCCGCGTTGTGGCGGCGAATTGACAGGCTATTTTTTGCCCGAAGAGGGAACCAGCGATATTGCATGGGGACTGATTTCGTTTGAAAATCTGGCCGCCTACGAGGCCTATCGCGCAAGACTCAAGTCCGACGAGGAAGGCATGAAGAATTTCGCTTTCGCACAGGTGCACAAGTTCATTTTGCGTGAGGAACGCACGTTTCTGCGAGGCGTGCCGAATACGCTAATGCAAGTGGCGAACAAGCCATAGGCCCATGCGTTCGCCTGAACCCAGACTAGCCCGAACCGCGGCGCTGATCGCCGATCCGTCTCGCGCTCGCATGCTGACGCTCTTGCTCAGTGGCGAGGCGCGATCGGCGGGGGAACTGGCGCGGTCCGTCTCGGTCACGCCGCAAACCGCGAGCACGCACCTTTCGCAACTACTCGATGCCGGACTGGTGAAACTGCGGGCTCAGGGGCGACATCGCTTCTTTACTCTGGCGGACGCCGACGTCGCCCACATGCTGGAGGCGCTATCAATGGTGGCCGAGCGCGACGACGTGCGCGCGCGTTGGGATTCGCCGGCCTACAAGCCGCTGAAGTACGCGCGCAGTTGCTACTGTCATCTCGCAGGCGAACTGGGCGTACGCCAGCATGATGCGCTGCTTGCAAGTGGCGTTTTGGTGCAGGGCGCCTCAGGCGCACTGACGCTGGGGCCGGATGCTGTGAACTGGCTGCGTGACGCGCAATTTAGTTCGGACGCAATTGCGCTGTTGCAGCATGAATGTACAAAGAAGCGTTTCGCTTACAGCTGCATGGACTGGTCGGAGCGTCGCGAGCATCTGGCGGGAATTTTCGCAACCCGACTACTTGATCATTACATCAACACCGGCTGGCTGCGTAAGGCGCAAACGGGTCGTGCATTGACGGCAACGCCCCCGGGCGTGAACGCGCTGGCGAAGATGTTCGCTAAATAGAGCGTCGATGACCAACGCGCTCACTCGCATTCGCGCCTCGGCTAAATCATCTCACCCGCCGAAACCGCTGCGCCCGCTTTCCAGTATCCACTTCGCTGGTGTACACCGAACCTTCCGAGTCAATCGCGATGTTATGCACCCAGTGGAAGTCGCCGGCCTGCCTTCCCGGTCGACCGAATGAGCCGATCTTTTCGCCGGTAGCACGCTCTACGATGCGGACTTCGTTGTTCGTGCCGTCGGCAATCAGGAGATAGCGTTGAGCGGCATCCTCCGAGGGGATCAAGTCCCACGTAGAACCGGAGCCTTTGGTGTCGGCGTCGTACACAAACTGTTTGATGAACTCACCTTTTTTGCTGAAGATCTGGACACGGTTGTTCATGCGGTCACAGACGTAGACCAGGTTGTCTTTGGTCATGCGCACGCAGTGCACCGGCATGCCGAAGTGTTGCGACTCAGGGTTGAAGTTGGGAAAGTCGCCGTCGACCGGCTGCTTGCCGTACGCCCCCCAATGCCTTTTGTAAGTACCGGTGGCAGCGTCGAACACGATGATGCGGCGATTGCCGTAACCATCGGCCACATAGAGTTCGTTCGCTTCGGCGTCAAGCTCCATGTGCGCTGGTCGGCCTAGCTGCGTGGTGGAATTGCTGCCTTCAGTCCTGCTCGCCTTGCCGATCTGCATGAGGAATTTGCCGTCGGGTGTGAACTTGAGCAGCATCCCGTCGTTGTTGGCATTGCCGCCGATCCAGACTTCGCCTTTCGGGTCGACATAAATGCCGTGCTCGTTTGCGGGCCAATCAAATCCTGCGCCCTTGCCACCCCATGAGCGCAGCAGGTTCCCGGCACGATCAAACTGCAACACGGGCGGCGCAGCCGAGCAGCACTTTGAGCGCTTGGGCGTGAGCGTCGCGCCCTTCTCGTCGTCGGTCAGCGTGAGCGGCCGATGGATCATCCAGATGGTGTCGTCTTTCGCGGTGGCGATACCGGCAACCTGCCCGAGAATCCAGTTGTTCGGCAATGGCTTTGGCCACAGCGCATCAACGGCGTAGCGCGGGCCGCCTGCGACCATTGCGCCTTCAACACGGCCGTGATCGTGGGCGTGCATGTCGGCGCGGTGATGGGCACAACCTGTGAAGAGAAGCGCGACGGTCGCGCAACCAGCCAGCAAAATCCGGTGAAGGGAAAACATGGAACGCTCCTTTGGGTGACGAGGGTAATCGCCGCTGTTGTTGAAGGCACGGCTGTGACGCGCCCATTATGCGACCGGCGAACGACTGATTTGGCAAATGATTTCACCGCCAGCACTGAGCAGGGGCCAGCCGCTCAGCGCACGATGGGGGCTAGCGTGCGCCCGCGGATCGTTCGAGGGCTTGTTTCATGGCAGCGGCACCCTGCTCGACCATTGCGGCCACCGTGGCGGCCAGCGTGTTGGGCAATACGTCGGCCGTCCACACGACACGTGTTTGGTTGCTGCCGTTGGCAAACGCTTCCAGCGATGCATTGTGATGCGTGAGGCGGCCGCCCACGGCCGACCAGACGAGGCGATGTGCACTATCGTCAAGATCGACAATTAGTTCGCGCACGACGACACCATTGGCAAACGTAACGAGGCGCGAGTCACCGTCGATCTTGCAATCGATGACAAAGCCCGGCACGAGCCGCGTGTGCAACGCGCCGACGTCGCGCACTGCATCCCAAACGTGCGCGAGCGGTGCGTTGACCAGAAGTTCTTTGCGAATGGAAGCCATCGTGGTTTCGAATGTGGTGGGCACAGTGTGGATGCATCAAGAGATCGTCTGGTTCGACCCAGCGTTCGGCCACTCGTCGCGAAGCAGGCCGTAGATGTAGGTGTCGTGGGCGCTGCCCTTGGCAAACCAGCGTCGGCGCAAGAGGCCTTCTTTGGCGAATCCCAACTTTTGTATAAGCCGATTTGAAGATTCATTTTCAGGATTCACCTCGGCTTCGAGACGACGCAGGCCACACGTCTCGAAGCCGTAGGTGATGAGCGCCGACAGCGCCTCATGCATCAATCCATGGCCCCAATATTCACGACCGAGCACATAGCCCAACTCGGCACGCGCGCTTTGCTCGTCATGACGAAACAGGAGACAGGTCGCAACGACGCGCCCAGAGGACTTCTCAAGTGCGACAAATTGCAGGCCGCTGCCCGCCGCATGAAGCGCGTCGATACGCTTCAACCAAGCCTGGCCGTCCGCGGGCGTTTGCCACGTTGCG
>JAYWHV010000056.1:0-5253 GCA_043777615.1 Burkholderiales bacterium | reverse complement strand
GGCCACGAATGGAGATCACCGCGCCTTTACGCCGAAGCGAGGCCAACGATCCGGCCAGCAACAGGCCGCACACATCGCTCGCTCCGTCAAGATCGACGATGTCAAGGTCAAACCGGGGTGGCACACCATCTTTGCGTTTTGACGCTTCGACCAGCGCAACGATAACCGGAGCCTGCGGATCCGCAAGCTCGCCGCGTAGTAGTGATTTTGGCTTGGCACGAGCGTTGGACGTGGCCGGGTCGGAACTGCTGGCGCCCGCCATTTCATCCCATGCGGGCGCAGAGCGCTCAAACTGAACCACGAAACGGAGCGCGAGTTCTTCAAACGCCGTGCGGTCGTTCGCGCGCGCATGCAGGTCGAACAAACACATCCAGACCATTTGCTGCGAACGCTCGGAGGTTTCAAGTGCGTGCGAAAGTGCCGCTCTCGCTGCACTCTCGTTGCCGTGCGCGAACATCAACGCCGCATTCTCAAGCGAGGGACTCAGGCCGCCTTCTTCCTCAACCTCAATCCGGCTGGCATGCGGCGCCCAGTTAAGGCTCGTCTCGGTATCGCCAGCACGCGTGCCGCGCGTGTTGTCATCAACGAGTTCCAGCTTTGCTGGGGAACCCGACTTTGATGATTTTGGGAAAATTTTGAAGGCCATAAACGCGAACTTACACCCTTACCGCTTCGCTGGCAACCGTACTAATCCTTCTGCCCGCACTACTGCGCGGGAACGGCATCAACAATGCGGTAGTAGAGCCCCGCCGGATCGTCTTTGAGCACTTGCAGTTTTCCTGACAGCGCCACCGCGTCAAAACCGTAACGAATGTCTGATTTGGCGCGAATTTCGATCATGGCGTCCGGCCCGGCAGGCAGGCAAAACGAACAATGTGGCGGCGCGGCAACGAGCAGGAAGCGGCGCTGTTTGTCGCCAATATCAAGTGGCATCATGAAGCCCTGCACCTTCACCATCTTGCCGTCCAGCGCGGTCACGGCCGACTCAAACTTCGGCACCATCTTGCGATCTTGTTTAACCAGTTCGACCTGCGCCAGCACCCGCCACGATGTGAAGCCCGGCTTTTCGGGGAGAAATTGCGACGCTGGCATCAGCGCGCCGTCTGCTGGCACCGGGGTCACGGCTCCGCTGGACGCCACGAACAGCGCCGATATCAGCGTGATCAAAACTGAGCCAAGGAATTTACGGATTTGCATGACAGTTACCTCGACGAAAGTTGGGCTGCCACGTCAATGGAGAGGCAGCGGCGGAGCGGTGGAATAGTAGCAAGAGCGGCGAGCGTTGCGGCGATCCCGAGCCCTGCCAGCCAATATAAAACGCCCTCTCCCGCAGCAATCACGACACCGGGCAGCGCAAATGTCTGGAAGGACCACGCCGCCAGCGCCACCAACCCGCCCGCCACAACGGCCGCAACGGCGATCAACACCAGCGATTCACCCAGCATCAGACCCGCCAGCGTGCCGCGAGTTGCACCCATCGCTCGGAGCAACGCCAGATCGGGCTCACGGCGGGCCAGCGCCTGCAAAAGCGCGCCAAGCAGCGAGGCCATCGCCGCAGCCACCAAAATTGCGGCGAACGCCTTGACCACCAGGGCAACCCAGTTGAAGCTGGTGAGCAGGCGCGCCGATTCCAGCGCGGGCACCGCCGCCTGCAAGCCGGGCCGTGCGTTGATGAGGCGCGGCAGTGTGGCGACGCCTATGGGGCCTTTCGCCTGAATGAGCGCGAACGTGGCCTCCGGCTCCGCGCTGGCGCTATGGCCTTCGTGCACGAGCCAGATGCTCTCGAGCGGCGTGACGACGGTCTCGTCGATGAGGCGGCCGGTCGGATGCAGGATGCCAACGACGCGATACGGGTGGGAATCGTGAGCATCGCCCGATTCGCCGCCGTCGCCGAGGCCGTGTGCGCCGACGAAACTGTCGCCCAGTTTGAGCTTGGTGCGGCGAGCGACGCCCGCGCCGAGCACCGCATCCATCGGGGCCGCGGCAAACGAGCCGGACGCGAGCGTGCCGCCGTAAAAGGGGATGAATTCGTCGGTCGTACCGACGATGCGCGCGCCGCCGACGGAGTCGCCAACGCCAATCGGAATGGCTTTGGCAACTTGCGGATTCGCCCTCAATGCGTCGACTTCCTTCAGCGAAATATTGCCGTTGGGAACGTCCAGGTAGTACACCGCCGCCAGCACGTTTTGCAGCGCGGAGCCTTTGGCGCCGACCACGATGTCAATGCCCTGGGCCTGCCGCCGCGCATGCTGTTCCAGCACCGATTGCAGCCAGACGATGCTGATAGCACTTGCCATTCCGAGGGCACAGAGCATCACGGCCAGCGCGAATTGCCACGGTCGGTCGGCCAGAAACCGGCGGATCAGAACCGCAGTCATCTCGGAAGCTCCAGCTCAGCGAGCAGCGAGCTTTTGTCAGAAACCGCGTCCCACAACGCGCGAATCGACGGATCGTGGCTGGCGATGATGGCAGCACCCCCAGCCGCGACGTAGCGAGCGATTTGTTCAATGACGAGTCGCGACGACACTGCGTCCAGCGCTGCGGTGGGTTCGTCGGCGAGAAGTAATTTGGGTTGCGTGACGAGCGCACGAGCGAGGCTCGCGCGGGCGGCCTGCCCGACCGAAAGGATTTGCGGACGCAGGCCCGCGAGATCGCTGATGGCAAACGATTGCAGCAGGGCAATCGCCCGCGTCCGCGTTGCAGCGTCGGCGCGACCGGCCAATGACGCCGGAAGCAGCACGTTTTCCAGCACGGTGAGAGTAGACATTAAAAACTGTCGCTGCGGCATCCAGCCGACGGTGTAGGGGCGCAGGCCATCGCGTTCGGAGCGAGTCAATGATTGCAACGATTGACCGGCGAGCACCACGTCGCCGCTTGCCGCCCGAATCGGAAGCACGCCGCAAAGCAGGTGCAGTAGTGTCGATTTACCAGCCCCGGAGTCGCCGCGCAGCAAAAGCGCGTGGCCGCTGTCGAGCGAGAAACTGCCGAAACGAAGCTCCGCTTTGGCAGCGGCCGCGTTGTAGCGATGCGAGAGGCTGGTGACGGTCAGCACCCCGGAGTGTCCCTGCAAGCGGCAACGGACATACAGCTTTTAGCAAAAACGACCAGTGCGTGTGGGATAGGTGCTATTTTCATCAATAATTGACTCTAGATTAAATGTGGCTCTAGCCCCAATGCAGTGGTCGTTACACGAAAAAGCTGATTACCCACGTTCATTCCCAAAAAGCCCATGAAAAAAGGCCGGAACACCGGCCTTTCTTTGTGTCGCAACGAATTCGACTAGCTGGCGAAGTTTGCGTTCGCGAAGTCCCAGTTGAGGAGCTTGTCGATCAGCGTTTCGACGTACTTTGCACGCAGGTTCTGGTAGTCGAGGTAGTAAGCATGTTCCCACACGTCGATCGTCAGCAAAGGCTTCTGGCCCTTGGTGAACGGCACTTCGGCATTGCCGGTTTTGACGATTTTCAGAGTACCCGCATCGGAGACGAGCCAGGCCCAGCCGGAGCCGAACTGCGTCATCGCGGCAGCCGAAAAGTCAGCCTTGAATTTGTCGTAACCGCCAAGGTCCTTGTCAATCGCCGCGGCCAGCGCGCCGGTCGGCTTGCCGCCACCGTTCGGCTTCATGCTGTTCCAGTAGAACGTGTGATTCCAGATTTGCGCGGCGTTATTGAACACACCGGCCATGTCGGCCTTGCCAGCCGACAGGTTGATGATCTGCTCTAGCGTCATCGTCGCCAGATCCTTGCCTTCAACCAGTTTGTTCAGGTTGTCGACATAGGCCTTGTGATGCTTGCCGTAGTGAAACGAAAGCGTGTTCGCGGAAATCAGCGGCTCCAGCGCAGTGTCGGGATACGGCAGCGGCGGAAGGGAGAAGGGTGCACTCATTGTTTTAATCCTTGGTGAAACAAACGGGGACTTGAAACTTGTTGCGAAACAAGTTCCTGGTTCGGGAACAGGTCAATCGCCGTAGAGCTTCTGCATGCGCTCGCGGCGCTCCTGCGCCTCAATCGACAGAGTCGCAGTCGGCCGGGCGATCAGACGCGCCAGACCAATCGGTTCGCCGGTTTCTTCGCACCAGCCAAAGCTGCCGTCGTCGATCATGCGGATGACCTTGTCGACCTTTTTCAAAAGCTTGCGTTCGCGGTCGCGCGTTCGCAATTCGAGGGTGTATTCCTCTTCCTGCGTCGCACGATCTGACGGGTCAGTCGCCACTTCGGATTCACGCAGATGTTCGCCAGTGTCGGTCGCGTTATGCAAAATTTGTCCGCGCAACTCAACCAGCTTTTCGTGGAAAAAAGCGAGCTGCTCCTTGCTCATGTACTCCGATTCCGGCTGCTTCAATATTTCTGCTTCGGTCAGACCGGCGTACTTTTTGTGACTGTTCATGGTCAGCACCATCGCGGCCTTGGGCGCAGACGCAAGCGGTCGCGCCGCCACGGCAGCGGGACTTGGCTCGGGCGCGGCAATCACCGGTGGCGCTGAGGGCAACGTGTTGGACTTCGACTTTGTGGGAGCTGCTGCTTTGGCAGCGGGCGCTGCCTTCGCCTTGCTTGTGGATGCCGTAGTTGCCATGTGAGAAGACTCTATCAATTCGATACCGGAAGATGAAGTGCCGTGAGGTTACCCGCAACGGCGCTCGCTGGTCTGTGCGCAAAGTAACAAAAGAATTACAAGTGCAGACAGGGCGGGGCCGGATTATAGCTACTCAGCCATCACAAGTTGATGCCTGTCTTGTTTTGCTCGGCGCAACGCTCGCAGAAGCCGTAAGCAGCGAGTTCAATCCCCTGCAACTCAATGCCGCCCGGCACCGCCAACGCGGGCACCGCAACCTCGTCCAGACACATCGTGGTGCCGCATTGCACGCACTGAAAATGGGCATGGGCATGACCGTGTTCCGGCCGGCTGAACGCGAAGCGCATGGCGCGATCAAAGCCCGACAACCCGCCGACGCGGTGCGCCAGCGATTGTTCGACCAGCCATTCCAGCACGCGGTAGAGTGTTACGCGGTCGAGATCGGAGTCGGCCAGCTGCGCCTCGATTTCGCCGTGCGACAGCGCGCGCCCGGCGGCAATCAGACAAGCCAGAACGTTCCGCCGCGCGCCCGTGTTGCGACCGCCGCTTTCCTTGACCAGGCGACGGGCCAGCGCTTGAGCGGTTGCGGGCGTGGGCGCCAGCGCCAAAGGTTCCGCGTGCGGGTGGTGATGTCCCGCGTGGTCGTGAGCAGATTGAGAAGCCATAATTCAATCCTAGCAGTTT
>JAYWHV010000055.1:0-5257 GCA_043777615.1 Burkholderiales bacterium | reverse complement strand
CAGGCCGCAGAGTCTCTTGCGTCCAGTAAGCCAGAGGCCCAAACTTGCTAACCTTCACGACATGACCCAAACCGCTCTAGAAATACTCAAAACCACTTTTGGCTATTCAAGCTTTCGTGGCCCGCAGGCCGACATCATTGATCACGTGGCGTCCGGCCACGACGCGCTCGTACTGATGCCGACAGGCGGCGGCAAATCGCTGTGCTACCAAATCCCCGCACTGCTGCGGCCCGGTTTGGCAATTGTCGTGTCGCCGCTCATCGCGCTCATGCAGGATCAGGTGGACGCCTTGCGCGAGCTGGGCGTCGCCTCGGCGTTTCTGAATTCATCGTTGTCACCTGCGGAGGCTACGAAGGTCGAGCGGCAGTTCATGACCGGCGAAATCAAGCTCCTCTACGTCGCACCTGAGCGTCTGATGATGGAGGGCTTTTTGAAGCTCCTGGATCTGCTGCACGGTCGCAACCAGCTTGCGCTCTTCGCGATTGACGAGGCGCATTGCGTATCGCAGTGGGGCCATGATTTTCGCTCGGACTACTTGCAGTTGGCCATTCTCGTTGACCGCTTTCCGGGCGTCCCGCGCGTCGCATTGACCGCGACCGCTGACGCGTTAACGCGCACAGAAATTCGCCTACGCCTGAAAATGGACGACGCGCGTGAGTTCGTCTCCAGCTTTGATCGCCCGAACATCCGCTACACCATCACCACCCGCGGTGACGAGCGCGAGCAGCTGCTTGCCTTCCTGAAAGAACACGAAGGCGAAGCGGGCATCGTCTATTGCCTGTCGCGAAAAAAAGTGGAAGCCACGTCTGAATGGTTAACTGAAAAGGGCGTCAAGGCGCTGCCGTACCATGCCGGGATGGACGCCGACGAGCGCCGCAAAAATCAGTCGCGGTTTTTGCGTGAACGCGGGCTCATCATGGTGGCCACCATCGCGTTCGGCATGGGAATCGACAAGCCCGACGTGCGCTTCGTCGTGCATCTCGATCTGCCAAAAAGTGTGGAGAGCTATTACCAGGAAACCGGCCGCGCGGGACGCGACGGCGATCCCGCTGAAGCGCTCATGGTGTACGGCCTGACCGATGTCGTACAGCAGCTCCGGTTCATCGATGCCAGCGGTGCCAACGACGACTTCAAGCGTACCGGGCGCGTAAAACTTGACGCGTTATTGGGACTGTGCGAAACCAACGCCTGTCGACGCGGACGGCTGCTCGCCTATTTCGGCGAGAACAAGGCGGAAGGCTACGCCTGCGGCAACTGCGACACCTGCCTGAGCCCGCCAAAAACGTGGGACGCGACCGAGCAGGTCGGCATGGCTCTGGCCGCGATTGAGGCCACTGGTCAATGCTATGGCGCGACCTATGTCATCGAAGTATTGCGTGGCTTGAGCACCACGCAAATCCGCACGCGCGGTCACGATCAATCCGACGTTCACGGCATCGGCACCGCGTTTGACGACGCCGCATGGAGGAACGTGATCCGTCAGGCCGTCACGCTCGGCTGGGCTGAGATTGACGTCACCAATTACGGCGCATTGCGCCTGACACCCGCTGCCGCGCCCGTGATGCGCGGCGAAGTCACCGCCATGCTCCGGAAGCTTGCCGAGGTAAAGACGTTTGGCAGCGCTGCCAAAGTCGCGCCCAAGCGAACCAGCCGGAAAAACACGGTGGAGCTGCCGGTGGACGAGGAGCTGCACGAAGCGCTCAAGGGCTGGCTGGTCGAAACGGCGACCGCAGAAAACGTTGCCCCCTTCGCCATCCTGCACGACAACGTCCTCAAAGAAATTGCCAGTCGCAAGCCGAAAGAGCGCGCCAAACTGGCCGATATCAATGGGATTGGCGAGAACAAATTGCGCAAATATGGCGACGCGATTTTGACGCTCGTGTCGCAACACCCCTAATCAGCTTTTGGCTGAAATGCCCGTTGCATTGGGGCTGACGGCCAAAAACGCAATCAGTCGATAAGTTGCCTTGTAGCGCTTCAGCCGCAGTGCAGCCGCTGTTTCATGTAAAAGCTGTTATCGGAAACTATCCGAAAAATGCCAGCCGCGTCGGTTTCCGACGACGCGGGGAACAAGGCATTTTGAGTAGCTTTCGCCCGCTACTTGTACAAGACACCCGGCAGCCACAACCCAATTTGCGGCCAGATGTAGAGCAGCGTCAGCGCGAGCACCTGAATACCCATGAACGGCATCATGCCGGCAAATATTTGGTTTAGCGTGACATGTGGCGGCGAAACACCTTTCAGGTAGAACGCCGCCATCGCCACCGGCGGGCTCAGGAACGCGGTCTGCAAATTCAGCGCGACGAGCAGGCCGAAGAACAGCGGATCGACACCGAACTTTGGCAGCAGCGGGATGAAGATCGGCATGAAGATCACGATGATCTCGGTCCACTCCAATGGCCAACCGAGGATGAAGATGATGAACTGCGAGAGCAACATGAATTGCACGGTCGACAGTCCCATCGAGAGCACCCAGCGCTCGATGATCTCCTGACCGCCGAGCAGTGCGAACGAGGCTGAAAAGATCGACGAACCCACGAACAGCCAGCAGACCATCGCGCTCGTCTTGGCGGTCAGGAAGGATGATTCCTTGATGATTCCGCCCAGGTCGCGGACGGTCTTCATCGCCGGGCTGGGATTGCTGTCTCGCTTGGCCGCAACGAAGCGGTACGCGCCCGCCAGGATCAGCCCCCCGAGCGCGCCAACCGCCGCCGCCTCAGTCGGCGTTGCCAGACCGAAGACGATCGAGCCCAGTACCGCGATGATCATGATGGCAAGCGGGAAGAACGACGCCAGCAGCATCTTGAAAATTTCCAGACGCTGCCAGTTCATCATCTTCGTGATGAGCGCGAGCGCGGCAAGCCCGACCGCCAATACGATCCAGTACCACGTCGGCACCGGTTCGCGGGCAACGGCTTCGGCGACCGGCTTGCTTTCAGCGCCTTTGGTCACGCTTGTGTCAGGCGCTGCCGCTTTGGTGGTCGCCCCGGCCGGAGCAGGTGGCTCAGCCAAAGCTCCGGATTCCTTCGGTGGCTCGGCGAGGGCGCCCAACTCTTTCGGAGGCTCGGCCAGTCCGCCGGATTCCTTCGGTGGTTCCGCGAGGCCGCCGGATTCTTTCGGTGGTTCAGCCAGCCCACCGACTTCGGCTGGGCTCTCGGCTTCGGCAGTGATACCGCCGCCGGCTTGTACCAGCCCGGTTGTATCCATTTTCGCGGCAGGCGCTGTAGCGCTGAAGTACATCAGGGCCAGCAGGGCCGCAATGGCGATGGCCGGGAGGAGCGATATCAGCAGTTGTGTTGACACCGCGCGCTTTGGCAACGCGCTGTCTCGCAAGCCTGACCACAGTCCCGACACCGCGTTGCTGCCCTTCGGTGCGAGCGCCGTTGCGATGGGCGGCAGCGGCACAAAGCGTTCCGCCTCCGAGAGCGGCGGCGCCAGATGCGGTTTCCACTTGGCGACGATGACGACATATCCCACGTACAGTGAGGCGAGCATGATTCCAGGGAAAAAAGCGCCTGCGTAGAGCTTCACCACCGAAACCCCCGCCGTCGCGCCGTACACGATCAAAAGCACCGATGGCGGAATCAAGATGCCGAGACAACCGCCCGCCGTAATTGCGCCCGCCGCGAGCTGCACGCTATAGCCGCCGCGAAGCATCGCAGGCAGGGCGAGCAAACCCATGAGTGTCACGACAGCCCCGACGATGCCGGTGGCCGTTGCGAAAATGGCGCAGGTCACGATGGTGGCCACGGCCAGTGCGCCCGGCACGCGGGCCAGCGAGAGGTGCAGGCTTTTGAAAAGCTTGTCGATCAGGTTCGCGCGTTCAACCAGATAGCCCATAAAAACGAACAGCGGAATCGCGATCAGTACGTCGTTCGACATCACCGAATAGGCGCGTTGCACCATCAGGTCGAGGATTTGTCGCGTCGCAATTTCCGGGTTCACCGTTCGGTACGCGAGCCACCCAAAAAACATGCCCATGCCCATGAGCGTAAATGCCGTCGGGAAGCCCAACATGATGGCCACGACGATGAGCGCCAGCATCAAGAGACCCAGCGATCCAAGGTCAGCGCGACTCAAGTGCCCGTCGGCAAAGTTTGACCACGGCGTGTAGATGACCACCACCGTGAGGATGATCGCCATCAGCGTAAAGCCAAACCACAGCTCTTTTTTGATTTTCATTTTGTGCTCCCAGCTGGAGTCACATATTTGTCAAGCGCCTGAATATCTTCGTCTTTCACGTGAACCATTTCTTTCAACTTATCAACGTCCACTTCCTGCACGTCGTTGGCGCGCGATGGCCATTCGCCCGTCTTTACGCAGATGACACAACGGATGATTTCGACAATGCCCTGCAGAAGCAGGAATCCGCCCGCCAGCGGGAGCATGGTCTTGAACGGATAAATCGCCGGACCATCGGCGGTGATGTTCGAGTGCTCGTTCATTGCCCACGATTCGGCAGCGTAGAAAAATCCCGCGTAGGTGAGCGCGATGACGCCCGGAATGAAAAACAGGATGTACAAAATCAGATCAAGCGTCGCCTGAGTGCGCGGCTCAAAAAAACTGTAGAGCACGTCGCCCCGAACATGGCCATTTTTTGCGAGCGTGTACGCGCCGGCCATCATGAACAGCGTGCCGTATTGCATGATCATCGCGTCGAACGCCCACGCATGCGGGTGATCGAGCACGTAGCGCGAAAACACTTCCCACGAAATCATCAAAGTAAGCGTCACGATGAGCCAGGAAAACGCCTGGCCGACAAAAGTGCTGATCCGGTCAATCAATAAAAGTAGCTGCTGCATAACCTGGCCTGTTCAAAAAAAATTGGCCACCCGAGCGGACCCGGATGGCCATCGTGTCACGCGGGCAAAACTACGCCTTCTTCGCGCCTGCTTTTGGCGGGCTGAAGAAATGGCTGACTGCCATCCGGCGGCTGACCATCGTGTCCTGATCCCACTTCACGGCGCGCTCGGCAAAGGCTTTCTGCGAAGCAAGAATTTCCTTGAATAGCGGATTCTCGGCGGATTTCTTCTCAAGAATCGCGTCCCACACCGTCAGCTGCATCTGAAGCACCGAATCCGGAGTCTTGTAGAACTTCACTTTGTCTTTCGTCTGCAGCTCGATGTAGTCCTTCGAGTAACGATCAATCGCTTTCCACGACATGTCAGCCGACGCTGCTTCGACCGCACCATTGATGATGGCTTTCATCTTCGCTGGCAGCGCATCGTACTTCGGCTTGTTGAACATGATCTCGAAG
>JAYWHV010000054.1:0-5304 GCA_043777615.1 Burkholderiales bacterium | reverse complement strand
GGATGTCGACTTTTTCATTATTATCGAACGCCCCCTTGATCAGTCGTCATTTGGACGAAAAGCCGTTCATTGCTGTTGCTACGCAATCGTGACCCATTCCAGGCCACGATCCTGAGTCGCGACGAAAATATCATCGGCCACGCCACCCAAAGCGGCAGCAAAAGCTTCTTTTGCGAGGTGAGCACGATTGTTTTCGCGACTCAAATGTGCGGCAACCACACGCTGTAAGCGGCCACCGGCCACGCGCGCCAGAATTTCTGACGACGCGGCGTTGGATAAATGACCGTAGCGACCGGAAATGCGCTCTTTAAGCCGTGGCGGATACGAAGACCGATAGAGCATGTCCTGGCAGTGATTGGCCTCCAGAAACAGCGCGTCGCAATCGGAAAGCGACGCTTCAATATGCGGCGTCGTCTCACCCACATCGGTCAACACGCCCAGGCGACGCGTGCCGTCGGTGACGGTCATTTGCGCGGGTTCGCGCGCATCATGCGGCACCGGAAACGGCAGAACTTCAATGTCGCCGACGAGAAATGCGTCATGTGAGTCAAATCCGCGTAATGTGCAGCCGTCCCACCTCGATTCAGTCGCCGACAAGGTACCGAACGTAAGCCATACGGGAATACCGAAGCGTCGCGCAAATCGGGGCGCGCCGCCGACGTGATCGGCATGTTCATGGGTGATAACGATGGCATCGATGCGCTCAGGCTCGATGCCCAGGCGCGCGCAGCGGCTGACGGTTTCTTTGATACCAAAACCACAGTCAATCATGACCGTGGTTTGTGCTACCTGAACGACTAAGGCGTTGCCTTCGCTTCCGCTTCCGAGACTAGCAAATCTCACGCGCGAATCAAACTAGCCGCCGAGTGAATGGGCTGGGCAGATACCGCAACTAGCGCAGCTGTGCGTGCAGCAGCGTCATAATACGCGTCCCGATAGCGCTGGCGACTGGCGCGTCTTTGCTGTCGAGTACGCGCACCTCGGTCTTGCCGGAGGTTTCTTTCACCGAGATGCGATATTGCTCCGCGACCTCTTTGGTGTCTGTCCGCCAGAACTTGAGCTTGTCGAGAATACCGGGCTCGTTGTTGGCGATGGTGTCGGGATCGGCATAGCGCACGAAGTATGTGCCAGCGGTGCGATCACGGTCGACGACCGTAAATCCGACACGATCGAGCGCAAGCCCGACCCGACGCCATGATCGATCAAAGGTGTCGGTCATTGAGAGTCGTGAAACGCCACCGACCGTGATGATGTCCGCCTGATCTGCTCGTGCCGCTGCCGCAGCGGGCGACACGGCCGCCCGGGCGATTTGCACCGCCTCTTCCTTTGGCGCGCCCAAATATTGCATCATGCGGTTCAGGATTTCTGCCTCGTACTCGGGTTCAGGCTTTCTCGGCTCGTAGCGAAATACCGGTTGTGAGCTTGTGCCGATATTTTTCTCTTCGAGACCACGATGGCTGATGTAGATCTCGGTCGTGCTGTTGGCGCCACGCTCCAGACGGGTGCGGTACTTATCGCGCGTACCACTGGAGTAAACCTGATCAAACACCCTGCCAATGGTGCGGCGAATGATGTCTTCCTGAATACGTGCGCGGTTTTCAGCCCAGTCGGTTTCCATGAGCCCGATACGTGAATCATCCGAAACCAGCGTCATGTTCATGCTGGCCCAGAATTCGCGAACTTTTGGAAAATTCACCTCGGGAGTGCCTGGCACAACCAGCCAACGCTCCGTACCCGCGCGCTCGATACGCATGCCAGAAACAGCCGGCAATACCCCGCCTGCACCCAACAGAACCGCAGCCCGATTGGCCGAATTAACGCCTGAAAGCGTAGCCGTACCGGCGCGGAAACGCTCGTCGTACTTGGGCGGTGTCAAATCTGGAGGAACTTCCAGCGACGGGCCGGACTGCGCGGCCTTGTACTCGACCCGCTTTGCCTCAAACGGGCTGTACTCGGCAATCGTGCTGCAACCAGCAAGTGTCACTGCAACCGCAGCGAGCGCTGTGAGCGCAAACGTTGAAACTGATTTCATTCGTGTTCCTGTCCCTAAAGTCATGGCGTCATTTTTTACAGTAATCCGGCGTGGCGCATCGCGGCTTCGAGTACCGGTTCAAACTTTGGCGTGAGCGGGGTCATCGGCAAACGCGTCGTGGCACCACATTTGCCCATCCGCGCCATCACCCATTTCGGCGCAATTGGATTGGCCTCGACGAACAGATCAAGGTGCAACGGCATCAGCGTGTCATTAATGGCGCGAGCCGCGGCGAAGTCACCCGCCAGCGCCGCGCGACACATATCGGCCATCGGCTTCGGTGCAACGTTTGCGGTGACAGAAATCACGCCGTCGCTGCCCATCGCCATGAGCGCCAGTGCGGAGTCATCATTGCCGCTGTAGACCGCAAATCGCTTATCAAGTTTCCGCAATTGACGTAACAGTTCGCCGCCGCGCGCGATATCCCCTGTGGCATCCTTGATTCCGACAATACCTGGCACCGAAGCCAGGCGCATCGTGGTCGCCGTCGCCATGTCGGCGACTGTGCGTCCAGGCACGTTGTACAGGATCATCGGAATGTCAACGGCCTCCGCAATTGCCTTGAAGTGCTGGTACAGGCCTTCCTGAGTAGGCTTGTTGTAGTACGGCACGACTGAAAGCGACGCGTCCGCGCCGACCGACTTCGCATACGCGGACAGGCTGATCGCTTCACGCGTCGAATTGGCACCGGTGCCCGCAACAACTTTGATCCGGCCAGCCGCATGCGTAACCGTCGTCTTGATGAGAAGTGCATGCTCATCGACATCAACTGTCGGCGACTCGCCGGTCGTTCCCACAATAACGATTGCCGCCGTGCCGGAGGCGATGTGCCAATCGATCAGAGCCTTGAGCGCGTCAATATCCAGAGCGCCATCAGCATGCATAGGCGTAACTATGGCGACCAAACTGCCTTGGATTGGGGACGATGCGTCAAGAGCCATAAGCGTGAACAAAAATCGAAGCTAACTTCGAATGTTAGCGCAGGGCGGAGGTGGTAAGCACGAGGCGTCGACAATCGGTCGTTGCTGGTCTAAAATAAGCTCAATGGTGAAACACAAACTTTTGGCATGCGTACCGATATTGTTGGCGAGTTGCGTCGCAGCTTCGCTTTCGACATCGGTGCTCGCCGCACCAAATGATGAATCAGGCGCAAGCGGGACGTTGTTACGTGCCGAAAAAACGTTGCGAAATCTGGGCGATAAGGCCAAGGATTCTGCCGCCAACATCACAAGTTACGCGCTTGCGCTCATTGGCGTTGACTACCGCTTTGGCGGCAACACGCCGGACCAAGGTCTTGATTGCAGTGGCTTGATTCGTTACGTGTTTCAGCAAGCCACCGGAATTTCCTTGCCGCGAAGCGCACGCGAACAGGCGCGCGTTGGCGAGTCCATCAAGCGAGATGAATTGCAGCCTGGCGATCTGGTTTTCTTTAATACGCGCCGCTTCCAGTTTTCGCATGTCGGCCTTTATATTGGCGACAACCGTTTCATCCATGCGCCCAGCAGCGGCGGGGCCGTGGAAGTGGTCAACCTGGACAATCGCTATTGGCAGAAGGCGTTTAACGGTGCGAGGCGTATCGTTAGCGGCATGCCTGACATGACGGCGCTAGTGATTCAGTCAGCGCAGGCAACCACCATCAATTCGGCCCCAGCGGAAAAAACTCCCACGGCACCCAACGCTCGCGGCTCCGGCGAAAACTAACGCGCGCTTGCCTTTTTAAGCAAGTCGATGACGGGTTTGTGTTCTTCGCGCACAGCCCAGTCGTACGCGGTTTCACCCTTGTCATTTTTCTGCGCAATATCTGCGCCGTACTCAAGCAACACTTTGACCACTTCGGTCTTGTTTTCGCGCGCCGCCATCATCAGCGGGCTGATACCGGTTGGTGAAGAAGCCACCGGATTTGCGCCCTGATCCAGCAAATACTTCGCGACTTCTGCGTGCCCATTAACGGCTGCGTAATGCAAGGCGGTCCAGCCGGTGCTGTTCACATCACCTCCTTTGCCGCGCAAGTAGCGAACGACCTTGTCGTGCCCGTTCAGTGCAGCAACCATCAACGCGGTGTCGCCCCATTTGTTGCGCTGATTGACCTTCGCCCCGGCATCAACCAGCGTCTGCGTACTTTGCAGCAAGCCGTTGCGCGAAGCGACAAGCAGCGCATGATCGCCTCGCTCATCGACCACGTCTGGCTTCACGCCTTTGAGCAATAAGGCTCGCACCTCCGTCGGGCGATCGAGATCGAGCATCTTGAACAGTTCGTTGGTGCCGGCAGCGCTCTGGGCAAAGACCACCGGAGCAAAGAGCGCGGCGGCCGCGAGTGAAGCTTTAGCAAATGCGCGCGAACAGAAAGAAATCATGAGGTAACCCGAAACAGCGAGAAAAAGTTTTGACCGGTGGCGCGACCAACAGTTTCCACATCAATTTCGCGAACAGCCGCAATGGCTGCCGCGACGTGAGGAACGAAGGACGGCTCGTTTCGCTTGCCGCGATACGGTACCGGCGCAAGATACGGAGAGTCAGTTTCGATCAGCATGCGCTCCAGTGGCACGCGTTGCGCCACATCGCGCAACTCCTTCGCACTCTTGAAGCTCACAATACCGGAAAACGAAATATAGAAACCCAGATCCATCGCGGCACTCGCAACGTCCCAGGTTTCCGTGAAGCAGTGCATGACGCCCCCTACTTCGTTCGCCCGCTCTTCGCGCATGATCGCGAGGGTGTCGATGGACGCGCTTCTCGTGTGAATCACCAGCGGCTTGCCGCATTCACGTGCCGCACGGATGTGCGTGCGAAAGCGCGCCCGCTGCCAGTCAAGGTCACCCTGCAAACGATAGTAGTCAAGCCCGGTTTCGCCTATGGCCTGAACCTTCGGATGCTGTGCCCGCGTGAGCAGATCCTTAATCGTGGGCTCCTCAATATTCTCGTAGTCGGGATGCACGCCGGCCGTTGCGTAAATGTTCTCGTGCCGGTCCGCAATGGCAACCACGGAAGGCCACTCTGGCAAGGTCACACTGATACACATCGCATGAGAAACGTTTGCTGCGCGCATACGTTCAACCACTCCATCCCCGTCGTCAGCGAAGTCAGAGAAGTTAATGTGGCAGTGAGAATCTACAAACACGGGCAGAGAAACAGACAACGAAGCGCAAACACTACATCGTATGAGTCGGTCGTGAAGACGCAAGCAAAGCGCCCAAAATGCCTTCAATGCGGCGCTTGGCGCCGCGGCCAGTGTCATCTTTGGTGAACTGCACGCCTATGCCTTGCGCGCGAGC
>JAYWHV010000053.1:0-5306 GCA_043777615.1 Burkholderiales bacterium | reverse complement strand
AACGCTGATCTCGCGGTCGGCTGTTGCTACAAATATGTGAACGGCGGGCCGGGTGCGCCTGCGTTTATTTTCGCGGCGAAACGTCACTTGAACACGCTCGATGCCGCAGGCACTAGCGCCCCGATTTCAGGCTGGTTTGCCCACGCCGCGCCGTTTGCGTTTGACCCGCAATTTAAGGTGGCGCGCGGCATTGAGCGCTTCACCGTGGGCACGCCGCCGATCCTGCAATTTGCCGCGACTGAGGCAGCCATTGATATGTGGCTCACCGTGGACATGCAGCTGGTGCGTGACGCATCGGTCGCGCTGATTGAGCGATTTATTGCCGAGGTTGAAACGCAATGCGCGGGCTTCGGCCTCGTGCTCGCTACGCCACGCGACGCCAATATTCGCGGTTCGCAGGTGTCGTTTCGCCACGTCGAAGGTTACGCGATCATGCAGGCACTCATTGCACGCGGCGTGATCGGGGACTTCCGCGCGCCAGACATTTTGCGCTTTGGATTTACGCCGTTGTATGTGCGCGAGGTGGACGTGGTGGCCGCCGCGAAGCAGCTGCGTGAAGTGATGCAGGGCCGTGAATACGAGTGTGCCGAATTTCGCGCGCGAGGACAAGTGACGTGAACACCAACAGCGCGGGCACGTGTCCTTTTGGCGGCGACTCGGACGTCAACGTCGCGCCGGAAACTGGCGCCGAAAACGCGCACGAATCGTTTGCGGGCGGCTTCAGTTATTCAAGCTATTTGCGCATCGAACAACTGCTCGGCGCGCAAGCCCCGATCACCACCGCGCACGACGAATCGCTGTTCATTACCATCCATCATGTGCAAGAAGTGTGGATGAGCCTCATCATCAAAGAGTTGATCGGTGCCATCAAGCGCCTCGGTGAGGGCAACTTCGAACCCGCCATGAAAATGCTCGCGCGTGTGTCGCGCGCGCAAGAGCAGATGAGCAATGCGTGGGAGGTGTTGAAGACGATGACGCCCGCCGATTATCTTGAGTTTCGTGATGCGTTCGGTCGCGCCAGCGGCTTTCAAAGTTGGCAATATCGCACCATCGAATTCTTGCTCGGCAACCGGCAGCGCTACATGCTCAAACCGTTCGCCGAACAGCCGGAACATCACGCGCGGTTAGCTGCGTTGATTGAGAGCCCGTCGCTTTATGACGTGGCGTTGCAGGCGCTAAGCAAACGCGGGCTGCTTGCCGAGAGCGCGCTGCGCACGCAATACGATCAAATGCCACAATCCAATGCCGAAGTGCTCAAAGCATGGGTCAGCGTGTATCGCGACACCGCCAAGCATTGGGACATGTACTACCTCGCCGAGAAGCTCGTCGACGTAGAAGACAACTTTCGCCGCTGGCGCTTCAATCACGTCGTAACCGTCGAGCGCATGATTGGCCACAAAGTCGGCTCTGGCGGCACCACAGGCGTCGGCTATCTGCGCAAGGTGCTCGATGTGGTGCTGTTTCCGGAGCTTTGGCAGGTGCGGACGGAGTTGTAACTAAGTTCCTGCATCTCAATGCCGCGCTGCTGAGCGCAGTGCATCTGCTGCCCACTGATTGAGACTGACACCTGCTAATTCCGCCGCCTGAATTGCGCTCGCATGCACCTCGGTTGGCACTCGCAACATCATGTTGCCGCTCACTGGTTTATTCGGTGATTGCCCAAGCGCGGCACAGGCTTTCACGTAGTTGTTGACTGTTTCGTGAAATGCCGTTTCCAACCCGGCAACTGTCTCAGCATGGAAGCCAACGACATCGCGAATACCGGCAATACGGCCAACGAAAATACGGTCTTCCGCATCAAATTCGACGCGTGCGCTGAAGCCCTTGTAAGTCATTGCATTGCTCATGGGGTTACTCCAATCAATCTCAAAAATTCGCGCGTATCGCGAATCCGATAACGCAGCGCTTGCCGCTCAGGATGCGGTCGATGGAAGTAGGCTCGTTTGCCATCTTTCTCGAACGTCACTGAGGAGCCAGCGCCTTCGATCACACGGCAGCCTATCGCCTTGAGCAGCGATTCGATCAGACTCCATTCAAGGTTACCGTTGACGGGATCAGCGAATATCGCCACCAGCGTTTTTCGCTGCTTGTTGTTCATGATTGTGATTATATGGCTGATTGCACAATTTGCAATCTAACTTGACATGAAACCATTACTCGCGGAAAGGCTGGTTTACGCCGAAGACAACTTCCGCCGCTGGCGCTTCAACCACGTCGTAACCGTCGAGCGCGTGATTCGGCCACAAGTTACGCTCCGGCGGCACCGCGGGCGTCTGCTATTTACGCAAGGTAGTGGATGTGGTGTTATTTCCGGAGTTTTGGTAGGTGCGGACGGAGTTGTGACGCGCTCCGTATTCCCGTTTCCAGAAAATCGTAGAGTGGGCACCCCGCGCCCACCAAACCGTGGCAAACGAACGCGTTCTCGCGCGTGTAGTGAGGCTCGGCGCGGTGTTGGCCACCCTTGCGGCTGCAACGTGTCGAAGACCCGCAACATGGTTGACAGACGAGGGGGGGCAGAATGCTAATGGCATATACCCGCCACCACATATTTGGAGCCAATTCATGAAAGCAACCTCTCGGTTTCTCGCTATCTTTGTTATGTCGCTGCTTTCAGTGAACGTGTTTGCGCAAGCTGCCGCATCAGCATCGGAACCGCAAACGGGTGCTACCGGCGCATTTACGGTATCTCAAATCAACGAACCGCAAGCCGCTATCGATCTGACTATCGTGTCCACAAATGGATGCACCATTCGCGCGAACGTGCTTGCAGGTACGCGATTTTCCCTTCAGACCGCAGACAAGCCGGAGCTGGCGCTGATCGCATCGCTTAGCAGCGACGGAAGCGTGAGTTTGAAACGCGTTGTTGCGCGTGCCGGCCCAAATGCAGGCTCATCGATGGTTTCTATTCGCGAAGCCCAGGGAGCGGAGGCGCAAAAGGCGTTCGAGGCTTCCGGCGTGAGGAGCGTGGCGACAGTGATTGCGGGAAGCACGAGCTCGGGATTGGACAACCAGAAGGGCTTAGGGTGGTACGAAGAGTTGCCCAAGTGCGCAAATAAATGCTGTACGGTCGCGTGTGCGAACAGTGACGGCGGCTCGAGCGTTTTCAGGTTCTGCGGTTGCGGTTGCGTGGAGTGTGAGAGTAACAGTTGCTGCAACGGTCTCCAGTGAGTTTGTGCATGAGCAGCGCGGTAGGGCGGAACGCTCGCGGTTCCGCCTTGTACGTTCGCCGAAGGCCATGCAACCGCAGGATGCGTCGCGCGACCCGATTCGGCGGAACCGCAAGCGTTCCGCCCTACGAGGTTAACTCCCCCTGTATTTTTGCGATACCGCCGATTGGCCAAAACGGACATTAGCACGTAGGCTGGGTTGAAAACCCAGCAAGCATCGAGCGCCAGTCGCTGGGTTTGGCAACCCAGCCTACGAGCTGTAGCCGCGATGCAACGCAGTGGAATCGCGGATGGTGGCGTTACGGTGATCCCTCGATTCCGCTGCGCCGCATCGAGGCTACGGCTTGCGGCGACGTCGCTTTCGGCGATGTTCGCGTAGCAGGCCCACGATCTCTGTGCGGCCCCGTTTGCGCGCCAAATCTTCAGGCGTCAGTTCGCGAACGTCCTTCGCTGCTGCATCTGCGCCAGCGTCCAGAAGCACTTGTACAGTTTCCAGATTTCCATGACTGGCAGCCCAATGCAGTGCCGTGAGGCCAGCGGTTTCTGCGATAGAAACGTCGGCGCCACGGCGAGTTAACGCTGAAACGGCATCAACTCGACCCCAAGCGGCGGCACCGTGAAGAGCCGTTTCGCCTGCGGAATCGACCGCATTCACGGACGCACCCGCCTCCACGAGATAAACGATTTCATCAGCGTTTCCTTCCCATGCCGCAGCGTGAAGTTCGGTCTCTGCGCCGCCTTCTGTGGCGATTCCCGGAACAAAAGGTTCACCCATGTCCACTCACTTCGTCAACGCCTTCATAGCATCAGTCAACCCCTGCACCGTCGTCGGATACATGCGGTCGTTCATGATTTTTTTGATGATGTCGGTGGAGTAGGTGTATTCCCACGAGCGCGGCGGCATCGGGTTGAGCCAGGCTACGCGCTTGAAATGGTTGGTCATGCGTTGTAGCCACACCTTACCGGTCTCGCTGTTGGTGTATTCAACGCTGCCACCTTCCATCTCGATTTCGTACGGGCTCATCGCCGCATCGCCGACGAAAATCACGCGATAGTCCGGCCCGTATTTGTGCAGCAGATCCATCGTCAGTGTGCGCTCGGTGGTGCGGCGGCGGTTGGTCTTCCACACAAAGTCGTACAGGCAGTTGTGAAAGTAAAAATGCTCCAGTCGCTTGAACTCGCTTTTAGCCGCCGAGAACAGGGCCTCGATCTGCTCAACGTGATCATCCATCGAACCTCCGATGTCGAGCAGCAGCAGCACTTTCACCGCGTTACGTCGCTCGGGGCGCATCTGGATCGACAGCATGCCCGCGTTCTTGCCGGTCTCCTCTAGCGTGTGCGGCAAATCCAGCTCATCCACCGCTCCTTCGCGCGCGAAGCGGCGCAGGCGACGCAGCGCGACCTTGATGTTCCTCGTGTTGAAATCCACGTTGTCGTCGTAATCGCGAAACTGCCGCTCGTCCCACACTTTAACCGCGCCTCGATTCCTGCTCTTGTCCTGCCCGATGCGGATGCCCGCCGGGTTTTCGCCATACGCGCCGAACGGCGAAGTTCCGCCGGTGCCAATCCACTTGCTGCCGCCCTGATGCCGCTCTTTTTGCTCTTCTAAACGCTTTTTCAGCGTCTCCATCAGTTCGTTCCAATCCATCGTCTTGAGCTTTTCGCGCTCTTCCGGCGTGAGTGTTTTCTCAAGAATTTTCTTCAGCCATTCTTCAGGAATCGCGGTCTTCAAATCGACCAGTTCAGCGACGCCTTTGAAGTATTCAGCGAACGCAAAATCGAAGCGGTCGAACTTGCTTTCGTCCTTGACCAGCGAGGCTTTCGACAAAAAGTAGAAGTCATCGATGGACGGCGAAATCACGTCTGCCTTCAACGCTTCGAGCAGGGTCAAAAACTCGCGCGTGGACGGCTTCAATCCGCGATGACGCAGGTGGTAGAAAAAATCGAGCAGCATGGGCGGCGCTTCTGAAAACCTGTTTCTTTGAGCAGGCCGTGATATTAGCGCGGAGCGAGGTACACCCACTCCTGAAAAAATGCCTCGAGCGATCTTCCAGCGGCGACTTCCATCGCGCGCTGAAAGTCCGCTGTGTTGACGGCGCGTCCCCAATGTTGTTGCGTGTAGCGCCGCAGACCCGCCCA
>JAYWHV010000052.1:0-5322 GCA_043777615.1 Burkholderiales bacterium | reverse complement strand
TCCTGCCTGATTTCAGCGGGCAACGCCGTAATCCGGTACGCCTTTGACATGAGCTCAAACGGCTGGCTTGAGATTCAGTGGTATTTGTTTGGGGCCGCTGTGATGCTCGGCGCTCCCTATGTGCTCAAGATGAATGAGCACGTGCGCGTGGATGTCCTCTACGGACGTTTCGAAAATCGCGGCAAAGTGCTGATCGACATTTTTGGAATGATTTTTTTCCTTTTGCTGATGAGCGTCATGAGCACTTATCTCGCATGGCCATTTTTCGTCGAAAAATTCCGTTCGATGGAGATGAGTTCCAATTCGGGAGGTCTGATTCGATGGCCGATTGCGCTCATGTTGCCACTGGGTTTTGGCTTGTTGACCCTACAAGGCATCGCCGAAATCATTAAGCGTGTGGGGTGGCTGAACGGCACCTACAACATGGACGTCCACTACGAAAAGCCGCTGCAATAAGCCGCGCTCACGGGGAATATAAAAATGGTAATGGAACAGTTTGCGCCGATGATGTTTGCGGGCTTGATCGCCATCATGCTCATCGGCTTTCCGGTCGCGTTCTCGCTGTCTGCATTGGGCCTGGGGTGCGGTTTTTTCGCGATTTACATGGGCTGGTTTCCGGCCTCATTCATGTCGAATTTGCCCCTGAACATTTTCGGCATTCTGTCGAACGACTTGTTGCTGGCGATTCCGTTCTTCACCATGATGGGCTCCATCCTTGAGAAGTGCGGGTTGGCGGAGGACATGCTCGATTCGATGGGCCAATTGTTCGGCCCGGTAAGGGGCGGCCTCGGCTACTCGGTCATTATTGTTGGCTTCATTCTCGGTGCGATCACGGGCACGGTTGCCGGACAAGTCATCGCCATGGCGTTGATTTCGCTGCCGGTGATGATGCGCTACAACTACAACATGCGCTACGCTACGGGCGTGCTTGCCGCGTCGGGCACGATCACCCAGCTGGTGCCACCGTCGCTCGTCCTCGTAGTGCTCGCCGATCAGCTCGGAAAGAGCGTTGGCGACATGTACAAGGGTGCGTGGGGTCCATCGATTCTCCAGATCCTGATCTTCGCGCTCTACACGTTTCTGTTGGCGAGAATCAAGCCGGAGTACGTGCCTGGCATACCGAAGGGTGAGCGCACCCTGAACGGGTGGGCTTTGTGGGGCAAGTGTTTGCGCGGCATCGTACCGTCAGCCATTTTGATCTTCATGGTGTTGGGTTCGATGGGTGGTTTGCCTGGTATTAACACCGCTGTCTGTACGCCAACTGAGGCTGGCGCGATGGGCGTGGTGGGCGCCTTGATCCTTGCTGCTATTCAAAAGCGCCTAACCTGGCCTTTGGTCAAGGAGGCGATGGAGGGCACGGCGCGATTGACTGCGATGGTAGTGTTCATCCTGATTGGTTCGCGCGTATTCTCACTAGTGTTTCAGGGCGTTGACGGCGCCAAATGGGTTGAGCATTTGTTGACTGGTCTGCCAGGCGGACAAACGGGCTTCCTGATCGTCGTCAACATCTTCGTGTTTTTCCTTGCGTTTTTCCTCGACTTCTTTGAGATCGCTTTCATCATCATCCCGATGCTTGGGCCGGTGGCTGATAAGCTGGGCATCAACCTGATCTGGTTCGGCGTGCTGCTCTGTGTCAATATGCAGACGAGCTTCATGCATCCGCCGTTTGGATTCGCGTTGTTCTATTTGCGAGGTATCGCTGACACGCTTTACAAGAACAAGGCGATTCCGAAAAAGGTTGAATCATCGGATATTTATCTGGGCGCAATCCCCTGGGTGATCATGCAATTGATGCTGGTGGCCATCGTGATTTTCTTCCCGCAGACGGTGACTGCTTTTCTCGACAAAGAGATCAAATACGACCTCGATAAAGTCAAGATTGATGCGCCAGAGCAGGAAAAAAATCCAGATAAAGAGCGCAGCATGGACGAGCTTTTCAAGCAGGGCACCCCAGTGCCCGGCACTGACAAGGTAATTTCCGCGCCACCGGGTGCGCCCGCCGCCGACGAGAAGGTCGTAGACGAAGCGATGAAAGCCGTGCTTGACGCAGCCAAAAGGGATGAGGCGAAGAAGTAGCATTCAGCTCAATCGATACCACATAGGGCACCTTGGGGTGCCCTTGTTTTTTCCCCTTATCCGTTTCCGCTTATGACAGACTCAGTTGACCCCATTCGTCTTTCCAAGCGCATGAGCGAACTCGGCCTCGCGTCCCGTCGCGAGGCAGACGAGTGGATAGAGCGAGGCTGGATCCGCGTCGATGGCGTGCCCGCGGTGCTCGGTCAAAAGGTCCTGTCGACCCAACAGATCACGGTTGATCGCGCCGCAAACGCAGAGCAGGCGGCAAGAGTGACCGTGCTCATCAATAAGCCGATGGGCTACGTTAGCGGTCAGGCGGAAGATGGATACGAGCCTGCGGTGGTCCTGGTGAAGCCCGAGAATCGTTGGCGGGAGGATCGTTCGCCGCTGCGGTTTCAGCGCGAGCAATTGAAGAGTCTGGTGCCAGCAGGTCGGCTTGACATCGATTCGACTGGTCTTCTGATCCTCACTCAGGACGGGCGTATTGCCAAGCAGCTGATTGGCGAAAATTCGCTGGTCGAAAAGGAATATCTGGTGCGCGTTCAGTCGGTTCGTGGCGGTCGATTGCACGATGAGGATCTGCGCCTTTTAAACCATGGACTTTCGATTGACGGTGCCGTGCTCAAACCGGCAAAAGTCTGGTGGCAGAACGAAGGGCAACTGCGTTTTATTTTGCGCGAGGGCAAGAAGCGTCAGATACGCCGCATGTGTGAACTGGTGGGGCTTCAGGTCGTGGCGCTTAAGCGAATCCGAATCGGAGAAGTAATGCTAGGAGATTTGCCGATCGGTGCCTGGCGGTATCTCGGCGCAGGCGAGCGCTTTGCAGCGACGCAGCAGTCGGCCTGAAACGATCCTGCGCCCCTGTCCCAGACTCACGCTGGCTTGAGCGTAAAAAAACCCGCAGGGCTTACGCCGAGCGGGCTGTTCGAGCAGAGGACTTGAATTACAGTTTTTGCGATTGCATGAACGTGTCAAAGCTCATCTCGGTGAAGCGGAACCACAGGTTCGCATCAGCACGGAACTTTGAGTAATCGTCGTAGACTTTTTTCCACGATGGATTTTTGGCTGAGTTGTCTGCGTAAAGCTCAAGCGATTCTTTGAACGCTTTGTCCATCAGATCCTTGGGGAAGCGGTGCAACTTCGTTCCACCAGCGACCAGCTGCTTGAGCGCTCCCGGATTGCGCGCGTCGTACTTGGCCTGCATCTCGACGTGCGCGTAGGCGGCAGCGTTTTCGACGATGGCTTTGTACTCGGGTGTGAGCGCGTCGTAGGCTTTTTGATTCACGAACAGGTCGAGCTGCGGACCACCTTCCCACCAGCCGGGGTAGTAGTAGTTCGGCGCCACTTTGTTGAAGCCGAGTTTCTGATCGTCGTACGGACCGACCCATTCGCATGCGTCAATGGTGCCTTTTTCGAGCGCTTGATAAATTTCGCCGCCAGGAATGTTTTGTGGCACAGCGCCCAGACGTGAACACACTTTGCCAGCGAAACCGCCTACGCGGAATTTCAGTCCTTTGAAGTCTTCAGCGGATTTGATTTCCTTGCGGTACCAGCCGCCCATTTGTGCGCCAGTATTCCCCATTGGGAAGCTGATCATGTTGTACTTCGCGTAGAACTCGCGCATCAGTTTCAGGCCGTTGCCTTCGTATTGCCATGCGGTCATCTGACGGCTGTTCAGGCCGAACGGAATCGCGCAGCCGAGTGCAAATGTGTCGTCTTTGCCAAAGTAGTAGTAAGGGGCAGTATGACCGGCCTCAACGGTACCGTTTTGAACCGCGTCAACGAGGCCTGGCATTGGAACAATTTCCGCAGCCGCATGAACAGAAATCTGGAATTTACCGCCTGTCATCTTTGACACTTGCGCCGCAAACACTTCAGCTGCGCCGTAAATAGTGTCAAGCGACTTCGGGAAGCCGGAAGTCAAACGCCAACGTACAGCGGGTGATTGGCCGATCACGGCTGGGGCGGCGAGGACTGCACCACCGGTGGCGGCACCAGCGGCTGCCTTGGTTAAAAAATCACGACGTTGCATAGTTTTTTCCTCAATTAATTTGTTTTCGCCACGCTGTGGTGGCCATGTGCGGTCTTGCGTGCAGCTTTGATAGGACCTTGGATGGATTGTAAGTTCGTTCGGCGACGGACTTGTAATGGGTTTTCCCGCGTTTCAACGTGCGCGCTCCGCGTGCGCTCATCGTGTGCAGTGCCTACAATCGGCGACGATAACCGTCGTGCTCGGGTGTCGGCAGAAGTGCGCTGATTCTGTCAAATCCTGACCAGGCTACCGTGGCTCTAGAGCCCTCGGTTGGCGACCCTTCAAACTGATCCTCTCTGCCGTGATGACCCCAACTACCACTGAACTCGTCGCCGCCGTCCTGTTCGCACTAGCGATCATGCACACGTTTCTGGCACCCAAGATCGCATCAATGGGGCATCGATTCCCATCGCACGAAGGGTTGTTTCACTTGCTTGGCGAAGTTGAAGCGGTGTTCGGCATCTGGTCCGGTGTGCTTCTGCTTTTCCTCTTCATCACCGGCGGCTTTGCCGCAGGCACCGGGTATATCGATGCTCGAAATTTCACGGAACCCCTGTTTGTCATCGCGATCATGGTGGTTGCCGGCAGCAAGCCTGTACTGCACGTCGCCAAGCTCGCGGTAACAGGTGTGGCAACCGTCGTGCCGTTGCCGCGCACGGTGGCGCTTTATTGGCTGATTCTGGTGCTGGTGCCGCTTCTCGGTTCGTTCATCACTGAACCAGCAGCGATGACGCTCGCCGCGTTTATGTTGCGTGATCGTTTCTACAAGGCCGGGATGTCGTCGCGCCTGATGTACGCAACGATCGGCGTGCTGTTCGTCAACGTCTCCATTGGCGGAGTACTCACGCCGTACGCCGCACCGCCCGTGTTGATGGTGGCCGCCAAGTGGGACTGGAATCTGAGCTTTATGTTGAGCAACTTTGGCTGGCGTGCGGCGCTCGCGGTTGCGGTCAACGCGACCATCGTCACTGCGCTGTTCTTCCGCGAAATCAAAGTGCTGGGCGCGACGGAAGACGGAACGTCCGAAGGCAGCATCCCGGCTTCCGTTTGTCTCGCGCATATCGCGCTGCTCGCGGGCGTGGTCGTTTTCGCGCATCACCCGGCATTGTTCATGGGCTTTCTGCTCATGTTTTTGGGCGTGGCGAGTGCGTATCCGCAGCATCAGGACCGCCTGATTCTGCGCGAAGCGCTGATGGTCGGTTTTTTCCTCGCCG
>JAYWHV010000051.1:0-19951 GCA_043777615.1 Burkholderiales bacterium | reverse complement strand
CGCGCTTGAGGCCGCCGTCGGCATGCACCGCGACGCCGCACGAGTCATAGCCGCGATATTCGAGCCGCTTCAGGCCCTCAACGAGGATGGGGGTGATGTTGCGCGAGGCGACTGCGCCGACGATTCCACACATGGTTGCGATCCAGACTCAAACTTTTGGTGGCGGAAGCATAGAGCGCTGCGTTTGACGCAGGTTTGCGAATTATTGCTATTTATGAAGAAATATTGCATTGAAGGCGGTAATTGCGGGAAAATTCCAGAAATATTTAGATAGTGAGAATAAATTGCAGATCACTGAGCTGGACCTGAGAATTCTTCACGCGCTGCAACAAGACGCGTCACTGTCCAATCAGGCGCTGGCAGAGAAAGTGTTCACCTCGGCTGCGACGTCGCTGCGCCGCGTTCGCGCGCTTTCTGAGGCTGGCGTGATTGAGGCAACGGTGGCGATTCTTTCGCCGGCCAGGCTCGGACCGCTGTTGCTCGCGATCACCGAGATCACGCTGGACGTGCAGAACGCGGATCGGTTTGATGCGTTTGACGTCCTCGTTCGCGACGAGGCGAGCGTGACGCAGGTTTATCGCACCGCGCCCAGCGTTGATTTCACGCTGATGCTGACTTTGCGCGATATGGCTGCCTACCAGGCGCTGGTGACGCGCGTTTTCACGGCGGCGAACAATGTGCGCAACGTGCGAACGCGATTTGTCACACAACGGACCAAATTCAGCGTGGCGCTGCCGCTGCCATCAGCAAATTAGGTATCGGGTTTCTGGCGAATCAAAAGTAGCAGCTTTTTCGATGAAAGCGCCGCTGCATTGGGGCTGGAAGAGGTTTAAGCGATTTATCGACTATTGGCAAAAACTAGCTATAGCCCCAATGTAGCAAGGATTTTTCGGAAAAGCTGATGACACCGTGAACAACGAACATTGACTGCAAATTCCTTCGAATCCAGTCTGAAACTATTTCTCCGGAACGAAGTTCAGCGACGCTGAATTGATGCAGTACCGAAGCCCGGTCGGCTTAGGTCCGTCGGGGAATACGTGGCCCTGATGCGCGTCGCACTTGGCGCAATGCACCTCGGTGCGGCGCGAGAACCAGCTGTTGTCCTCTTTCGTTTCGACGTGCTCGGCGCCGACCGGCTGCCAGAACGACGGCCAGCCGGTGCCGGATTCGAACTTCGCTTCCGACGAATACGCTGGCTCACCGCAGCACACGCAGGTGTACGTGCCCTTGGCGTGATGGTCGGCGTAGACGCCGGTGAACGCGCGCTCGGTGCCGTGCTCACGCGCAACTTTGTACTGCTCGGGTGTCAGCATTGCGCGCCATTCGGCATCGGTTTTGTGAATTTTTTCCATGATTGCAGCTCCTGTGTTTTACGCGGCAGCGACTTCGACGCGACAGTCATAAAACGTCGCGCCACCGCCCAAGTCTGTGAGTGCCTGGCTGGTGAGATCGTTCACAAACCCTTCGGCACCGGGATGATTGCGCCAGTGGCCCCACAAAATCGTGGCGACGCCGGGACGCGTATCGTCAGTCACCTGGGCGGCCAGTTTCATTACACCGCGCCCGTTGAATACACGCACGGTCTGGCCCTCAATCACCTTACGTGCGGCCGCGTCAGCCGGATTCAACTGCACGGTGGGCGCGCCGTGCGGCCTGGCGAGTTCTTCGATGTTGCCGAACGTGGAATTCATGAAGTTGCGTGCAGGCGGCGTGTTGAGGGCGAGCGGGAAATCCGCCATCAAATCGCTGGCTTCACCTTCGTGCGGCGCGATGTACGTCGGTAGCGGATCGAAGCCGCGCTTGGCGAGCGCCTCCGAATAAAACTCACACTTGCCGGAAGGTGTTCCAAATCCGCCTTCGGCGAACGGCGTGATGAAACCGTCTTTCTTTGGATAGTTCAGGCGCAACACGCCGTCGCGTTCGAGCGTTTCGAAGCTCTGTCCGGCGAGGGTTTTGTGCGACCAGTCGAACGAGTGCCGAATCATCGATTCATCGGTTTCATCGAAACAGGGGTCGGTCAGATTCATGGCTTTGGCGAGACGGCGGAATAGCTCGGTATTTGGCAAACTCTCACCGACCGGATCAATCGCCCGTCGATTCAGCACCAGGTCGTAATGCCCATAGCTGCGATTGATGTCATCGTGCTCGGGCGAGGTGGTCGCAGGCAACACAATGTCGGCGTAGCGTGCGGTGTCGGTGATGAACACGTCATGCACCACCATGAACAAGTCGTCTCGCGCAAAACCCTTGAGCACCTGATTGCCATCGGGTGCGACCGCACCGGGGTTCGAGTTGTAGACGAACATCGCCTTTACCGGCGGACCGTTCAGCTCGTTCAACGCATCGCCCAACGCACTCATGTTCACCATGCGCGGCAGTTTGCCGTCAATCTTCGGCATCAAATCCGGCCGTTCGAGATAGGCCAGATTCATCGGGTACGCGCCCGAGGTCGACAGCAGCGCGCCGCCGCTCGCCTCACGCCACGCGCCCGTGAGCGCGGGCAGGCAGGCAACCGTGCGCACCGCCATGCCACCTCCGCCGTGACGCTGCATGCCGTAGTTCAGACGAATCGCCGCCTTTTTCGTGCTGCCATAGGCTTTGGCGAGCGCTTCAATATCAGCCACCGGAATGCCGCAAATGTCAGACGCGCGTTGCGGTGTCCATTCCGCTGCGCGGGCCTTCAACTCTTCAAACCCCAGCGTGTATTTCGCGATGTAATCGTGATCCAGAGCATGCGTTTCCGCGTCGTCACGAATCAGCACATGCATCATCGCCAACGCCAGCGCGGCATCGGTGCCCGGTTTGATCGGAAGCCACTGATGACATTTCTCCGCCGATAACGAACGGTACGGATCAATCGCGATCAGCTTCGCGCCGCGCCGTTTTGCCTCCTGACAGCGGCTCCACAAATGCAGATTCGACGTGATCGGATTGGTGCCCCACAGAATGATCAACTCGCTGTGCGCGAACGCTTCCATGTCGGTGCCCAGGCGCGAACCGAGCGTGACGGTGAGGCCCGCAGCGCCAGCGCTCGCGCAGATCGTACGATCGAGCTGCGACGCGCCAATCGTATGAAAAAAGCGGCGATCCATCGAGCCGTATTGCAGCATGCCCATGTTGCCGGCGTAGCTGTAAGGCAGGATCGCTTCCGCGCCATGCTCGCTAATGATCGACTTGAATTTCCCGGCAATCGTGGTCAGCGCTTCGTCCCACGAAATCGGCACGAACTTGCCTGCGCCCTTTGCGCCAACGCGTTTGAGCGGTGTCTTGATCCGCGTCGGGTGATAAGTCCGCAGCGGATATTTCGCAACCTTGGTACAGAGCACGCCCGCCGTCACGCTGTGGCTTGCCGAGCCCTTGACTTCGATCAGTTTGCCGTCAGAAACGTGATATTCCAGCGCGCACGTGTCCGGGCAATCGTGCGGGCACGCGCCTTTGAAGACTTGCGTCATTCCGGCGGTGCTCACAGGGCTGAAACCGTTGCAAATACCGGCTTGTCAGACTGTGCCTGAACGGCGTCCTTCTGCATCAAGGCTTCTATCTCGGGGTCAACGTCGAACGCAGTATCGCCGCCGTCGAACGAAGCAGGCAACTCACCGCCGCGCGCTGCGAGGCTCTGAAAATCAAACAATTTCGAGTCTGCCAGATGCGATGGCACGATATTTTGCAAACTGCGAAACATGGTCTCAATGCGACCGGGAAATTTTTTGTCCCAATCCTGAAGCATGCGCCCGACTACCGCGCGCTGCAGGTTTGGCTGCGAGCCGCACAGGTTACATGGAATGATCGGAAATTCGCGCTCTTTGGCGTATTTCACGATGTCCTTTTCGCGAACATAGGCGAGTGGGCGGATGACCACGTGCTCGCCGTTGTCGGAAACGAGTTTCGGTGGCATCGCCTTCAGCTTGCCGCCGTAAAACATGTTCAAAAAGAACGTACCGAGAATGTCTTCGCGATGGTGGCCGAGGGCGATTTTTGTGCAGCCGAGTTCTTTCGCGGTGCGATACAAAATGCCTCGCCGCAAGCGCGAACACAGCGAGCACATCGTCTTGCCTTCTTCCAGAACGCGCTTGACGATGCTGTAGGTATCGGATTCAACGATCTTGAAATTGACGCCGGATTTGGCCAGGTATTCGGGCAGGATGTGTTCGGGAAAATCGGGCTGCTTCTGGTCGAGATTCACCGCGATGAGCTCGAAGTTCACTGGCGCCACCACTTGCAGCGCCTGCAACATGTCGAGCATGGTGTAGCTGTCTTTGCCGCCCGACAGACACACCATGATCTTGTCGCCTTCGCTGATCATGCCGAAGTCGGTGACCGCCGCCCCAACGATATTGCGCAAACGCTTGCCTTCGCGCGAAAGCGAGAAGGGCAGGGTGCGTGGCTTTCGCATGGTGGGCGAAACTTCTGTTGCGGTAACGGCATGATTCATGCGACTATTTTAGTTGCCGAGTCACCACCGCTTCAGGAGTATTTGTAATGCGCAGACTGACCGCTCTTACCACCTGTCTTTTGGCCTGTTGTTTCGCCGGGATGGCGCCCGCGCAGGACAGCAAGATCGACAAAACCCCCACCGAAAAATTCTCCGACAAGATGTCGGGCGAGGTCATTGAAAAAGCGCTGACCGGCGTCGTCAAGTTGCGAACGATGGCCGCGCCTGGCGCGAAGAGCAACGCGACGCTCGGAGCGGAGCGCGAGGGTAACGGAATCCTTCTGGGGCCCAAGCTGGTGCTGACAATCGGCTATCTGGTGATGGAGGCCGACGAGGTTGAAATCACCGATTACAAAGGCCGAAAATTGCCCGGAAAAGTGGCGGGGTTTGATCAGGAGACGGGACTGGGTTTGGTGCGCCTGCTGGCGCCTGCGCAGGGCGAGCCGTTTGTGCTCGGGGACGCCAAGTCGCTCAAGGAAAAGGACGCGGTGCTCGCTGCGGGCGCACGCGGCAACATTGCGCCAGCGTTCATCACGTCGCGCCGTGAATTCACCGGCGGCTGGGAATACCTGCTCGACAACGCGATTTTCACCTTCCCACCGATTGCAGATTGGGGCGGCGCGGCGCTGGTTGAGCCGTCAGGCAAGTTAGTTGGCGTGGGCTCACTTTTTGTGCGGGATTCGGCGGGCAACGGTACCGGGATGCCGGGCAACATGTTTGTGCCGGTGGACGTATTGAAACCGATCCTCAACGATCTCATCGCCAACGGGCAGCGCACAGGTTCCCAGCGGCCTTGGCTCGGCGTGACGACGTTTGAGGATGCCGATGGCGTGAACGTCGGACGCTTGTCCGAGGGCGGCCCCGGAGACAAAGCGGGCCTTGAACGCGGCGACATCATCTCCGCAGTCGGCACCACGGACGTCAAAACCCTGGCCGAGTTCTATCGCGCGGTGTGGTCACGCGGTGAAGCGGGCGTTCGTGTGCCGCTGTCGATCAAGCGTGGCAAAAAGTCCCTGACCGTGGACTTGGGAAGCATTGAGCGATCAAGCTTCTTCGCAGCACGGACGGCGCATTAGCTTTTTCGTGAAAGCACCACCGCATCAGGGCTGACGGTTTATTTGGCAGGAAGTCGACCTTGACGTTTAGTAAAGATTAGCCCAAGTGCAGCGGTCGTTGTAGCGTAAAGCTGTCTGCTTCGATGCGGAAGAAAAAGGCTCCCTCAGGAGCCTTTTTTTCATCGGCCAGAGCGCATTTAGTCGTTGCTCGTGATTCCCAGCAAGCTCAGCAAGTTGCTGAAAATGTTGAAGATATTGATGTAGAGCGACAGCGTGGCCGAGACGTAGTTCGTCTCACCGCCGGTGATGATCTGATTGATGTCGTACACCAGCCATGCCGAAAAGAGGCCGATAAACAGGACCGAGCAGGCAATCATCAGCGCTGGCATTTGCAGCACGATGCCACCAATGGCCGCGACCAGAATCACGCCGAAGCCGATCCAGAGGAACTTGCTCATCCCCGTCAGCTGGGTTTTGATGGTCGAAGCAATCGCCGCCATACCCGCAAAGATGAGCGCCGTACCGCCGAAGGCGTAAGAAATCAGCGTTGCGCCGTCTTTCATTGCCAGCACGCGTCCGAGCAGCACAGACAGCCAGAAACCCATGAAGAAGGTGAAAGCGAGCAGCACCGCTACGCCAGCGCCGCTGTTCTTCGTGCGCTCAATTCCGTAGCTGAACGCGAAAACCGCGCCCATCAGGATCATGAAATTCATCCACCAAGGGCCAAAACCTTTAAATCCGAGTGAAACACCTAACGCGGCGCCCGCAATCGTTGGCACCATCGAAATGGCGAGCAGCATGTACGTGTTGCGCAGAACCCGGTTCTGTGAGCTGGCGAGCGTGCCACCAGCGGAAATTTGAGTTACGTTGTTGATATCCATAGTTTTTCTCCTCCGAAAAATGAAATCGGGATGAGTCGAATGTAGGGGCAAACTGCGTCACTTGCAATCAGCAGAACCCGGAAAATCATCGCGAATTGCGATAAATCCGCTTGGATCCCTAGCTGGACGGGCTGACCTCAAAGAGTGCGTGCTGATTTAGCCGAGCACGAAAATGTTTTTTGTGGCATGCTTCAGGTATGTGGAGTAGCGTGACAACGTTATTTCGCTTGTTTGGCGAGTTTCCTGGTTCCCGAGTGTGAGCGCTGAGTCTTTCAGCACCGATACTGACGAGTCCTTGAAATCCGCGATTGTTTGTTTATCAAGGATAGATCTACACATTATGGGTAATCGTTTATTTGTGGGCAATATCAGTTTCCGCGCTACGCCGGAAATGATTCGCTCTGAGTTCGCTGAATTTGGCGAAGTGTCTGACGTTCATCTGCCGATGGATCGTGAAACGGGCCGCATGCGCGGTTTCGCTTTCGTGACCATGGGCACCGATGATGGCGCTCAAAAAGCCATCGCCGCCATGAACGGCAAATCAATTGAAGGCCGTCCTCTGGTCGTCAATGAAGCACGTCCGGCTCCTGCCGGCGACCGTCCTCCCCGTGGCCCTGGCGGCGGCGGTGGTGGTGGCTTCCGTGGTCCGCGCACAGGCGGTAGCGGCGGTGGTGGTGGTGGCGGCTACGGCGGTGCCGGTGGCGGCGGCGGTGGTGGTTATGGCGGCGGCGGTGGTCGCGGCAACTACTAAGTCAGTCTGAATCGGATCGCGTCTCGCACGAAGTCCGACACTGCAAAAAAGCCGGGTCTAATCGCCCGGCTTTTTTGTTTCTGGGATGTACGATTGTGGTGCCAGTTCATCACGCCGCGCGAGTGTTGGAAATAGTCGCAGCCACGCCAGCGCTATGATGACTGTACCGACACCGCCCAGAACGACTGAGCCTACCGGGCCCAGCCATGCGGCGGTTGCGCCGGATTCAAATTCACCGAGCTGATTGCTGGCACCGATAAAGACTGAGTTCACCGCGCTCACCCGGCCGCGCATTTCGTTTGGCGTTTCAAGTTGCACCAGCGACTGGCGGATCACGACGCTCACCATGTCTGCGGCGCCCGTCACCGCCAGCGCGATCAGCGACAGCACAAAGTTTTCGGACACCCCAAACACGACGGTCGCCAGACCAAAAACTGCCACAGCCGACATCAATATCGGCCCCACACGAGTTCGCAGCGGCCAGCGCGTAAGCAATACTGAACTAATCAGCGCGCCAATTGCGGGCGCACCGCGCAAAAGCCCCAATCCCCACGCACCGACGTGCAAAATATCCTTTGCGAACATGGGCAAGAGCGCCGTAGCACCGCCCAACAACACCGCGAATAAATCGAGTGACACCGCGCCCAGCAACACTTTGCGCTGGCTGATAAACGCCACGCCTGCCAACAACGATCCAATTGTTGGCCGTTCGTAGGGCGCACGGATATGGCCATATTTCAGCCGCAGCGCCAGCACGATGCCGACAGTGAACAATAGCGCGCAGGTCCCGTAAACCACGCTGGCTCCGGCGACAAACAACAATCCGCCGAGCGCTGGACCTACAATTACCGCCGCTTGCATTCCGGACGCGCTGAACGCCATCGCACGCGGCAGCAGCGGCGCAGGCACGAGGAGCGCAATCAACGCTTGCTGCGCCGGCATCTGGAACGCGCGAGCCAGGCCCAGCACGACGGAGAGGCCCAGCAACAATTCACGCGACAGCCAGTCAGAGTGCGGACCGCCACCCGGGCTTGAAAAGTTGTGGCTTGCCAGCGCCAGAATCACTGCCACGAGCCATTGCCACGCCATCGCCATCGCCACAATCCTCGCGCGATTGAAGCGATCCGCCACATACCCGGCCACCAGCGTGAACAGCAATACCGGCGCGAACTGATAAAGGCCAACAAGGCCCAAATCCCACGCGCTGCCTGTGAGTTCGTACATCTGCCAGCCGACCGCCACCATTAACATCTGATTGGCCGCCGTCCCCGCAAGTCGCGTAAACCAGAAGCGCAGAAACGCATGCTGACGCAAAAGATCAGAAAATTTCGGCTCGGTCATCCCGTGGCAGCATAGCAGCGGCAGCAACTTCAATGATCGTGCGGGCGCCCACTACGGTAGGCTTGCAGCATGATGTATCACGGCAAGTCAATCGGCAACAGCGGCGCGCTCACTGTCGCCACTTACAACATTCACAAAGGCTTCTCGCACTTCAATCGCCGCATGGTCGTGCATGACCTGCGCGACCGGTTACGCATGATGGGCGCGGATATTATGTTTCTCCAGGAAGTCGTTGGTCACAACGCCCGCCATGTCGAGGCACACCCGCAATGGCCGGAGGAGCCACAGCACGAATTCCTGGCCGAGATGCAGTGGCCCGCTTCAGCATACGCAAAAAACGCTGTGTATGCGCACGGCCACCACGGCAACGCCATCCTGTCGCGATACCCCATGGTTCGCTGCGAGCATGAGGACATTTCAACCAATCGCCTCGAAAAGCGAGGTTTGTTACACGCTGAAATCGAAGTCCCCGGCTGGCCACAGAACTTGCACTGCGTCTGCGTGCATCTGGGCCTGTTCGGTCGCTCACGCCGCAAACAGGTTGAGGCAGTTTGCGCTCGTATTGACGCGCTTGTTCCCGATGGCGCGCCACTCGTACTGGCTGGAGACTTCAACGACTGGGGCCATCGCATTGGCGACCCGCTGCGCGAGCTGGATGTTCATGAGGTGTTCGAGACCGTGCGTGGCCGCCCCGCACGCAGTTTTCCGGCAAGGCTGCCCATTCTGCGGCTGGACCGCATTTACGTGCGCGGTTTCTCGGTGCACAGCGTTGATGTGCACCGTGGTGCCGAATGGGCGCGTTTGTCCGATCACTCGCCACTGGCGGCGCACCTCATCTTGTCGGCATGAAGTCCGCCGCCCGTCTTCCGTCTGCGACGGCCAATGACGTGCGGCTGCTGTGCTGCGGGGCCGAGTACTTTCCAGCGCTCATCGCTGCGATTGATGCGGCAAACGATGAAATACATCTTGAAACCTACATCTTTGCGGATGACGTCACGGGACAGGCAGTCGCACGGGCCCTCATTTCTGCGGCCCGTCGCGGCGTTTTGGTGCAGGTCGTTTACGACGGCTTCGGGTCGTCGACATGGATTGGCGGGATCGATCGTCAGATGCGCGCTGGCGGTGTGCAGGTGGCAGTCTATCGGCCGGAGCGCGGCTGGCAGTTGCTTCGACGATCGCGATTGCGGCGGATGCATCGGAAAATTACCGTGATCGACGGCGCGCTGGCGCTGGTTGGGGGCATCAACGTGATTGATGACCTGAACATGCCAGAGCCGCGCTCGCCTCGCTTTGACTTTGCCGTTTCGCTGCGCGGGCCGCTCGTAGAGTTGATCGACGAGGTCACGGACAAACTCTGGCGTCGACTGCGGCGGCAGCGCCTTTCGGACGCGCTCGACTCGGCTTTTCCGGACGACCCGCCAACGATTTCTATCCCTGTTGCGAATGCCCGCTCAGTATGGTTTGCCGTCCGTGACAATGTTTCGCATCGTCGCGATATTGAGCAGGAATACCTGATCGCATTTGGCAATGCAAAAACCGAGATCATGTTGGCGAACGCATACTTCGTTCCGGGGCGTCGCTTTCGACGCGCCCTGATTGACGCCGCAGCGCGGGGCGTGAAGGTTCGACTCCTGTTACAGGGACGGCAGGAATACTGGCTTCAGCATTTCACTACGCGTGCCCTGTACGGCACACTGTTGGCCGCTGGCGTCGAAATCCACGACTATGAACGCAGTTTCCTGCACGCAAAGGTGGCTGTTGTCGACACCCGTTGGGCAACAGTCGGGTCATCGAATATTGACCCGTTCAGTCTGCTGCTGGCACGCGAAGCGAATGTCTTCGTCGACGACGATGCATTTGCCTCCGAATTGAAGCTGCAACTGGAGGCGGCGATCACAACAGACTCCCGGCCCGTGCTACCTGCGCACTGGGAGAAACGCTCGTGGTGGAATCGCACGCTCACATGGCTCGCGTACGGCGTTGCGCGCGGAATCCTGGGCGTGATGGGCCACGGTCGTCACTAAGCGGGAGAAGGCGTGTTCACTGATGGCAACTCAGTCAGCCTGCTGAAAAATGGAGACGAGTACTTTCCGACACTAGCCCGTGCGATGCAGGACGCGCGTTCCAGCATTTATGTGGAGACTTACATCTTCGCTGATGACGCCTCGGGCCGACTGATTGCCGATGCCCTGATCGACGCAGCGATGCGTCGTGTTGATGTGCGTCTGGTGGTGGACGGCTTCGGCACCAAACCCTACCTGACTGAGGCGCTTGCCTCAAAGCTCAAAAATGGCGGTGTGCAGCTAGTGCTTTATCGCCGAGAGGCTTTTGCCATGTCGTGGAAGCGGTCGCGGCTTCGTCGCCTTCACCGGAAGCTCGCCATCATTGATGGCAGCACTGCGTTTGTTGGCGGTATCAACATCATCGATGACCAGAACACCCCGGGACAGACGCCGCCGCGCGTGGACTTCGCTGTTTGCGTACAGGGGCCGCTGCTGGAGCCCATTGTGGCTGCCGCCAATCGGCTCTGGCGAGTACTCCGCGTGACCTCCATCACAGATTCGTCGCTCTCGGCGATCGATATTGCCTCTTTTTCCGAGCCGTGTGGCGCAATGAGAGCCAAGCTCGTCTTGCGCGACAATTTCCGGTTTCGCCGCAAGATTGAGAATGCCTATCTCGCCGCGCTGCGCGTCGCCCGAACCGATGTTGTCATTGCCAGCGCCTACTTTCTGCCGGGAATTCGTTTTCGGCGTGCACTTCTCGCCGCTGCCGGCCGCGGTGTTAGGGTCACTCTGGTCCTGCAGTCGCGGGTCGAGATCAGGTTGTTACGCCACGCCACGAAGGCGCTCTATGGGCAATTGCTGGCGGGTGGCGTGCGAATTGTGGAGTACGAACGCAGCTTTCTTCACGCCAAAGTTGCGGTCGTTGACAGCTGGTGGGCCACGGTAGGTTCGTCAAATATTGACCCGTTTAGCCTTCTGCTGGCTCGCGAGGCGAACGTGGTTGTGCGCGACACGTCGTTCGCTGTGGAGCTGCGTAGCGAGCTGGGACGGCTTGAAAGCTCGGGAGCAACTCTGGTTGACCGCGATATCTGGTCCAGGCGAGGGCGACTGGTTCGGGTGATGGACTGGTTAGCGTATGGATTCGTACGTGGCGTGACAGGGCTGTTGGGCACACGCTCTGATCGCTGGTAGTGCAGGCAAGCGACGCCTTCCTATAATCGGCTGCATGAGCGAAGAAGCGCAGTTTGACCCCTCCGTGAACGACACAAGGGCAGCGACCGGTACGCCTGTGCCCGGACGTCCGCTGTGCTCGGTTCAGCTCGCGGGCTTTAGTCTGCGCGATCGTGAAATCATGCGCCTTTTTCTTCGTCGCCCACCTGGCACTGGCATCCGGCTTGATATTGTTGAGGCTCCGGGCGGTTCGCCAGCCGAGGGTGAAGCGATCGTAGATGTGAACGCTGATCTGCTGATCGGCAATGCCACCACCCCGGAAGTGCTCGCCCTCCTGCGCGCGCGCGGCGCCTCAGCTGCGTCAATTGGAATCGTCGAACGCTTTGAACGTGACGCGCCGTTCTATCAGGTCGCGCAGGACGGCCAGTTGTTGTTCTCCCTGGCGCAGGCAATCAACCGAATCCGTGGGGGCTGGATGCCGCCAGTATCGGCCGTTGGCGAGGGAACTCAGGCGGTACTGGCTGCGGAAAGTACCATTGAGCCAGCTGTGGCCTCCCAGCCCTCCGCGCAAAGTGAGGAGGCGTCTTTGAGTCCACCCGGAGCGCAGCCAGCCGCGACCGCGGGCACTGCAGCGTCGGCAATTGCCACGTCGGCGGGCCTGCCCTGGCAGCGTGCACTCGATATCCTCGTTGTTGATGACTCACACTTTTCCCGCGAAGCGATCTCTGCGGCGCTGGTCAAAGTTGGGTTTGCCGTAGACACCGCTGCCAGTGGCGCGACTGGCATACGCATGGCGTCCGAGAAGCATTTTGACGTGGCGCTCGTGGACTTTGAAATGCCAGAAATGCTTGGCACCGAGGTTTTGCGAAAACTCCGCGCGCTTGGGACGCAGTGTCCGTCAGTACTCATTATGTTGACATCCCGCACCGGCGCTGTCGATCGCCTGCGTGCGAAGTTCGCGGGTTGCGACGCTTACCTGACCAAGCCAACCCAGATGAAGGAATTTCTCGCAACCCTCAGGAACTTGGCCGTCGCTGGAAAGCTCTCGCGGCAGTGAGTTCAACTAGTTCGCAGTCGCTGAGCCCTGCGCGGCTCCTCCTGCCGTATCTCGCACAGTACAAGGCTCGAATCGCCGTCGCTTTGGGCTGTCTGGTGCTTGCCAAAATCGGCAATGTCTCCGTGCCACTGGTGCTTAAGTGGATCGTTGATCGCATGGGTGCGGATAAAGCGCTTTTGGTCGTTCCGTTCGCGCTTCTAGTGGCTTACGGTCTGGCGCGCCTATCGGTCACGCTGTTCACCGAACTGCGCGAATTTTTCTTCGCCAAAGTCACGCAGCGGGCCGTCCGCCGCATCGCGCTCGAAACTTTCGAGCATTTGCATCGCTTGTCGCTGCGCTTTCATCTGGCTCGACAAACGGGCGGCTTGACGCGCGACATCGAGCGGGGCACACGCGGCATTTCGTCGCTTATGAGTTATCTGCTGTTTTCGATCCTGCCAACTTTGATTGAACTCGCTCTGGTCGCCGGAATTCTTGCCTGGAATTACGACTGGACCTTCGTCACCATCACGCTGGTGACGCTGATCGGCTACATCATTTACACCATCACGGTGACCGAATGGCGCACCGCGTTCCGCAAGGAGATGAACGAACTCGACTCGAAGGCGAATTCGAAAGCAATCGACAGTTTGCTCAACTACGAAACGGTCAAATATTTCGGCAACGAGCGATTTGAAGCGGAGCGCTATGACCAGAGCCTGCAACGCTGGGAGCGAGCAGCAGTGCGATCGCAGACCTCATTATCGCTGCTTAATCTTGGTCAGAGTCTGTTCATCGCGACCGGCGCAAGTCTCGTAATGTGGCGAGCGATTGATGGCGTGATGAAGGGCACGATGACCGTTGGCGATCTGGTGCTGGTGAATGCGTTCCTGATCCAGCTCTATGCGCCGCTCAACTTTCTTGGCGTCATTTACCGGGAAATTCGCCAGTCGGCGACCGATATGGCGCGCATGTTTGGTTTGATGAATGAGCATCAGGAGATTGCGGACCGGCCCAATGCGGCCACGCTGCAACCGGATCGTTCTCGCGCTGGTGATGTCAGTTTCGAATCGGTGCGCTTCGCGTATGAACCGGACCGAATCATCCTGCAAGACGTCAGCTTTCATGTTCCAGCAGGCAAGACTTTCGCCGTCGTCGGCCCCAGCGGAGGCGGCAAAAGCACACTAGCCCGGTTGCTGTTCAGGTTCTATGACGTCACTGATGGCGCGATACGGATCGACGGCACAGACATTCGCGATTTCACGCAAACGAGTCTGCGAGCGGCCATCGGTATCGTCCCGCAGGACACTGTGTTGTTCAACGATACGCTTGAATACAACTTGCGGTACGGCTGCCCCGCCGCAAGCGACGAAGAGGTTGCTTCCGCGATTCGGGCAGCTCGCCTGGAAGCGTTCGTCGCCTTGCTGCCGCAGGGCTTGCAAACAGCTGTCGGTGAGCGTGGGCTGAAGCTCTCTGGCGGTGAAAAGCAACGTGTAGCAATAGCCCGCGCGCTCTTGAAAAATCCTGCGATTCTCATTTTTGATGAAGCGACCTCAGCGCTCGATAGCGAGAGCGAAAAGGCGATACAGGCCGAGATCAAGGCTGTGAGCCGCGAGCGCACCACTCTAATCATCGCTCACCGCCTGTCGACCATTGTCGATGCCGACCGCATTCTCGTCATGGAAGCGGGCCGAATTGTCGAGCAGGGCTCGCATGCGGAACTCCTTGCTGCGCAGGGACTCTATGCAAGACTTTGGGCATTGCAGGCAGAAACAGCTGCCGACCTTGAAACGCAAAGCTGACGCGCATGTTGCGCGTTTCAGCTACGCTCACAATTACCTGTTTTGAAGTACTTCACGATGACTAAATCTATTGGCGCGCGAATGTTATGGCTTGTCGTCAGCGCGCTTGCATTCCTTGCTACGGCCACGTCTACGTTGGCGCAGCCAACGAATCCTGCTTTCAGCGTCGGTCCAAAGGTCGAAGGTATCAGTGAGTTCACGCTCAAATCTAACGGACTTCGTGTGCTGCTGTTCCCGGATGCGTCGAGCCCGAAAATTACAGTGAACATCACCTACCTCGTCGGTTCGAGGCACGAAGGCTATGGCGAAACCGGAATGGCTCATCTGCTTGAGCACATGTTGTTCAAGTCAACGCCAAGGTATCCGAAGCTCTGGCAGGACATGGCCAATCGCGGTTTCATCAACAACGGCACGACCTGGCTCGACCGCACTAACTACTACGAGAGCTTCACCGCATCAGACGCCAACCTTCAGTGGGCGATCGAGATGGAGGCCGACCGCATGGTCAATTCCAACATCCTGCGCGAAGAACTCGATACCGAAATGACGGTGGTGCGAAACGAGTTCGAGATGGGCGAGAACCGTCCGCAAGGCACGCTCTACCAAAAGGTTTTCGCGACCGCATTTGCATGGCACAACTACGGCAATTCGACGATTGGCAACCGTAGCGATATCGAAAATGTCGGCATCGAAAACCTGCGCGCGTTCTACCGTACGTACTACCAGCCCGACAATGCGGTGCTATTGATCGCTGGAAAGTTTGACGCCGACAAGACGTTAGCTCTCATCGCAGAAAATTTCGGAAAAATCGCCAAACCAACACGCACTCTGCCCAAGCTGTGGACGGTAGAACCCACGCAAGACGGCGAACGTGAAATTACAGTGCGCCGAGTTGGCGACAGTCAGTATCTGTTCTCCGCCTATCGCACGGCTCCGGCGGCACACGCCGATACGCCCGCGCTGCAAATGCTTATGAATCTGATGACAATCGAGCCAGCTGGGCGTCTGTATCAGTCGCTCGTGAAGGCGAAGCTGGCGGTGGGTGTCGACGTCGAGAGCGATGTGATGTATGACCCAAGCCTCATGGGATTTTGGGTGACGTTAAGCAAAACACAATCGATGGATCGTGCCCGTGACGTACTCTTGTCAACGGTGGAATCGGCGGGCGACAAGCCGTTCACCGAAGCCGAACTGGATCGCGTCAAACTTCAGGTTGCGCGCGGATACGACCAGACGATCGCTGATTCCGGTCGTTTTGCAGTCTCGATGTCGGAAGCGATCGCGATGGGCGACTGGCGCTTCTTCTTCTATCAGCGTGATCGTATGGCAAAGGTCACGGTTGCTGATGTTTCGCGCGTCGCCAAAGCCTATTTCAAGCCGCAAAATCGTACGCTGGGCCGCTTTATTCCGACGGCAAAACCAGACCGTGCCGACATGCCTGCGCGACCTGAGCTTGCAACCTTGCTCGCTGATTACAAAGGCGACACCGCTGCGACAGAAGGCGAGGTGTTTGAGCCCAGCGCCGAGAAGCTTGAAAAGCGTATCGAGCGATTCAAACTCGATAACGGCATGAAGGTTGCGCTCTTACCGAAAAGGACGCGCGGCAACACCGTTCAGGTGGCGCTGCGAATTGGTTACGGCGATGAAAAGTCATTGTTCGGCAAACGCGCTGTTGATGACCTCGCCAGCGCTCTGCTGATGCATGGCTCGAAGGGCCTGACGCGCCAGCAGATTCATGATCGAATGGACGCACTGCGGGCCAGCGGCGGCGTGGGTCTTGGCGGTGGCGGGATGCAAACCAAACGTCAGTACCTGAACGACTTGCTATTGTTTACAGCGCAGATCTATTCTGGCGCGACCTTTCCAGTGGATGAGCTTGAACTGGTGCGCAAGGAAATGATCACCGCGTTGGAGGCGTCTGCCGTTGAGCCAGACAGTCTCGCCCAGATTGCGCTGGAGCGGCAGTTCTCGACGTACCCGGTCGGTGATTGGCGTTATGTCGCTACGATTCCAGAGCGCATCGCAGCTATCAAAGCGGTCACGCGCCAACAGATCGTGAGCTATGCCAACGCGATGCGTGGATTGAATTACGCCGAGATTTCGATTGTTGGGGACTTCGATGCCGCGACCGTGAAGCCGATCCTCGCGCAAGCGTTTGGAAAGAGCAAGCTGCCGCAGCCGTTCACGCGTGTCAATCGCGAATACAAGCAGACTACGGTCAAGCAGGAAAAGATCGCGACGCCCGACAAAGAGAACGCCACTTACATGACACGCGTAGGCTTTCCGCTGCAGGACAATGCCGCTGACTACGCTGCGCTCGTTCTGGCGGATTTCATTGTTGGCGGCTCGGGCGGCGCACGTCTGTTCATGAGGGTTCGCGAGAAAGAGGGATTGAGTTACGACGTGTTCAGCATGCTCTCGGTCCCGACGTTCTCAAACAGCGCATCGTGGACATTTGGATTTATTTCCAATCCACAGAACGCGGCGAAGGCTGAAGCTTCGCTGAAAGATGAGCTGAACATCCTGCTGCGCGGCGAGTTTACTGAAGAAGAGTTTGCATTGCAAAAGCAATCGTTGCTCGATCAACGAAAGGTTCGTCGTACGCAGGATGCGTCACTTGCAGCACAGCTGGTCGCTCTGTCTGATGCTGATCGAACCTATGCATACGTTGGCGATATCGAAACGAACATCTCGAAGCTCATCAAAGCTGACTTTGACGCCGTGCTAAAAAAATATGTGAATCCGGCGCACTTGTCGTCGGTGTTGGCGGGTGATTTCAACAAGGTCAAGTAGCCATACCGCGCGTCTATCGCGCACCGTAAAATGGGCTTTGCCCGTAATGAATCAAAGGGGCGTGTCATCTGAGACCGCCCTTTTCCATTTCCCCCCATGTCCGCTGCAGTATCCGTCCCCGCCGCTTCTCTGAGTCCCAGGCGTGAACGTCAGATTCTCATCGTGCTGATGCTGATGAGCCTGACCAACATTCTCGACTTCATGATCCTGATGCCGCTGTCGCCGCATTTGATGCGCGAATTCGGTATTTCGACGTCACAATTTGGTTTACTGGTTTCGGCCTACGCGTTTGCGGCTGCCGTCTCGTCTTTACTCATGGCGTCCATCGCCGACCGCTTTGATCGCAAGCGTGCGCTGCTGTTCGTCTATGTTGGGCTGATCGTGGGGACCCTGGGCTGTGCGCTGGCGCCGAGTTACTCAATGCTGCTTCTCGCACGGATTGTGTCCGGGGTGTTTGGGGGCGTGCAGGGGTCGATCGCGATGTCGATTGTGGGCGATCTGGTGCCGGATGAACGGCGTGGCCGCGCAATGGGCCTCGTGATGCTCTCGTTTTCGCTCTCAGCCGTGCTGGGTGTGCCACTTGCGATTTATGCTGCGGGTCATGGTGGCTGGCATGTTCCGTTTCTCGCGCTTGCGATTTCCTGCTCTGTGTTGTGGGTGGTGGCGCAACGGCTGGTACCGAGGATGCGCGGTCACATCCGTGCGGGAAAACCGCAGGGATTGTGGGCGGGTTATGCGGAATTGCTCTCTGTGCCCAATCACTGGTGGGCTTTTGCGACGACAGGCCTGCTCACGCTGTCGGGCATGATGGTGATCCCGTACATCGCGCCATCGCGAGTCGCGAATGAAGGCATGACCGAGCTGCAGCTCGCGTACTTCTACCTTGTTGGCGGTGGGGTGACGCTCTTCACGCGTCCTTTGTTCGGTCGCATGACCGATCGCTATCCGCGCGCAAAGTTCTACTATTGGCTGGTGCTGGCCTCCATCATTCCTATGGTTCTCATTACGCATTCTTACGGCCTGAATTTGTTCGGGCAGCTTGCAGTATCGGCGCTGTTTTTCATTTTTGTGAGTGGTCGCTTCGTCCCATCATCCGCACTTGTGACTGCCGCGACGATTCCGCAAATGCGTGGGCGCTTGATGTCGTTTAATTCGGCGGTGCAAAACCTGTTCACCGGACTCGCCGCGCTCGTGGGTGGGGCGATGTTGACCACGTCGGCTGGTGGACAAATCGTCGGCTACGAGGCGGTCGGATATCTCTCCTGCATCGTGGGAGTACTGTCAGTTTGGGCCGCATACAAGGTGCGCGCTGTTTCGTGAGCTCTTGCGCGAATCTTCGGCTTGAAGCGCTCGCTGCCGAACGCGGCGGAAAGACCGTGTTTGCGGACGTCAACGCTGATGTTGACGCCGGTACCCTGCTGCGCGTGCTCGGGCCGAACGGCGCAGGAAAGACGACGCTGCTGCGGATAATCGCTGGGCTTGGAGCTGCATCTTCGGGCGCGGTGCGTTGGCAGGCAGTCGATGCCACCGAGCGACGATCATCCGAGGCGGCAGTGTTCGCGGGTCATGCCAATGCGATGAACGACGCGCTCACCGTCGCCGAAAACTTGAGCTACGCCGCAGCGCTCGCCGGTTTCGACGGTACGACAGCCGTCGTGCGCCGCGCGCTCACACAACTCGGCGTCGAAAAGCTCATCAACCGCCGCGTCGGCAGCCTCTCGCAAGGCCAGCGCAAGCGTGCGTCGCTCGCCCGGTTGCTGCTGCGCTCGCTGCCTGGCGAACGTGCCTGGCTGCTTGATGAGCCGTTTGTTGCGCTCGACACCGACACCCAGATCCAGCTGGCCGCGCTGATTAGCGAAGAGCTGGCAGCGGGTGCGCTCGTCGTTCTCACGTCGCACCAGACGGTTCAGATCAACGCCGGCAAAGTTCAGGAGTTAACGCTGTGAGCCTGCTCGCAGCAACGAGCGCGGTTTTTCGCCGCGAGATGCAGCTCTTTGCCCGCCGCAAGAGCGACTGGGCCAATCCCGTCGTGTTCTTTCTGATCGCGTGCTCGCTTTTCCCTTTTGCGGTTGGCAGCGAATCGGAAAAGTTGAAGCTCATTGGCATCGGTGTGATCTTCGTCGGCGCGTTGCTCTCCGCCATGCTCTCGCTACCGAGGTTGTTTGAAGAAGACGCTCGTGACGGTTCGCTTGAGCTCATGCTCGCATCCAGCGAGCCACTGGCAGTATTGATTCTTGCAAGAATCGCTGCACTCTCGCTCGGCTTGGGCGTGGCAATCACCATCGCAACGCCCGTGTTCGCGCTTTTCTACGCGTTGCCCTTCCCGGTGGCGGGCATGCTCGCGCTGTCGGTCGCGATGGCGGTGCCAACGCTTCTGCTGATCGGCGCAATAGCCGCGGCGCTCCTGGTGTCAGCGCGTGGCGGTGCCATCCTCACGGCGGTACTTGTGTTGCCGCTCACGATTCCAACGCTTATCTTTGGCGCAGGAGCGGCTCTTAAAGTGCTTTACGGGGAATCGCCCGTGGCGGAGTTGGCGCTGCAGGGCGCGTTCCTGCTGCTTGCACTAGCATTGTGTCCGCTTGCCGCTGCGGCAGCATTAAAAATAAGCACGGACTAGCTGTGGCACGCACCGAACAACAATCGAACGACAAATTTGCGGGACGCTGGTTCTGGCGCTACGCCTCGCC
>JAYWHV010000050.1:0-20060 GCA_043777615.1 Burkholderiales bacterium | reverse complement strand
CTTTTTTTCTGTTTGTCACTCATCCACCAAAGAGTGATCAATGCGAGCGCGGCCACGATAATCGAACCTAGTGTGCTGAAAACAGCCAGCCATGCCTCGTTGCGATAGGTCTCGGCGAAACCTTCGCGCGCTGGCAGTACGCGCGTCGATCCGTCTTCGCGTTTCGTTTGCATCGACCCGCCGGTGCCCTGCGCCCGCATGCGCGTGGGGTTGTACATCACGTCCAAGGTCACTGGTCGCTGGCCAAAGTGCTTTTCCAGTGCCTCGCGGGTTTCCAGAATGGGAGCCACGTCGTAGAGCTCAAACACTTCGGGCTGTCCGTCGATCCGGCCTTTGGCATAGTAGCGATCACCGCCCCGACGATACGTCCGGTACACCACTTCATCAACCACAAATCGCGCGGGTCGATAGTTGTCTGCTTCGGACGCCATCAGCACCGCAGGCATCAGCAGAAGCACACTCCACACGCCCCAAATGATGCTCGCAAGGAATGCAAGGACCAGCGGCCCGGCGACCAGCCACGAGGGCGAATTGAACTCTGGCCCGGTGCGTTTCTTTTTCATTTTCAGATGAGAATTAAAAGGCGTCTGGTTGAATATGGGATGCCTCTGCAAATTGAAGCCATGCAATAGCTCTTTCGTAAGCACTCTCCCTATCTGGGCTCATGCATGCTCCCAAGGTTTGGCCCGGTTCAGCGAGCGGCCTTATCTGGGGCGGGCGTTGACTTTCCCGCGGTTGCGTTGACCGCAGGCGGACGTTCTCCCATGAAGACATAGCTTTTCGCCAGCGCATCAAACGCGGGAAGCGAGCGGACGAATGTTTTGCGGTCGCGGGAGTTCAGCACGATGAAATTGATGGTGAGCTCTTCGACGAAGTAGGCGACAGCCTCGCTGTTACCCCACTGGTCGCCGGTGAAGTGATAAATCACCGCTTCCTTGCCCGCACCGGTCTTGATGGTTTTGATGCGTTTGCCCGCGTAGTTCGGGCTGCCGTTCGCGCGGAAGTCCTTGACGAGGAATTCGGCTGCTTCGTCAGCGGTGTTGACCGTGTCGGTACGAGGCCGCGACCGCGCGTAGGCGACGATGACACTGTCGTCCCACTGGCTGCCCTTCGGATAAAAAACGGCGTGAACGCCTTGTTGCACCGCGCTCTCGTTGTCGAGCATCCAGCCCTTCGGCGCTTTCAGGCTGTACGCATAGTTGGTGCCAAACACAAGGCCTTTGCCGCCTTCGATGATGCTGGCGGACGCTGCGGAAACTGCGAAGGCGAACGTGAACACGAACGTGAGCAACGTGGCGACGATATACGACGCTACAAAGCTGTGCGTATCCGAAGCAGCGGTCTCATCATCAGGAGTCATGGATCAATCGCCTTTGCGCCGAAGCATAAGTGGTTTCTACCAACCACCTTCAAGAACGCATTTCAACGGCCCGGCGCGCCACGCACGGGCCGGGCATCGTGATGATCACGGAAAACTTGCCGAAATTTTGTGCGGGGAACGTCGCTGATTGGTCGAATACAACGAAATTTAGGCAATTCAGCTTCGCGCTGAAAGCGCCACTACATTGGGGCTAGCGGCGATAAATTGTGATTCTCGACTAATGGATTTTATCTGGCTTGGCCCACACGCAGCGGCGTTTTCAGAGAAAAGCCAATCGCAGGACGCCTCTAGCGAATCGCCGCGCAGTCGCGGCTTCAGTGCGCGTTTGCGTCGTTCACTACGCTGTCAGCACACCGCGCCGGATCTGATCGAGCTCAATCGATTCAAACAGCGCCTTGAAATTACCTTCGCCAAAACCCTGATTGCCCTTGCGCTGGATGATTTCGAAGAAGATCGGGCCGAACAGGTTTTGCGTGAAGATTTGCAGCAACATGCCGGAGTCCTCGGGCGCGCCATCGACCAGGATATTCAAGGCTTGCAGCCTGGCAACGTCCTCACCGTGATTCGGAATTCGCGCGGGCAACTGCTCGTAATACGTCGCGGGCGTCTGCTGAAACGGCACAGCTTTCTTGAGCGTTTCGACCGTGTCGTAAATATTGCCGGTGCCGAACGCGACGTGCTGAATGCCTTCGCCGTGATAGGCGTGCAGGTATTCCATGATCTGCGATTTGTCGTCGGAGGACTCATTGATTGGAATGCGAATCTTGCCGCAGGGGCTGGTCATGGCTTTGCTCTTGAGGCCGGTCAATTTGCCTTCGATGTCGAAGTAGCGCACTTCCTTGAAGTTAAACAACCGCTCGTAGAAGCCCGCCCATTCGTCCATGCGGCCACGGTGCACGTTGTGCGTGAGGTGATCGAGGTAGGTGAGACCCGCGCCTTCGGGCACACGCGGCGCGCCCGCAATCGGCACAAAGTCGATGTCGTAAATCGTGACGTTGTTGCCATTGCCATCGTAGCGATCCACGAAGTACAACAGCGAATCGCCAATGCCCTTGATCGCTGGAATATTCAGCTCCATCGGGCCCGGCCGCATATCCACGCCCCATGCGCCCTGCTCCACAGCGCGCTTGTAGGCTACGGCTGCGTCTTTCACGCGAAAGGCAATGGCGCAGATCGACGGGCCATGCACGCGCGCGAAGCTCTGTGCGAACGAGCCGGGCTCGGCATTAAGGATGAAATTGATATCGCCCTGCTTGTAGAGCAACACGTTCTTGGAGCGGTGTCTGGCAACGGCAGCGAAGCCCATCTGCTCGAACAGTTTGCCCATCGCCACGGGATCCGGCGCGGCGAATTCGATGAATTCGAAGCCGTCGGTGCCCATCGGATTGTCCCAAGTCTGAAATTGCGATGCCATCGGAATTGCCTTTTTTGTTGCTTTGCTGGGAAAGCGTTGCGTGAAAATTTTCAGCGTAGATTGTGTCGCAACGTTCACGCAATGATGATGCCATCGTGCCCCATTTACGCGAAAAATGAGCCTTATAATTGCGCATTCTCAAAAAATCTGGGCACGCAAATGATGGATCGCACCGATTTGCGCATTTTGGAAACACTGCAAGCGGACGGCCGCCTGTCCAACATCGAGCTTGCAGAAAAAGTCTCGCTCTCTGCGTCCCCCTGTCTGCGCCGCGTGCGTGCGCTGGAAGAGGACGGCATCATCTCAAGTTATGCCGCGTTGCTCAATCCCGAGAAAGTCGGCCTCGGCCTCACCGTGCATCTGGACGTCGCGCTCGACAAGCGCGATGCCAAAGCGCGCGACCGTCTGAAAGCGGCGGTGCAAACCTGGTCCGAGGTGACGTGGTGCCATTCGCTGTCCGGCGAAATGGATTACACAATGCAGGTCGTGATGCCCGATCTGAAGCACTACACCGCGTTTCTGATGGATCGCGTGCTGACGCTGCCGGGCGTGGTGAATGTGAAGTCTGCGTTCGTGCTGGAGAAGGTCAAAGAGACGACCGTGCTGCCGTTGACCTACATCGCCCACAGCCGGGGCACAGACGCGAAATGACTGACTACCGCTTGATAACAGGCGCTGGAAAGCCCTCGATGAACACGTTCACGCATGCCGGTTTGCGCGACGCCGCCGCGCGTGTCGCGGCGGGCAGAAGCTCCCCGGCGGAGCTCACGCTTTCGCCATGCGCGCCAAACGCCGCTGCGATCTTGTCGTAGTGCGAAGGCAGCAACTCGCAACCAATCGTGCGCTCGGCGCCGTACTCGCGCAACTGAATCTGATACTCGGCGTTCCAGCGCGCATCGTTGCCGATCACAGTGACAAACGGCAGGCCGTAGCGCGCAGCGGTATCAAACTCCGCACAATGAAACCCGAACGTGCCATCGCCCATGACCGCCACAATCGGTGCGTTGGGCAAAGCAACGCGCGCTCCGAGTGCGAATGGAAGCGCCGCGCCAATCGCACCGGCAACGCCATTGATCACGCGATGCGGCGCGTGCAGAAGCGCCTGCGCCCACTGACCAATCTCGCCACCGTCAGAAATGAACACCGCATCCGGATGGTCGTCGAGCAGCGTTTGTAGCGGGCCGAGGGCTTGCACGGGATGCAATCGATCCACCATGCTGGACGTGGCCGTCGCCCAGCCGGACGGTCGATAAGCAATTGAGGCTTTCACCTTCTGAAGCCACTCATGCGCGCCGCTCGGATTCCAGTGTTGCGACTGCGTCAGCGCGTCGACGGCTGATGCGGCATCGGCAAGCGCTGCGTGTTCGAGCCGTGAACTGAGCGCCCTGAGCGTGCGATCAATCTCGATTTGCTCTGAATCAATTTGCAGCCACGTGCAGTCCGCAGCAAATGTCGGCGTCGTGCCAAACTTGAGTGTGAAATCCAGCCGCTTGCCGAGCAGCAGAACACAATCGCTTTCGGCGAGACACTCGGCAAACGCGCCCAAACTCGGATCGGTCACGCCACGCGGGCTCTCCATGCCGACGACAGGAATGCCAGACGTGGCTTCAAGTGCGGCTATGCGTTCGCGCTGGGCCTTTGTCAAGCTCGCGGGACCGGTCAGAATCAACGGGCGCGATGCAGTCGTCAGTCGCTTCGCGATGGCGTCAACCTCAGCGCCGTTTATTTTCAACGGTACGACAGTAAACGCATCTTTTGGCGGCAGCGGAGCAACCGTCATCGCTTCCAGCACATCGGACGGCAGGCTCAAATGAACCGGTCCCGGACGCCCTGATTTGGCGATCCGAATGGCTCTCGCCATGTCGGCTGCGATTTCATCCGCGCTCGTACACATCCACGACGCCTTGCATACCGGTGCCGCCAAATCCGCTTGTCGCATCTCCTGAAACGCGCCCTTGCCCAATTGCGACACGGGCGCATGACCCGACAGAAGCACTACCGGGGACTCGGCCATTTGTGCTGTGTACAACGCCGAGATCGCGTTGGCATGGCCGGGCCCGCCGGTAACGAGCGCGATGCCCACCTCACCTGTGATGCGGGCATAGGCATCGGCCATGTGAACCGTTGAGGCTTCGTGACGCGTATGAATAAGATCAATGTCGGACGCAAACGCAGCGTCGAACACCGGCATGATGTGGTTGCCTGACAGCGTGAAAACCTTTTTTACGCCTGCGAGTAAAAGCGTCTGGATAAGAGCGTCTGCGCCGCGAACGGCCCATTGATTCGGTGATGTCATCGATGAAGCGAGTGGGTGAGTGACTATTGAGTTAAGAGGCTCTCGCCCGGCTGGATGCGTGTGAATAAAACGCGCTCGGTGGTGAGCGCGAGCTTTTCGCCGCTCTGACGAACAATCGTGTAGGTGGACGAAGGCAGATCACCCGTATCCGGAAAATCTTCGCGGAAATGTGCGCCACGCGAATCTTCCCGGGCGATAGCGGCGATCACAATCGAGCGGCTTACCGAGATCAGGCTGCGCAGATTGAGCCAGTCGTGCCAGCTTAAATTGAACGCGCGCGTATCGTCAGCCACACCGGTTCGATTGAGCTCTTCCTGCAGTCCGGCGAGACTTGAGTCAGCCCTCGCAAGGCCCGCTGCGGTGCGCGCAATGCCGACGTCGTTCCACATGATTTCGTACAGCGCCTCACGCAGGCCGTTGGTATTACCGTGCGGTCGCGAGAATGGGGCTTCATGTCGGGCGACAACGTCGTTGATGGCCTCTACGTCCGGCTCGCGGAATGCGCCCTGCTTTGTCACCCAGGCCGCCATGGCATCGCCCGCAATACCGCCGTAGACGGTTGAATTGGCAACGCCATTTCCGCCGAGTCGATTGGCACCGTGCACGCCTCCGGTGTCCTCTCCCGCTGCGAACAGACCCGCGAGCGCGGTGGACGTGTCGCCAGAAAAAACAACGCCGCCCATCATGTAGTGCGCCGTCGGTACAACTTCAACGCGGCCGCCCGCCAGATCGAACCCGCAGTCGGCGCAGCGCTCGACCATGCCTTTAAAGCTGCGGCGAACATTGTCGACCCCGAGGTGCTTCATCTCCATAAACACGCCGCCATTTGGAGAAATACGGCCCGCGCGAATTTCGGAATTGATGCTGCGCGAAACAACGTCGCGCGTGGCGCGTTCTCCGCGAGGATCGTAGTTGTGCATGAAGCGCTCGCCGTTGCCGTTGAGCAGATAGCCGCCCGCGCCGCGAAGCCCTTCTTCAAGCACTGTGCCGGTCATACGCGTGCCCGTCCCGGCAAGCAGCCCCGTCGGATGAAACTGCACCATTTCCATATCGCGCAGCGCCAGCCCGGCATCAAGGGCCATCGACAGACCATCACAGCTTTTCTCACCACTCGGCGTGTGATACTTGTACATCGTCGGACCGCCGCCGGTGGCGAGTAGCACGGCCTTGGCCTGCACAAACACAAAGCCACCTGTGCGAAGATCAATCATCAGCACGCCAGCGAGCGCATCTCCCGAGCGCGTCTTGATGAGCGCAATGGCGCGGTGCTCCTCCATGCGCTCGATTTTTCTTGCCCAAACCTGCTCTGCGAGGCGATTGATGATTTCGATCCCGGTCTGATCGCCTTTGTGAACGGTGCGATCAAAGGTTTGGCCGGCAAATGCCTTTTGATGCACGGTGCCGTCTGGGTTGCGATCAAAAAAGCAGCCAAGCTCGTTTTCAAGTTCGTGAATCCGCTCGACCGCTTTGGTCACCAGCGTCCACGCCAGATCCTGATCAGGCAGCCACTTGCCGCCCTCAATGGTGTCCATGAAATGCCGCTCGACAGAATCGCCCGCTGCAAGCGCGACGTTGTATCCGCCCTGCACCATGCGCGTACAACCACTCTTGCCGAGAAGGCCCTTCACAGCCACGGTAATCTGCAACTCCGGCGATGCCTGATGGGCGTGCAGCGCGGCGAAGAGACCGGCACCGCCTGAGCCAAGAATCAGTATGTCGGTTTTGCGGTGCTGAATATCGGACTTCAAGCTGAAACACCCAAACTCGCAAGCGCGGTTGCACGACGATCCGCTACAGCAGCGTTGATCGCGTCATACAGCGATCCACCGTGCGAATCCATGGCAACCAGCAATGGCCCAAAGCCACCGGGCTCGCGAAGCGCAAATTTCCAGAGTGACTCGGGATTAAGATCATCCAGATCAACGTCCTCAATTTGCGCGATCCAGGTCGTCTCCAGTGCGGCCGTACCACCGACGATTGCGAGGTATGCCCCGCCCAGTTCCCGAAACGCCGCGAGAGACGCGTCCCGCATGCCCCCCTTGCCAATGATGAAACGCACGCCCATCTGCGTCATGAGCTGCCGCGTGAATCGCTCCATGCGATCGCTGGTCGTAGTGCCGATGCAAACCGGTGCGTAACCAGCGGGAAACTCCGGCGATACCGGTACTTTTCGTACATTCGGCGCCGTATGAATCACCGCATGGCCGTTCAAATCAAAACGCGTCGTTCGTTGCCGGTCAAACAATGCGATGTAGCTTGCATCGCGGATACCAAACAGCGTGTCATGGAGCGTGACTGTGTCGTTAATTCGTAGCTGGCGTACATCGGCTTCGCTGACCGGCATGTACAAATCGTAATGCGCCATGATCAGTACCCGAACTCGACGCCGCCGGGCGTGAACGTGGCTCGTGCGCGGCGGGCCGAATGGCACTGCATGTTCACCGCCACCGGATTCATTGTGATGTGCGTCGCAGCCAGCTCAACATGAACGGCAAACGCCGTTGCGTCGCCACCCAGCCCCTGCGGTCCAACGCCCAGCAAGTTCACTGCAGTGGATAGCGATGCCTCCAGGGCCGCACCATCGGCATCGCTGCATGTTGAGCCCAGTGGACGCGTGGCGGCCCGCTTGGCAAGATGCACACACAGATCAGACGTACCGCCGACGCCGACGCCCACAATGGTGGGCGGACAGGTCTTGCCACCGGCCGCAATGACGCAATCGACGACGAATCGCTTGATCGCATCAATGCCTTCGGCCGGAATCGCCATCCGCAGAAACGAATTATTTTCGGATCCGCTCCCCTTGGGGATCATTTCGATTTCGACCGTGTCCTCACGTTCATCAAATTCGAAGTGAATGACGGGAACGCCGATACCACCGCTCGTGTGCTCGTTCTTTCGCGTCAACGGATGGACCACTGACGACCGGAGCGGGTGTTCTTTCGTCGCACGTGTGCAGCCGCGCACAATTGCAGCCTTTAGCTCCGTGCCGTCAAAGCTCACGTTGGCGCCGATGACTACGTTGTAAATCGGAATGCCGGTGTCCTGGCACAAAAGATTGTCGGTACGCTCCGCGACGGCAATGTTGGTGACCATTGTTGCCAGCACCGACTTCGCCGTGGCGTCGGTTTCACGCAATTGCAGTCGATTCATGCCTTCCTTGATATCGGGTGGCAGCGATTTGAGCGCGCGGATGTAGAGCGTTTTCGCGGCCTCTTCAACCGCAGTCATATCAAGCTTCATGAGTTACTGCTGCTGAATCTTCCGCTCGCGAACAACCTTAGACCAATTCGCACTTTCCGCGCGGATCGATTCTGCAAACTGGACGGGCGTGTTGGCCACGGGCACCATTCCCACGGCGATCAGGCGCTGTTTCATGTCGTCCGTCCGAAGCGCAGTGGCAGCGTCGCGCTGGATTTTCTCGATGATGTCTTTCGATGTTCCGGCCGGAGCGAGCAACCCGAACCAACCGACGTTTACAAATCCCGGTAGCCCGGCTTCAGCGACCGTTGGAATATCCGGCGCGGCGGGGCTGCGTTCTGCGCCTGTCACGCCAAGTGCCTTAACCTTGCCGCTCTTGATGAACGGGAGCATTGCCGCAAGATTGCCCGGCACCATCTCAACGCTGCCTCCAGCCACATCGGTCAACGCGAGCGATTCGCCTTTGTAGGGCACGTGCTTTAGATCAATGCCGGCGCTGTAGAGAAAGTTCTCGCCAGCCATGTGAACCTGACTTCCCACGCCGGCGGAACCGAAGTTCAGCACGCCTGGCTTTGCCTTGGCCAGTGCGATGAACTCGGTAATGTTTTTCGCCGTCACACTTGGACCAACGACGATCACCATCGGACCTGACGCAACGTTGGTGATCGGCACAAAATCCTGCATGGCATCAAACGGCATCTTGGCGTAGATGTGCGGGTTGACTGTGAGGATCGAACCGGACGCCATCAACAGCGTGTAACCGTCGTTGGGTGCCCGGGCGACTTCGGTGGCGCCGATGTTGCCACCCGCGCCAGTCTTGTTCTCGACGATCACCGTCTGGCCCCACGTTTCCTGCAGTCGCTGGCCGAGAATTCGCGCTACGACGTCAGTGGTGCCCCCGGCAGGAAACGGCACAACGATGCGTACCGATTTTGCGGGCCAGGCCTGCGCGAACGCAGCGCTGCAAGCCAGCGTGGTGGCGGCTGCTAGCGCGACCGTTAACGCGCGCTTTACGAAATTCCTGCGAATCATGTGGACTCCTCCGTGTTTTGTTCAATGCATCATTAGCGCAGCAAGCAGGATCGCAACCGACAGGGTTGTCCCCAACATTGCCACAATCCAGCCACTCCGCAAGCCGCGCCAAGGTCCGAATTCGATCAGCAAGAGGCGCATGCCGCCCACCAGATGGGCAGCGAGCAAGCACACAAGGCCCCATTCGGCAAACTTGAATAGCGCGGTGTCCGTCCAGCGCAAGAACGAGTCCAGCGCAGCTTCCCCTTGAAGACTCTTTGATAGCGCCCAGAAATGCACCGGCATGAAAAGCGCCAGGCCAACGCCTGACAAACGGTGCACAACAAACGCCCAGTAGCCCGGCATGCCGCGCGAGCGAAAGTCATTGCGTCGGGCCTTACTGGCGCTACCCGCCATACAGACCCCACACCGCCGAAAGCCCTGTAAAAACAAGCACCGCTGCAAACACCGATAGCAGCACATTCAGCAATCGCCCGCGCCACTGTAACCACTCTTCGGCAATACGAGCGAGACCGATGGGTGCATGAATCGCGGCGCTGAGAACAAACAGCACGTAGAACGCGCCGAATGCGACATTTCCGCGCGTTCGTCCAAGAATTTCTGCGCCGCTCAATCCGCCGCGCACGGCGTACAGAATAGTCATGATGTGCACGACGACGCAAAGCGCCAACACCATCGCGCTGATGCGCTGGGCGTACCAAAGTTTTGCCTGAGTAGCCGCGCTCAATCGAGCTCTCCGCGAATAGCGGCGCGAGCGGTCATGCGTTTCAGGCCGCTGATACCGAGCGTCGGCGAGATGCCTTTTGGGCAGCGCTCCGAACAGCTCGTATGCGTGTGGCAGGCATGACAGCCCGCGTCCCCCGCAACCGCGCGCAAGCGCTCACGGCCTGCCACGTCACGTTCGTCATTGACGAGCGTCCATGCGCGATTGAGTGCTGCCGGACCAAGATAGTCGGGTCGCCACGTTACGGTGTCGCACGATGCGTAACAAACGCCGCAGCCGATGCATTCAATACCAGCATCCGCAGCCTTGCGGGCTGAAGAGCTTGGGAGGACGTTAGCGAAATCCTCGTGACGCGTGCGCTCTCCGCGAAACTGTCCTTTGGCGCCCGCCCACTTGTCAAAGAAGGTGGTCATGTCAGTCGCAAGATCCTTGACAACTGGCAGGTTTGACAGCGGCGCGAGCTCGAGCGCGCCATTCACGGACACCTTGGAAACATGGGTGCGACAAGTCCAGCGCGCCACACCGTTGACTGTCATCGCACAAGAGCCGCACATGCCGACTCGGCACGAAAAGCGATAGCTCAAACTGGGGTCGATGGTACGTTGAACGTACGTGACCACATCGAGCACGGTCTGACTGTCAAGGCGAGGCACGTCATATCCGACGAATTGACCGTCCGCCCCACCGCGCCAAATGCTTACCTTCAATGTCTCGGTATTCAACATGACAGCATTATCGGCGAGCCAATCCCATAGTAAAAGCGATTTATAGTTCTTTCTTTAGAAAGAAAAAATATGCAATTAGATTCTTGATTTAGCCATGCCTTCGATCCGGGTCCTGAAAACATTTCTTGTGGTGGCTCGTGCGGGCAGTTTCGCTGCGGCCGGAGTGGAAGTCGGACTCACTCCCGCGGCAGTGGGATTACAAGTGCGATCGCTGGAGGAGGACGTAGGTCGCAAACTGTTTGATCGCGTTGGTCGCTCGATCATTCTTAACACTCAGGGCCGTGAAATGGTGCCCGCGGCGCTTGATCTGGTGAGCCGCTATCAAGCGCTCTCTGCCTCCGATACGCACGGGCTTGCGGGAACAGTCGTCATGGGCGCGCTGGTTTCGGCGCTAATGGGCGCTTTCTCGGGAGCGCTTTGGCAAATGAAGCGCGACTATCCAGCACTTGACATCAAACTCTTTGCGGGCTTGTCGGCAGACTTTGTGACCCGCGTTGAGCGCGGTGAACTCGATGCGGCGGTGACGACGCTGCCGCCGCGCGTGCTTCCTGCGGCGCTCAAATGGACATCCCTTTATTCTGAGCCGATGGTGCTCATCGTGCCGACGGAGCCGAACTTCGAACTTGCGAACGATTCGTTGGAGATTTTGCGTAGCGCCCCTTTTTTGCGATTTGACCGCTCGACATGGACAGGCGATCTGGTGACCCGTGTGCTGTCGCGAGCACACGTGATCGTGACCGAAGGACTCGAAGTCAATTCAGTCGAAACAATCGTGGCTCTGGTGCGTCAAGGGTATGGTGTGTCGATCGTACCGAAGCTTGACAACGTCCAATGGCAGCGCGACAGCCAGCTAAAAATCATTGAAATTCCGGGTAATGTGGTCGAGCGCAAGGTGGGACTGCTGGAACGAACCGATCATTCACGCAAAGAATTCACGACAGCCATAAAGGAGCACTTTCGTTTCCATCGGCAACGATAGTTTGCCGGCATCTGACACGATTGCCGCGGCGTGCTCAACTCACGATCAGAAAGCTTTATATGAACCGACAAATGGCGATCATTAGCCCCGGTGTTGTGAATCTGAATTGCCGGGGTGATTGATATTCTGGATGCTGCACGCGGGGGTTGCCTCTTCGCGCCAATCGGGGCTTAATTAGGGTGATCGCTTTTCGGCAAAACATGGCCACAGACTTAATCGCGCGAACCTAATTCCAGGTGCATTCAACACATGGCTGAAGAGAACTTCTCGTCGCTGTTCGATCTGCTGCCGATTGGCGCATACCGCTCGACGCCGGACGGGCGCCAATTGCGCGCAAACGCTGCTTTGGTAGCACTCAACGGCTACCAGTCTGAAGCCGAAATGCTGACGGCGGTGAACAATATCGGGGTCGAGTGGTACGTTGAATCAGGGCGGCGCGACGAGTTCATGCGGCTAGTACAAACGCAGAGCTTTGTATCGGACTTCATCTCCGAGATATACCGGCACAAAACGCGTGAACGACTCTGGATTCGGGAGCATGCGCACGCCGTGCGTGATGCGTCGGGCAACATCAGCTATTACGAGGGAACGGTCGAGGATATCTCGGCAGAAAGAGCGGCTCAGCGGGAAATCGCAACGTCCGAGCGGCGTTTTCGTGCGATGACCGAGAAAGCGCAGGTGACCACCGTGATTTGTACACACGACGGCATCATCACTTACGCTAGTCCCGCCAGCTTGACGACGTTGGGGGTCGAGCCGGCGCGGCTCATCGGGACGCGGATATTTGATTTGGTGCATCCCGACGACCGCGCCACCGATGAACGCGAGTTTGAGTTTGTAGCCTCCGGCACCAATTCCGGCGTGGAAACAGTCTCTCGCTTTCGACACAGCGACGGATCATGGCGACACCTTGCCGCCGTTGGTAACAATGCGCTGAACGATGATTCGGTGCGCGGAATCATCCTCAATTTCCGTGACGTCACAGACGCTCGCCTGGCCGAAGAACGCCTGACGGTGCTTGCCACCATCGACACGCTCACGGGCCTGAAAAACCGCGGGGCGTTCGAGGCGTCGGCGAAGGCCGGGCTGGAGGCGGTTCGTTCAACGCCCGGCCGTTGCGCCACGCTGTACTTTATCGATCTTGATCGATTCAAGCTGATCAACGACTCCGTGGGGCACGCCGTTGGTGATCGCGTGTTGCGCGAGATCGGGCGGCGGCTGGATGGCACGTCCCCTCAAGATGCCATTGTCGGGCGACTGGGCGGCGACGAGTTTGCACTGCTGTTGCCTTGTGGCGATACACCGACGGAACCCGACGTCGTCGCGGCTGCAATCGTCGCTGCCCTATCGGCCCCCATTCAGCTTGACGACATGGCGTTTACCGTGACGGCGAGCGTGGGCGTCAGCGTGTTTCCTGATCATGCCGACACGTTCGAACTAATGCTTCGCTATGCCGATCTGGCGATGCTGAACGCAAAGGCAACGCGACGGGATGCGTTTCGCGTGTTTCACAGCTCGCTCGCAGTGGTCGCTCAAGACCGCATATCTCTGGTGGAGCAACTGCGCGAGGCGCTGCGAACCGGCGAGCTCGAAGTCTTCTATCAACCTCAGGTGTCGCTGGTGGACGCCGAACTCATGGGGCTCGAAGCGCTCGTGCGCTGGCGGCATCCGACGCGCGGCCTGATCGCTCCCGATACGTTTATCGCGCTCGCTGAGGACGTGGGACTCATTGGTGCCATTGGAGAGCTGGTTGCAGAGCGTGCCGTGAGCGATATGGCGCGCTGGCAGAAGGCGTACGGTCGTCCTCTCACCCTGGCGTTGAATGTTTCAGCACTGCAATTGCGTGATGCAACGTTCATCGAACAGCTGCGGGACATCCTTGGCCGACACAATTTTTCCGCGCAAAGTCTGGAGCTCGAAATCACGGAGAGCGCGCTGGTCGCCTCGCTCGATCTCGCGCCGGGAGTGTTGCGCGCGCTACAGCGTCTGGGTGCGCGCGTCGTACTGGATGATCTTGGTGTCGCGTATTCGTCGTTCTCCTATCTGAAGCAGTTCCAGGTGCACGGCGTGAAGCTGGATCGCGGATTTGTCGTTGGCGTACCCGGCGACGGTACCGATTCCGCCATCGTCCGGGCCATCATTTCGCTTGCGCGAAGTCTGAAGCTGCGCGTAGTTGCTGAAGGCATTGAATACCCCGAACAGCGCATGTACCTGATTGATCAGGGCTGCGCGGAAGGACAGGGGTTCCTGTTTTCCAAACCGTTGCCGTGGGCCAGCATTGACGCCCTTTTCGCAGCGCCGTCGCATCTGGTGGGGCAGCGCGTCTTGTTGTTGCCGAATCGCTGACCAGGCATTGGCAAAGACATCGCATCACACCGTCGCCTCCGTCCTGCACTCTTTTGCACGAAATATGCCCATGCCATATGCTTCGGCTGTTTGTGAATCGCTTCTCACCGTCCAGCGCATGACTAAAAAGCCTGTTGACTCGCATCAAACGGCGTTTTCCCAACGCCCATCGTTGCGCCTAATTAGTCTCGCGGCGGTCGTAACGTGCGCGTTGGCGATCGTGCTGGCAGGCTGCGCAACGCCTGCCGTTGCCCCACCGGCTGCTTCGGTTACCAAGCCGGCTGTTCCTGCACCGGTCGTTGCGGAACCAGTTCTTCCGCCCCCGCCGTCCGTCGCTGAACCCACACCGCTGCCGATTGCACCCGAACCCGCCGTGCAGACGAAGGAGCCGCCGCCAGTCGAGCTTCCGGGTTATGCCAAGCGCGGCAAGCGGTTACCGGCCAACGGTGGGGCGCCTGGTAGCGCTGTGGTCAACTATTGCCGCAGTTTCGAGATCGACAGGGATGCGGCGGCATACTTCAAGACACTGGCTCGAACAAAGCGTTTGCCAACCGACACGGACGTCGCCGAACGCAGCCGACAGGCGGGGCAGGCGTTAACAGTGCAGCAGGTGGTTGAGCGGGACTGGGCGCTGCGCCGCGAGAGCAACAAGAGCGCGCCTCAGCGCTGTAAAGTGCTCGGCGGATCAATTGACGGGTCAACTGCTCTCGTAGTGTTTGAGGCCGAGCTAAACGGGCGGCGCCAGCGCGGCATCGCCACAGTGCTGCAGATCGAGAAGAAGTGGCGTGTGCGCGATCACGGAGACTGGGTGCCAGCCAAATAAAAGCACCTGGCAATCAGGCCGCCTAAGCCGCGTTCGCGTAAATCATCTCGCGAACACGCGGATAAATCTGCTGGTTCCACTTGCTTCCGCTAAACACGCCGTAGTGGCCAACGCCCATCTGTATGTGATGCACGCGGCGAAACGGCTTGACGCTGCTGGCGAGTTCCTGCGCAGCCATCGTCTGTCCGATCGAGCAGATGTCGTCGCGCTCGCCCTCCACCGTCATCAGCGCCGTGCGCCGAATAGCGGCAGGGTTGACCAGACGCCCGCGGTACGTAAGCTCGCCCTTTGCGAGATCGTAGGTCTGAAACACTTTCTCAACCGTTTCCAGATAGAACTCGGCTGGCAAATCATTGACCGCCAGATATTCATCGTAAAAAGTACGAATGGTGTCGGCCTTGTCGATCTCGTCGTTGACGAGAAACTGGTACATGTCGCGGAAGGATTTTTTATGGCGCTCGGGGTTCATGCTCATGAACGCGGAGAGCTGCACAAAGCCCGGATACACGCGGCGACCGTGGCCGGCGTGCGGCAGCGGCACGCGGCTGATCAGATTTTTTTCGAACCACGAAATCGGTTTGCTCACGGCAAGCTCATTGACCGCACTCGGATTGACGCGGCAATCCACGGGACCGGCCATCAGCGTCAGGCTCCGCGGTTGCGCCGGACTGTCGTCCTCTGCCATGATCGCCACCGCAGCGAGCGCCGCCACACAAGGCTGACACACGGCCACCACATGCGCGCCTGGCCCGATCGTTTCCAGAAACAGCATCATGTACTCGATGTAGTCGTCGAGCGAAAATGCGCCGTGCTGCAACGACACATCGCGCCCGTTGTGCCAGTCGGTGATGTAAACATCGTGATCCTGCAACAGCGTGCGCGCGGTTTCGCGCAGCAGCGTCGCGAAGTGGCCAGACAGTGGCGCGACGAGCAACACGGGTGGATGAGCTGGCACGTTGGCGGGTAATGATTTTTTGAAATGCAGCAGGGTTCCAAACGGCAGACTGAGCAGCTGTTCCTCAACCACGGGCGTCGCCTCGCCGCCCACGTGCACACTGTCAATCAGGTAGGCGGGCCGCTTGTGCGTAAGCTTCATCCGCGAGAACACTTCGTTAGCGGCGGAGAGCTTGCGCATTATCGAGCCTGCCGGATGACGCAAACCCAGAAGGTAACTCGTTTGCGAAGCGAGATAGCGCAGCGGCGACATGAGATCGGATTGGGTTTGAAAAGCCTGATACATCATGGGTTGCCGGACAATAAACTATGGTTTCAAAACCGTGCAAGTTGCAGGCCAGTAACGGCGCGGACTGCCATGGCACGTCGCTTGCTGCAACAGCGTTCAATTCGAGAGGTTTCCATGGCCAAAGCCCCCGCCAAACCCGTAACCAAACGGCAAGTCAAAGCGACTGTCAAAGCTGTCGCAAAACCCCTACCCAAGGCAAAGGCTCAGGCAACGACCAGAGCCGTGGCGAAAGTCGGTACCCGCGTCGCCCATGCTGCAAAGCCGAGGGCCGCAAAGGCCGTGCCCGAAGCGGTGCTCACGATCAGCAGCAAAAACTACGGCGCATGGGCCTTGCGCGGATGGTTGCTTGCAAAGTTCTCCGGACTTGAATTCACAGAAAAAATCGTGCCGCCGGACGACCCGGACATGAAGGCCGAAATGTTGTTGTTGTCGCCATCGGTGCTGGTGCCATCGCTGTTGCACGACGGAATCAAGGTGTGGGACACGCTGGCAATTGGCGAATATCTGAACGAAGTGAAACCGAAGGCGGGACTCCTGCCCGCCGACGCCAAAGCCCGGGCCCATTGCCGCGCGATCTGCGGCGAAATGCATTCGGGCTTCACTTCAATGCGCTCCGCGTTGCCAATGAACATCAAGGGCAGGTTTCCAAAGTACAAGGTCTGGTCTCGCGCGCAGGCAGATATTGATCGTATCGTCGAAATCTGGGCACTCTGCTTCAAGACGTACGGCGGGCCGTTTCTGTTTGGCGAGAAGCCTTGCGCGGCGGATGCGATGTACGCGCCAGTTGTCACGCGCTTTTTGACCTACGACGTCGCGCTCGACAAGGCATGTGCGGCTTACTGCAAGACGATCATGGCGCTGCCAGCGATGGCTGAATGGGTGGCGGCGGCAAAGCTTGAACCGGAGGAAATTGACGAGCTGGACGCGGAGTTTTAGTTTGTCGCCGCAGGTGCCAATGCCCTCGTAGCATCGGCTCTGCCGCGACATAATTCTGCGCGCCAAACAAGTGGTCTCGGCGTATCCGTTCCTGCAGCGGTCACGCCAAATCACTTCCAAGGCGTCGGCGCTGGCACCTCGCAAAACGGCTCAATGTCAACGCTCTTGAAATCCGCCGGAGATACGATCTCCAGATATTCCATGTCGGGTGAGTAGTCGAACAGATAGTGCGCGATTCCGGGCCGCTGATGCACGACGTCGCCCGCCTCGACCAGCGTCGCCTTGTCCTCATACATGAACTTCGCCCAGCCCTTGGTCATGATCACGATCTGAAAATCCGCCTCATGTTTGTGCCAGCCGGTTCCCGTTTCTGGTGCCATGTTCGCCTTGACAAGGTGCGCGATGACTTTGCCGTTGGTTGCCGCTGCAACGCCCAGATCGCGATAAAGGAAAAAATCGCGCAATCCTCCGGACACGAATTGCGTGTCGGCAGGCTTGACGTGAGAAAAGCTGGTTTCGGTGCGTTTGAGCATGGCCTCTCCTGATGCGGGTGCGTAACTGCGGGGGTTGACACAGGGTTGTGGCGCAAATGGTGCGCTGCACAAACATGCATTTATCGTTCCACTGCCACGCTTGGTCCCGAGCGCCGCACGCCCATCACAACCGTATGTTCTCTACCAGCTTTTTAGCGAATGCGCCGCTTATATTGGGCTGGGGAGCTAAAAAATCTACTGTCGACTTTCTTTGTAATTAGGCTCTACCCCCTATGCAGTGGTGGTTACAGCCTAAAGCCATAAGCTAAAGTGGGCGAGCTTTACGGCAGTACTGACTTCAGATACCTCGGCGCGCGGCGATGTTTTGTCGCTTGCTCAAAGGCGTACGCCATCGCGATCAACTTCGGCTCGCTCCACGCCGTACCGACGAATGACATCCCGACCGGCAACCCGCTCACGAAGCCCGCCGGCACGGTGATGTGCGGATAGCCCGCCACGGCAGCGGCTGACGAAAAACCGCCGCCACTGTTGTCGCCGCGTATGAAATCGGTGAGCCAGGCGGGACTGCCGCTGGGCGCAACCAGCGCATCAAGATTGTTGTCCTGCAAAGCTTTATCGATGCCCTCTTCACGTGAGAACTTCCGGTTGTTGGCGAGCGCATCGAGGTATTCCTTGCTCTCGAGCCCGCCTTTCGCAGCGGCGCGCGCCATGTGCTCCTGCGCGAAATGCGGCATTACGCGGTCGCGATTCTTCTCGTTGTACGCCATGATGTCGGCCAGCGTTTTGATCGACAGATTCGGCGCAAACTCTGCGAGATACGCTGCCATGTCCGCCTTGAATTCGTAGAGCAGCACGTCGTATTCGCTCTGTCCGTACTTGCTGGCGTTCGGCAGTTCGGCAAGATCAACGAGCGTCGCGCCCTGCGCCTTCAACACGTCAAGCGCTTTCTCCACAACCGCTGACGCGAGATCATTACGGCCGCCGAACTGGTTGCGCACGACGCCGATTCGCTTGCCCTTCAGGCCGTCGCGATCAAGAAACTTTGTGTAATCAGTCGCCCGCGACGTGGCTTCCTTCGTGACGGCATCTCGCGCATCGGTACCCGCGAGCACGCCGAGCAGCACGGCAGCATCGGCGACGGTTCGCGTCATCGGCCCGGCGGTGTCCTGAGAATGCGCAATCGGCACGATACCGTCGCGGCTGATGAGGCCAAGCGTGGGTTTGAAGCCGACGACGCCATTGGCCTGTGCGGGCGACACGATGGAGCCATCGGTTTCGGTGCCCACTGCCAACGTCGCGAGGCTCGCTGCGATGGCCGCACCCGAGCCAGAACTGGAGCCACTTGTGTTCCGATCCAGCGCATAGGGATTCTTCGTCAAACCACCGCGCGAGCTCCAGCCAGAAGTCGATCTCGTTGAGCGAAAATTCGCCCATTCCGACAAATTGGTCTTGCCCAGAACAACCGCGCCAGCTTCTCGCAAACGCTTCACAACGAAAGCATCGCGCGGCGCCTTCGCGCCCACCAGCGCGAGCGAACCGGCAGACGTCTCCATCGCATCCATCGTGGCGATGTTGTCCTTGATCAGCACCGGAATGCCGTGCAAGGGACCACGCACTTTACCGGCCTTGCGTTCCCGGTCGAGCTCCCGCGCAATCGTGATCGCATCGGGGTTTAGCTCAATCACCGAATTGATAAGCGGCCCGGATTTGTCGACGGTACGGATGCGCGCGAGGTATGCCCGCGCGAGGGCGAGCGAAGTGGTCTTGCCCGTTTGCATTGCCGCCTGGAGTGTTGCGACGTCGGCTTCGATGACGTCAAGGGAGGGGGATTGCTTTGCTGCAGCCATTGCGTTGTTTCCGGTTGCTGTTGCAGATGCTGCCATTGCTGAGACTGCTGAGATTGCAAGCGCAGTTAAGGATTGCAGGAATTTACGGCGGGTGGATTTCATGGTGCGTCGTCGGGTGTTGCTCAGTCCTGATTTCATCACGACAAGGCGCGCGCACGGCGACGAATGTTCCAGGCTCCATGCCCGGCGTAAATGGCGTTCCGGCCGCCAGACCGGAATACAGATGTACAGCAAATCCGAGGTTCGCGAGCACCGCCAATCGTGACTGAACGCCGCGCGCACTATGTGCCCGATCGCACAGACCTCGCTGCCCCGTAACCAGAGCATACGGCGAATAAACCATCCGGCCTGATCTCCAGTATTCGGTCACCATCACGAAAGATCAACCCATGCCCACAAAGAAACAAGTTTCCGCGGCCCGTACGGTTCGCACGGCCAAATCGGTCGTTTCAAACCTCAATCCTGAATCGCTCGTTACGCCCGGCGGAGAGCTTCATCAGCTGGCCGGAGAGAAGCACGAGCCGTTGACGACCAATCAGGGATTGCAGGTTTCCGATAACCAGAATTCACTGCGAACCCACCCTCGCGGTCCCACGCTGCTGGAAGACTTCATCCTGCG
>JAYWHV010000049.1:0-1624 GCA_043777615.1 Burkholderiales bacterium | reverse complement strand
TGCTGGTTTCATGTTTCTTGGATACCGGGACGGTGTTTGTAGCTCGACTGGTTTGGCGTTTCCGGCCGAGCCGTTGATCGGTCAGATCGTCAGCGGCCAGCCACAATGGAGCAAGTCGCCACTGGGTCAGTCGACGGGCGATGACTACTACGCTTGCAATTACTTCGGGGGCTCGCCACCGATTGGGACGCAGCACTTTCAGGCGCGTGAGGACTATGCGTTTCGATCTCCGGTTCGCCGCAAGGCGGTCGACGGCGGCGAGTACGATGCCAGCCCGATGGCCGTGAGCCGGAACGGCGTGCCTTGGGCGAGCTATTTTTGGGCGTATCGATTGGGATTGGTTGCCAGCGAGAGTGACTGGGTCGCGGCGAACGCAGCCAAAGTGCCTGAACTGGTGAATTTTTTCACAGTTCCGAACCCGGTCAACAACATCGAGCTCGTGTCGCTGCCACCACCACGCATCGAGGACGATGTAGTCGAATTTGTTAATCGGTTAGATTTTCCGGCGCAACGGACAGGGCAATTCTTCTATGCGGTGCTCGCCTCCGACAAAACCCTGCTCGATGCGCAGCCGAACTGGCAGCGCACGGGGAACTCCTTCAAAAGCGGCGGCTACGTCTCGGTCTGCCGCTTTTACGGCGGCAAGAACGGAGGGCCGAACACGCATTTCTATAGCGCCGACGACAAAGAGTGCACCGCACTCAAGGCAATTCCTGAGCTGTCGTACGAAGGTCAAACCTTTGCCGTGAACACGCCGCTTCCGGGCAGCAATGCGGATGGTACGAAGCCATGCCCGGTTGAGAGCAAGGCGCTCTACCGGCTTTATAACAATGCGTCGTTCTCCAGCGGTCGCTACGTGAGCAACCATCGGTACACGACGGATCGGACTGCGGTTGCGGTCGCTGTGCGCGAAGGCTGGGCCGACGAGGGTCAGGTGATGTGTGTTCCTGTGCCGCCGCCGATTTTTTAGACACGTCGATGGATAGGCGTTAGTTGATTCATCGTTTCCTCAGTAGCTTCGCCATCAACCCACCACGTCGAATTTGGCCACCCTTGATCACCCAACCAAATGTTGACACAGTTACTACACGGTCGAGTACGCAGGACACGACTTGTGCGTCTGTAAGTGGAGCTGGGCCGACTGCGTCTTTGACGTTGCGATGACCGGGGAAGGCTGCAATCGGTGCAACAACTTGCTTGAAGCGATCCGGAGTTACCTGGTGGAAATCTTTGCTCGTGTATTTGAGTACGACCCCATGGAAGGCGGGCTTGGTGACAACATTCTTGAGTGGTGGAAGAGATAGCCAAACCATGACACAGCTACGTTCGTTGTCATCATTCAAACGCTGTCGCCATGCGGTTGGCTTGGTCGGTTTAATGCTCGCGGCTGTAAATGTCACAGGATGCGCTGGCACTGTGATCGTCGAATACGCTCTCGACGCACAAATTACCGGTCGCGATGCAGCAGGACGCGTCTGGCAGGCTCGCTCAGATCAGTTGGCGGTATTGCCGTTGCCACCGGGCATCTTAGTGTCATTTCAGGCGGTTCGTTATCAGAGTACCGCGTTTGAGTGGTTTATCGGAGCAAGTGCGTATGGGTTTGGCGGCGACTTCACAAACTTTA
>JAYWHV010000048.1:0-20159 GCA_043777615.1 Burkholderiales bacterium | reverse complement strand
GCCAGGGGCGAACATCCCGATCAAGCGGCAATATCGGATGACGAATGGCGTCGGCCGCTGCGTCCGGTTCGCTGATTGGCCGATCAAGAAAACTGATGGCGTCGTAGCGTTCGAGGTAGGTGGTGTCGGGCAACACGAGATCAGCGAAGCGGACCATCTCGGAATCAAAGGCATCGGCCACGACGAGAAACGGTATCTTGTGATTGCCTGCTTCGTCTTTCGCTTTCAACATCCCCTGCGTTTCAGCGGTGTTCATCGCGCTGTTCCACGCCATGTTCGCCATGAACAGGATCAGCGTGTCGATTTCGTAGGGATCGCCCTCAACGGCATTTTTGATCACCGCATGCATCATGCCGTGCGACGCGAGCGGGGCGTCCCACGAAAACGCTTTATCGAGTCGCAGCGCGTTGCCATGTGCATCGAGCGCAAGCTCTTCGGGACGGGTTGGAAAGCCGAGCGGCGTCTTCGATAGCGCGGTGTTCGGCGCGTTAATCAGGCTCGCGTCGTTCTCGGGTAATTGCGCCGGCGGGATTGGGCGGGGGAAGGGCGCTTTGCTACGGAAATTGCCGGGGCCGTCGAGCGCGCCGATGAGCATTTGAATCAGATGCAACGAGCGACACGTCTGGAAGCCATTCGCGTGTGCACTGATGCCGCGCATCGCGTAGAACGCGACGGGGCGCCCGACGACTTTGTCGTGAACGTTGCCGTAAATGTCTGTCCACACACACGGCAGCTCGATTGTTTCCGTAAAGGCGACGTGCGCGATTTCGGCGGCGATGCGGCGAATTTGTTCAGCGGGAACGCCGCAGCGGGACGCGACTGTTTCGGGGTCGTAGTCGTTGCTTGTGTAGCGTTCGAGGATAAGGGACATCACTGTGCGAACGGATTGCGACCCTCCCGCTTGAGCGGGGAGGGGGACAGAACCACTCCAATTCAGCGCAGGCGCAACGCCTTTTTCCATGCGCTTCGGTGAAAGCGAATTCTGATCCCACACCAGCGGCTTGCCTTCCGCGTCGCGATAAAACAGTCCGTCCTGCGATGTGCCGGGTGCATCAACTACGAGCCACGGCGCGTTCGTGTATCGCGCCAGGTATTCGTGATCAATCTGATCGTTCAACAACAGCTCATGTACGATGGCAAGCGCAAACAGTCCGTCGGTGCCCGGACGAATCGGCACCCATTCATCGGCAATGGCGCTGTAACCGGTGCGTACCGGATTGACGGAGACAAACTTCGCGCCGCGTGATTTGAGCTTGTCGAGACCGATTTTGATCGGGTTGCTGGAGTGATCCTCCGCTACACCCCAGAGCACAAAGTACTTCGCACGATCCCAGTCCGGCGCGCCGAACTCCCAGAACGAATAGCCGATGGAGTAGAGGCCGGCAGCCGCCATGTTCACCGAACAGAAGCCACCATGCGCCGCCCAGTTCGGCGTGCCAAATTGCTGCGCCCACAATCCGGTGAGCGCCTGCATCTGATCCCGTCCGGTGAAGAACGCCAGCTTCTTCGGATCAGTTGCGCGAATGTGCGCGAGGCGCTTGGTCAAAAGATCGAGCGCATCGTCCCACGAGATCGGATCGTAGAGGCCGTCGCCACGCTCGGTACCGGGTCGGCGAATCATCGGGTGTTGCAGCTTCGCTTTCGAATACTGCTTCATGATCCCCGCGCTGCCCTTCGCGCAGAGCACACCCTGATTGACCAGGTGATTTCGGTTGCCCTGAATGAAGCGAACGTGCGGTCTACCGTCCTTCTGCTCGGTCGTCACATTGATGCCGCAACGACAGGCACACATGTAGCACGTGGTGTGATGTACGGTCTGGAGACTACGGTCTTCGAACAGTACTGACCGTTCGCCTGCTGGCGTCAGTGGTGTCGTAGTCGGGCGGGAGGAAAGAGGCAAGGTGATAAGCGTGGGGGGCGCTAGGTGCTTTGCAGGAAATGCATCTTCATTTTGCCTGAGTCATACATATGAGTTGGCAGCGACACGGCAATTATGAAACGCAGAGTTTCACAAACGCGCGCTTGGGCCGCGAAAGTTGAAACCGGTTACGGTGCCATCAAGATCGAGCCGTTTACGGTCAATGTAAGCGCTACTTTGCCGCCCTCAATAGCCAATGGCTCGGCGTCAACTGCTGGCGCGGCGGAAGCGCGCATGGCAAACACTTTCGGCTGTATAACCCGAGCGTCGCCGGTGATCGTGCCGAGATTAACTTCGCGCAACGCGTATTTGGCGAAGCCGAAAGCGCGGCTCGCAGTTTGGGCCTTGCTGCGAAATGCCGCGATCCCGCGTTCGATCAGCAACTGTTCTTCGCGTTCGCGCAGCTCCTGTGACAGCTCGAACCCTGAGCCAACGATCATTAATCTTTGTTGCGCGAGTTTGCCTGCAAGCGTGCCGAGCACAGCGAAGTCTTTGCCTTTCAAAATCAGTTCGGCGCGCACCGTCCAGCCTTCACGAACACCTTTGCTATTCCAGCGCTGACTGGTGGCAAACGCGCCCGTGCGCGCCTCGACCCCGCTCGTTGCCTTGGCCTGCGCGAGTGCTGCGTTGACGATCTGCTGCACTTCTCTCGTGATCGGTGCGGCGTCGGTGCCTTGTGCTTCGGCGGCGAGCGTGATGACCGCGAGATCGGGAATGACTTCGGTGAAGGCTGTGGCGTCAAGTGTCAACGCGTCGTGCAAGGCGGCGGTCGCTGGCACGACATTCTGGGCAAAGGCGACTGGCGCGGTGTGCAAAAGCGCAAACGACGTGATCAGGGCAAGGGTTTTGTGCATAAAAATCCTGGAAGAGGGTTGTCTGAATTGTGGCGCATACAACGTCCAGCGCTGCATTCATTCGTTGAAACGACGCAGCAGCACGTTCGGGGTCAGAATCGTGACCCATTCTGCGTTTCGCGGAAATCGATGCGGGTACCGAATCGTTGCGGCGACTCTATAAGCCCAATCTCCAGCGCACTGAATTGAAAACAGCTTTCAGCTCAAAGACCCAGATTGTTGGGGATACGCGGCGATTATGGCTATTGTCAACTATCAATGAAATAGGCATGCAGCCCCAATGCAGTGGTAATTACAGAAGAAAGCTGTAGTACAGAGATTCGCGAAGAAGTTGCGGCAATTTACGGCGCCGCCTTAGGTGCGGTAGCGCACAGACGCTTCCCGACGAAATATGGATCATCTCAGTCTTAATGGGTTCGTAGCCGACGCGCTCTTGAACCGTGCCGGCCACTTCACGCGATCCTGATTTTCGTTCCAACGTGCCGTCAGCCGCGCCCCAACTTCGTTACTCATCCCGCGATTGAACTCAAACCTTAATGCGTAATTTTTTTTTCAAAAATCTCAAAACCAGTTGCTTTGGCCCTGCGTACGGCATGCAACGAAACACCGTCCTTTTCCGTTTCCATGTCCTGTCCCATTTCGTTTCCTCAAGGAGCATCCATGAAGTCTGTCCCCATCAAGAGTCTCAGCAAGACGGCGCTTACCGCCGCGCTGCTGGCTGCCTCGTTTATTGCACTACCCGCCCAGGCGTCAAGCCATCGTGAGGCACCCAACATAACTCAGTATCCCAAAGTTGACGGGACCGACGTCTATGCCTTCAAGAGCTACGAACCGGGTCGTTCCGCATTCGTCACCCTGATCGCCAACTACATCCCTTTGCAGGACTCGTACGGTGGGCCGAACTACTTCACCATGGACCCGGACGGCATTTACGAGATTCACGTTGACAACAACGGCGACGCGGTCGAAGACATCACATTTCAGTTCAAATTCAAGCAAACTTCGAAAGATATTTCGCTGATGATCGGCGGCAAAAGTGTCGCCATACCGTTGCGCTACGCCGGTGCCATTTCCGACGTCAATCCCCCGACGCTGAACCAGAGCGAGAGTTTCACCGTCACCATGATCAAAGGCCCGCGCCGTCAGCCTTCTGGCGTGGCAGGCATGTTGACCAATGTCGCAGGTGGCTCGTCTGAATTTCAAAAGCCTATCGACAACGTCGGCAACAAAACGATTCCGAATTACCCGGCTTATGCCAACAAGCACATGTATAACGTGAACATTCCCGGATGTTCGACGCCAGGCAAAGTGTTTGTGGGTCAGCGTCGCGAGGGCTTCGGTGTCAATCTCGGCGAAATTTTTGATCTGGTCAACATTCCAACAGCCAAGGTGATCGGCAGCCGCACCGGCTCCAGCAACACGCTTGAGGTCAAAAACGTCACCTCGATTGCCATGGAAGTTCCAATTGCCTGTCTGACGACGGCTAACGAACCCGTGATCGGCGTGTGGAGTACGGCAAGCTTGCCAAGGTCGCGTCTGGTAGGTGGCAAAGACACCCCCCTGCGCAACATCATTCTCGATAACAACATGGTTCAAGTCTCGCGCCTTGGCTCACCGCTTGTGAACGAACTGGTCATTGGTCTGAAAGACAAAGACGCTTTCAACGCCAGCCAGCCGAAAGATGACGGCCAGTTCGCCGACTACGTCACCAACCCGACTCTGCCCGCGCTCCTTGAACTGCTGTACGGTGCTGATGGCGTGAAAGCGCCGAGCGTATTCCCGCGAGGCGATCTCGTCGCAGCGTTCCTAACCGGTGTGCCAAGTGTGAATCAACCCAAAAATGTGGTCGGCTCGGAAATGCTCCGTCTGAACACAGCTCTGCCCGCGACTGCTAAAGGTAACCAGAACAGTCTAGGCGCTGCGGCATGCTTCGTGAACGGTGCTCTGGTTCTTGGCAATACAGGTTGCGACCCTGCGGGCTTCCCGAATGGTCGTCGCCCCGGTGATGACGTAGTCGATATCGCGCTGCGCGTGGTCATGGGTTACCTGTTGCCGCCAGGCGCCGGTAAGCCAGCGAGTGCAAATTTGCCCTACACCGATGGCGTGCTCGTAGAAGACGGCCAGTTCGATAACGCTTTCCCATACCTGGTTCATCCGATCCCGGGTTCGCCAAATGGCAAAAACGGAGAGCCGGCCAACCAGTAGTCGACCGTAGGTTGAAAGTTTTGCCACCGCGCTGTACTCCCCCGAGGCGCGGTGGCATCTTCCTCTTCAAAAAGACACCAGACACCAGGCACTCGACAGCCACATGAAACCGCATCAATACGAATTCGTTCGTTACTGCAGCGCGCTTCTAGCGAAGCTCGGTATTATCGTTTTCAGCAGCACAACAATCGCCGCCCCTTACGTGCCGCCGAGTGACTCAACCCCACTTGAAAAACTCGCGACCAGGGTCAACGAGCGGATGGACGATGCCGCCCGAACCAGCGGCAATGCAGCCGTTGCTGCATCGGGACCCTCGAACCGCGCCATGCGGGCGCTCCTCGCGCGAGACCCGAAAAATCTCGACCTTGCACTTCGCGTCGCCCAGCTTTATATGGCCCGCGCCCGAAGCGAATCCGATCCCCGCTTTCTGGGACAGGCGCAAGCCGCGCTCGGAACCTGGTGGTCACAAAGCGAACCGCCTGTTTCAGTCCTTCTGCTCCGCGCGACAATTCGCCAGAGCAATCACGATTTCAAGAACGCACGGCTTGACCTGGAGCAAGCCGTAAAGAGAGAGCCCGCCAACGCTCAGGCTTGGCTAACACTTGCGACCGTTCAACAAGTTACCGGTGACCTCAAGGGCTCGGCGACTAGTTGTGGCAAGCTGGTGTCACTGACCGCGCGTCTCATCAGCACGACCTGCCAGGCCGCCGTTGACGGCGCACGTGGGCAAGCGGCGCAGGCATTCGATGCAATCAAAACGGTCATGGCTGAGCCTGACCCTGCACGCGGCGCGAACGTCGGGGTGCGCACCTGGGCGTTGACGTTACAGGCAGAGTTGGCTGAGCGACTTGCTCGTCCGGTTGACGCCGAAAAACTCTATCGAACGAGCCTCGCGCTTGACCCAGCCGACGCCTACACCATTGCTGCCTATTCTGATTTTCTGATTGATGCGGGCCGCGCCAAAGACGTGCTCGCGTTGATTCCCGCCACGACTCGTGTTGACACGCTGTTGCTGCGCCGCGCCGTGGCTGCAAAGCTGGCGGCCTCGCCTGATGCAGCCGTCGTTGCCGCAGATTTGGGTGAGCGCTTTTCTGCGTCGCGCTCCCGTGGTGATCGCATTCACTTGCGCGAAGAAGCGCGCTTCATGCTCGCAATCAAGAACTCGCCCGATGAGGCCGTTAATCTCGCACGGGACAACTGGGATGTGCAGAAGGAGCTGCTTGACGCTCGTATTCTGCTTGAGGCTGCTCTCGCGGCGCGACAACCCAAAGCCGCTCGCGACGTGGTGTCGTGGGTCTCCACCAACCAGGTGCAGAGCGAAAAGTTATCGCAACTAGTGGCACAGGTGCGCGCCCTATGATCCGCCGCCTTGCCATCACGTTGTTTTCGGTTCTATCGCTCTGTGTCGCATCCATTGCGCAGGCCCACAAGGCGAGCGACAGCTACCTGATGCTCAAAGTTGATGGTGAAAAAGTCAGTGGTCAGTGGGATATTGCGCTGCGCGATCTTGACCTCGTGCTGGAGCTGGACCGCAACGGCGACGCGGTTATCGACTGGGGCGAAGTGCGCTCGCGGCATGCTGAAATTGCGGCTTATGCCACGCAGAATCTGGACCTCAAATCTGCTAACTCCGTCTGCCCCGTAAGCGTTAGCGATCAGCTGATTGACACCCACAGCGACGGTGCTTACGCCGTTCTGAAATTCGCCGCAGTCTGTCCTGGTTCAGTCGACACTTTGACAGTGAATTACCGGCTCTTGTTTGAGGCTGACGCTCAGCATCGCGGCCTGCTGAAGCTGGAAACTGTGCCCAAAAGAGGCGCCGGTTCTCCACAGGTCCTTAGCGCAGTTTTCCCCGCCGAAAATGCCACTCAAACCTTCACGCTTGCCGCCGGAAGCACGCTCGGGCAACTGGGCACGTACGTCGTGGATGGTGTTCGCCACATCGCCATCGGCTTCGACCATATTCTGTTTCTGATCGCGTTGTTGCTGCCTGCGGTTCTGGTTCGCGATGGACGTCGCTGGATTCCCGTCGCCGACATGCGCACGGCGTTCTGGAGCGTGCTGAAGATTGTCACTGCATTCACTGTCGCCCACTCGATCACGCTGTCGCTATCCTCGCTGGATGTGGTTCGCTTGCCGTCGAGACTCGTGGAGTCATTGATTGCTGCCTCAGTGCTGGCAACAGCACTCGACAACATCTGGCCGTTCCTGCCACGCAAACGCTGGCTCGTCGCCTTTGCCTTCGGGTTGATTCACGGGTTCGGTTTTGCGAGCGTTCTGGCTGATTTGAATCTACCCAGCTCATCACTTGTGTTGTCGTTGCTTGGCTTCAATGTGGGTGTCGAAATTGGCCAGCTGATGCTGGTGGCACTCGTCATTCCCTTGGCATATCTGACGCGCAGCTCGGCTGCGTATCCGCGTCTTGCATTACAGACCGGATCAGTCGCAATTGCAGCGGTTTCGTTCGGCTGGCTGCTGGAACGCAGCCTTAATCTGCAATTGATGCCTTTCTAGTCGATGCGAAATTTTCTCTTCACAGTGCCCGTTTCATATGAACCTCAAGGAATAAACATGAACAAAAGAATCAACCGAACTGTCATGACTGCGATGGCTGTCGTCAGCCTTGTCGCAACCGCACCAGCCTACGCTCAGTGGTATGTTGGCGCCAGCGCTGGCCAATCCGATATCAAATTTGACAATGCCGCACAATCAGATCAATTCCTCGATCTGGGTTTTACCAACCCGAGCACAGTCAGCAACACGAAGGACACGGGCTATCGTGCGTTCGGTGGTTATCAGCTTCACAAGTACATTGCCATTGAAGCCGCTTATGTCGATCTCGGTCGCTTCAGCTTTCGCACGGATGTGACGCCGCGGGGCTCGCTCAGCGGTTCAACGCGGATTGATGGCTTCGAACTGTCCGCTGTGGGAACGATACCTCTCGGCGATCGCTTGGGCTTGTTCGCTCGCGTCGGTGCGCTGTCTGCAGAAACCCGCACCGCGTATACCGGTGGCGGTTCGATCGAAACTCTGATCGGTGGCGACACACAAAAGAAGCGCAGCACAGAGCTCGTTTACGGGGCGGGCGCCATGTACAACATCAACAAAAATCTCTCTGTTCGCGGTGAATGGTCGCGCTACGAGAAGCTGGGGGATATTTACACCGGCGGCCGCACTGATGCGAATCTGTATTCGCTGGGTCTTGTGTACCGCTTCTAGGGCCTACTGTTCGCGTCCACCGCAGGGCAGGGCGTAGCGTTTTCCCGAATTGCCTGACGGGCGGCGACGCAGTTTCCGCGCGTAAACGCGGGCGGTTCCGATTGGACACGACGCAGCTAATACGTTTGTGAATACGTCGCACAATTCCAGCTTCTTAATGCATGCTCCCCCGCCGTTGATCGATAGATTGCCCAGTGCGCTAGCGCCGCGCCTGTCGGGGGAGTCTGCCGGTGGTGTTGCTTCAATTCACTTTCATCCCGTCGAATCGCGATCGTTTCGGCTCACTTACGTGATTAACTTTTAGGATGCTTGGCAAATTCAGAGCAGTACCTGCGTACCAAGCTCAACGACCCGGTTGGGCGGCAAGTTGAAGTGCGAGCCCGCACCTTCTGCCTGTCGCGTCATCCAGGCATAAATCGCGCATCGCCAGCCGGACAAACCGCCAGGCGAATCCTGAATGACTGAGCGTGCGACAAAGTACGTGGTGTCCATGGGATCGATGTCCACGCCGAGCTCGCCGGCCCAAACCAGCGCAGCCGGGATATCCGGCATTTCGCGAAAGCCGAAGTGCACGCAAAACGACCATAGACCGGGAGCGACGGGTGCAGCCGCCAGCCGATGGGCGTCGTTAAAGTAAGGCACATCCTCGGTACGCACATGCAGCAGGATGATGCGCTCATGCAGAACATGATAGTGCTTGAGATTGTGGAACAGCGCGCTGGGCACCAACAGGGGATCAGATGACAAATAGACGGCAGTGCCCGACACGCGCGGCACTTCCTTGAGCATTGATCCTGCAAATCCGGCGACCGGAACATCCAGCTTGCTACGTTGCGCGCCGACCAGATTTGAACCTTTTTTCCACGTCATAAGCATCAAAAAAATCGCGCCACCAAGCAAGAGTGGAAACCAGCCGCCGTCAGCGATTTTGGTCAGATTCGATGCGAAGAACGTAAGCTCCAGCAAACCGAAAATCGCGAGCAGTGCCAGCAGGGCGAGGCGATATTTTCCGCGCGCCGCGATGAACACAATCGCAGCAAGTATCGAAGTGATGATCATGGTGCCCGACACCGCGATGCCATACGCAGCCGCAAGCGCGCTGGAGGAGCGGAATTCCAGAACCAGCAGAATTACGCCGATCAGCATGATCCAGTTCACGCTGCCAATGTATATCTGTCCGCGTTCGCGATCGGAGGTGTGACGCACATTAACTCGCGGCAGGTAGCCCAGGCGCGAGGCTTGTTGTGTTAACGAGAAGGCTCCTGAAATGGTCGCTTGCGAAGCAATTACGGTTGCCGCTGTAGCCAGCACGACGAGCGGCAACAGGAAGCTCTCAGAGGCCATCATATAGAAGGGATTTTTGACAGCTGCAGCATCGCGCAACACAAGAGCGCCCTGCCCGAAGTAGTTGATGACCAACGACGGACAGACCAAACCAAACCAGGCGATGCGAACAGCCTTGGCCCCAAAATGACCCATGTCAGCGTATAGCGCTTCACCCCCGGTGAGCGCTAGAAAAACAGCGGACAACAATAAAAACATACCGCCCGGATGGTCAATTGCGAACATCAACGCGTACATTGGGTTAAGCGCTTTTAGTACAGCGGGCGTCTGCGCAATGCTTTGCGCGCCCATCACGGCCAACGTGACAAACCAGATCATTGTGATGGGACCAAAAAATGCGCCCACGCGCCCTGTGCCGTGGCGCTGAATCAGAAACAAACCGATCAAAATGCCGATGGTGATCGGGATGATAAGTTTTTCAAATTGTGGAGTTGCGACGCTAATGCCTTCTACTGCGGAGAGTACCGAGATCGCTGGTGTGATGATCGCGTCGCCGTAAAACAGTGCTGCTGCAAACACACCGGCTGTGATGACGAATGCCGCCAGGCGATCGCTCTGCATTCGGCGCTTGACCAGTCGGTGCGCGAGTGCGGTGAGCGCGAGGACGCCGCCTTCGCCATCGTTATCAAGTTTGAGGATCAACCAGACGTATTTCACCGAGATGATCAGCATGATCGCCCAGAACAGGGCAGATAGCGTCGCCAGCACATTGGCTTCGTTCAGCGCCAGCGCATGGGGGCCATTGAAAGCCTCTTTGAAAGCGTACAAGGGGCTGGTGCCGATATCGCCATAGACGATACCCAGCGCAGCGACAGTCAATGCGGTGGTACTGGATTTGCGCGATGAATGCATAGGAGATTGCACGGAACTTTCTTTCGATCATCTTGAGCGTAAACAAGGGGCGTTCGCTTCGGAGTGCCGGACTTATGGCAAATATCTTGCGTCAGGTAACGAAGCGGTATCCAACGCCAGTTTCGGTTCGAATATGCTTTGGCTGCGTCGGATCCGCTTCCAGTTTCTGCCGCAAGTGGCTCACATAGACGCGCAGGTAATGACTACTCTCCACATGCGCAGGCCCCCATACGTCGCGCAATAGTTGCCGCTGCGTGATCACCTTGTGACTATTGGCGATAAGTGCTATCAGCAACCGATATTCGATGGCAGTCAGGTGCACGGGCTCTGCCGCTCGGGTCACCAGACGACGTGTCATGTCGACCATAACGTCGCCAAACTGCACCACAGCCGACTCAAAGTCGCGCGAACGCTGGCCTCGACGCAAGAGCGCTCGAACACGAGCGATAAGCTCGCCTACCGAGAACGGTTTGGTCAGATAGTCGTCCGCACCCGCGTCAAGGACGCCAATCTTGTCGGCCTCAGTTGAGCGGGCCGATAGGACGAGTACGGGTGTTTGCGACCAGCCGCGCAGCTCGCGCACAAACTGCACGCCGTCGCCATCGGGAAGGCCCAAATCAAGAATGATCAGATCGGGCTTGCTGGTTCCAGCGTCAATCAGTCCGCCAGTAAATGTTTCTGCTTCGCGAATCCGAAACGCCTCGCGCTCCAGCGCACGGCGAACGAATCGGCGGATCTGTTCGTCGTCTTCGACCACAAGAATATGGGGTGGCGGGATGTGCGGCAGATTCACGACGCCGACCGCTCTGAAGCCATAGTGATGATCATCGGGCTGACGGTATGGTCGTCGTCGAGCTCGATGGTCGGGGGCATTCCGCGTGGTAGCGAAAACACAACTCTGGCACCACCGGACGCAGGATTCTCAGCGCGAATACTGCCACCGTGCGCTGTGATGATCGCGCGACAGATCGCCAGTCCAACGCCCATACCGGGCACGCTGCTTTCGTGTTCTCCGCGTTCAAACAATGCAAATACCGCTTCTAGTCGATCCGACGGAAAACCCTTCCCTTCGTTTGTGACAGAGATCTCGACCAGCGTTTCTTTGATCCCTGCCGAGAGTGCAATATTGCTGCCTGCGGAAGCGTACTTCGCAGCGTTCTCGAACAAGTTGCACAAAACGCGTTCGATCAACACGGCATCAATATTCACGAGCGGCATATTGGGTGCGAGCGCTACATCGACGCGGCGATTGTTCAGCGCGGATGTTGCAAATCGAATGCTGGCACCAATCACCTCTTCCAGCGGCTGCCATTCAAGTTTGACTGCCAGCGCCCCCGCTTGCAACCTTGCCATGTCGAGTAGATTGGTGACCATCGCGTTGAGTTGCAGCGACTGAAGGCGCAGTGCGGTGGCCGCTTCGCGGATTTCGGTACTGTTGATAGATGGGTCGGTTGCGATGGTATCCGCCAGGCCATACATCGCGGTGAGCGGCGTGCGCACATCGTGTGACAGTGCCGCGAGAATGCTGCTGCGCAGACGCTCGGCCTCCATACTGAGCTCTGCCTTGCCAGCCACTTCGACATAGTGCAGCCGTTCGGCGGCCGTTGTCAGGATTGATGTGACGGCCTGCAGCAGCTCTTTGTGTTTTGTCAGTGGCTCTGGTGCGACGCTCGTGGCTGGGGACTGCGTCAGGTCATGTGCCGCAAAAATGACAACGCCGCGATGGCGCGTCGCGCCGCGCATGCACAACAATAGTCGCTCACCATCGTCGATGCCCAATGTTCGGGAGTCGATGAGGGCCGCCGATGTAAATACAGCTTCGGCGGCTGCTCGTTCCGAACTGCTCAGGTTAGATTCATCTTCCGGAGCAAGCGCTTGCAGGCGACCGTCTGGATCGGCACCAGGCAGGAGCACGATGACGCGTGCAGCAAATCTTTCTCGCGCAAAGTCGCGCACCGCTTCAACACTTTGCGTAATCGTCAGTGTTCCGGCCAGCGTTTGGGCGAGGCGATAAAGTGCATGCTGTTCGTCGGCTTGAGCCTGTGCGTCCTCGGCCCGCGCAGTTAACGCTGTAGTCAAATGCCCAACGGTGAGCGCCACCACCAGCATGACCGCGAAGGTCACCAGATACTGCACGTCGTTCACCGCAAATGAAAACTGCGGCGGCACGTACAGAAAGTCAAACAACGCGACACTGAAAAAAGCCGCGACAATCGCTGGACGGCGACCAAACCGCACCGCGACGACTACAACCGTCAGCAAAAAAAGCATGACGATATTTGCAAGGTCAAGCCACTTCGACAGCGGCCACGCCACTGTGGCGGTGACCACGCAAGACAAGAGCGCACCAAAGTGCTGCCGCCAGCTCGCAGGACTCGCTTTACGTTGCGTCGCCACCTGGGATCGGGATGAGCTCAAAGCTGAACCAAAAATTGCAACATGGATTGAAGCGTAGGTTGAACGCCGTAAAGGAGGTGACAATTGTGGACGCTGAGGTGTAAAAAAGGTGTAAATGGAGCGTCCGGAGACTCATTTTGATTGCGTAATCCTGCGCGGTTTGCCAGGAAGTGGAAAAAGCACGCTGGCATCGCGCCTTGCGGCCGACGCGGGTTATTTGCATCTTGAAGCCGATCAACATTTTGTTAGTGACGGCCGCTATCGATTCGATCCGTCGCGCGTTGCTGACGCGCACGCAGTTGTGGCCCGAGAAGCCCTCACCGCGATGCAGGCAGGGCGGCGTGTGGTGATTGCCAACACACATGTCCGCCTGTGGGAAATGGCGGCTATCGTGGGCGCAGCTCGACTGGCGGGAAAGTCATTTTGCTTTGTTGAATGCACGGGTGTTTGGGGCAACATACACGACGTTCCCGACGCCGCCATCTTCCGCATGCAATCGCGCTGGGAGCCACTTCCGGCAGAATTCGGGGCGGTGAGTTTTCGCGACCTCCCGGGCAAGCGCGCTTGAAAGTCGACTTTTACGCCCCAAATCCCCTCCAACTCAACGGTTTTTGTGCCTCGCAGCGCGTTCTGCGGGGACTTCGCACGATAAAAAATGGCAAAAAAAGACTTCTATAGCGTTCTCGGGGTCGAGAAATCCGCGTCGGACGATGACATCAAAAAGGCATACCGCAAGCTTGCAATGAAATTTCACCCGGATCGCAATCCGGGCGACAAGGCGTCGGAGGAGAACTTCAAGGAGGCCAAAGAAGCCTATGAAATGCTCTCCGACCCCAAGAAGCGTGCGGCTTACGATCAGTACGGGCACGCTGGCGTGGACCCGCAATCGGCCGCGGGTGCCGGTTTCGCGGGCGGTAATTTCGGTGACGCGTTCGGTGACATCTTTGGTGAAATTTTCGGCGGAGGACGGGGCGGTCGACAGCAGCGTGCGGATTCGCCGTTTCGCGGCTCGGATCTGCGCTACAACCTCGAAATTACGCTGGAAGAGGCGGCTCGCGGCACTACGACCAAGCTGCGCATTCCGAGCACCGAGTCGTGCGAGGTATGTAACGGCACCGGTGCGGAAAAAGGTCACGACCCCGAGACGTGCCCGACCTGCAAAGGCGCAGGTGTTGTTCGCGTTTCTCAGGGCTTTTTCTCGGTCCAGCAAACCTGCCCGCAGTGTCGCGGCACCGGAAAAATCGTCAAACATCCCTGCAAGGCTTGCAACGGTGCCGGTTCCAAGAAAACCTCGAAAACGCTCGAAGTCAAGATTCCGGCCGGCGTCGACACCGACGATCGCATTCGTTTGTCTGGTGAAGGCGAAGCGGGCACCAATGGTGGTCCGGCGGGTGATCTCTATGTTGTCGTGCAACTCAAACCGCATGCGGTATTCCAGCGAGATGCGGCTGACTTGCACTGCGAAATGCCAATTTCGTTCTCGACCGCGGCTCTAGGCGGAGAACTCGAAATTCCTACCCTGGACGGCAAAGCTTTGCTAAAGATTCCGTCTGAGACGCAGTCCGGCCAGGTCTTCCGCTTGAAAAACAAAGGTATCCGCCCCGTTCGTGGAAGCGTCACCGGTGATTTGTTTTGCCATGTGCAGATCGAAACGCCAGTCAGCCTGACGTCGCGGCAAAAGGAGCTCCTGCGCGAATTCGAAGAAATCCGCGAGAAAAACGCCTCAAAGCAGAGTCCGAAGCAAAAGGGCTTTTTCGACAAGCTACGCGAATTCTGGGAATAGTACGACGGCACGGCGGCGCACATCGCGGCGTCGCCAGTGGTAAAACCGTCTCAGATGTTGTCTGACATTTTCCAAATTTGTGAGCTGCGGCGCTGGCCGATCAGCCAGGTAGCGCCATGCCAAAGCCCTTCACCTCAGAGCCGGTCACAGTAGCCGAAGGCAGCGCAGCTTCCGTTGCGTCGGCGGGACCAATGCGGCGTCCCATGCGTTTGCGGACGTTGCTCACTGTGCCTTTCGTTTTGCTGATCGTGGTGCCCGCTTTGGTGATTGCAGGCACATCGCTCTACACCGGCTTGCAAGCCGTCGATGTGCTGTCGCGACAACTGATGAACGATATTTCTGCGCGTGTCGGGCAGATGGCTGTGCACCAGCTCGAAGAAGCCGCTGTAACGATGCGCGCCACGTTTCCGAATGCCGACGATAGCCACAATGCTTCGCTAGACGTGTTTACCGATAACGAGAAGCTTGAGCGCAAATTGTTCGAGCTGACCGCCGGTACGCGTACGACCGGCTATCTCTATTTCGCCCGCGAAAACGGCAGTTTTGTCGGGGTTGATCGCGGGAGACCAGGTGCCCGGGCGGCGGCCACTGTGCGTCTGCAGGAGCCCGGCGGCAAGCCGCGCCAGATATTTACAGCGCGCGGACCTGCAGATCGGACCCACCTGCTGGAGACTGAGGCGCGGGTGTATGACGCTCGCGAACGGCCCTGGTACAAGCTTGCCAAATCCGCGCAACGTCTCGTTTGGGCACCGGTGTATGTATCTTTTGCGTCCCGCGCGCTGGTGACCACCGTCGCGCAACCCGTTGTGACGCCCTCAGGTTCGCTCTTCGGCGTGCTCGCTGCCGACGTGGAGTTGTCGGAATTGAGCGCATTTATGAAGAGCGTTCGGGTCAGCGATAACGGGGTGGCTTTCATCCTGGATCGAGACGGAATGCTCGTCGCAACGTCGACGCCTGATCAGCCGTTTCGCAGCGAGGACGGCGTACAGAAGCGGGTCGCTGCCCGCGACAGTCCCAACGAGCTGGTACGCGCGGCGGCCCAATGGTGGCGTGCGCCGGGACGCTTGAACAGCGATGTTCCAGTCATCGCCCTGATCGCATCCACCGGCGAAAAGGTGGACGTCGCCTCGCGCCGTGTAAGCGGTATCGATGGAATCGATTGGGACATCGTGGTTGCGATTCCTCGTAGCGACTTCACGGCCCCGATTGTGAAGAGCGCGATCAGCATGTTTTTCGTGATTCTCGCGGCACTGCTAGGCGCCTTGTTGTTGGGGCTTTGGGTCTTGCGCCGGGTCACGCGCGACGTGGATCAACTGGTTGATGTGACGCGTGAAATCTCAGCCGACGGCTTGCCGACCCACCTCCCTGTTACTACCCTTGCCGAGACCGGAGTATTGGGGAAGGCCTTTGGCGAAATGGTGGATCGCTTGCGCCAGTCCCTGGACACCATTCGTACCCAGAACGACAATTTTGCGGCGTTGAATGCCTCTCTGGAGGATCGCGTTGAACGCCGTACCGTCCAGCTCGCCGAACAAAATCTGACACTCACCGAAGAAATCGTTCGCCGGCAACGCCTGGAGCGGGACCTTCGCACTACCTCTCAAGCCGCGCAGAAGGCCACCGAAGACAAGGCACGCTTTTTGGCAATCTTGAGTCACGAATTACGGACGCCTCTGCAGGCGGTCGTTGGCGCGAGCCACCTGCTGGCGGCGGGCGAGATCGGGCACACGCGGGCAGACGCCGTCGAGACGCTCGATGCGGCGAGTAAATCGCTGCTGACGCTGATTGACGGCGTGCTCTCTTATTCGCGTCTGGAAGCTGGCGTAGTGACGCCAGTCCTGCAGACATTTTCGCTGCGCGAGTGTCTGGACGACGCGGTGCGCGTAGCGCGAGCGGCGCAGCACAAGTCCGAGATTTCTCTCTCAATCCAGATTGATAGCGATGTGCCGCCGATACTTCACACCGACGAGGGAATGCTGCGGCAGGTGCTGATCAATCTGCTCGTGAACGCGCTGAAATTCACGGTTGAAGGAGAGGTTCGAATCGACGTTCATGTCATAAGTACGGCTCGTGATGGCGATCCTGTTCGGCTTGATTTCAAGGTAACGGATACCGGACCAGGCGTTGATTTGCCGACGCAATATCGCCTCTTCCAACCATTCCAGCAGGGACGAAACCCGGACGGGCAGGACGGCGTTGGTAGTGGTCTGGGGCTCGTGATTTGTGCGCTTTTGGTACGGGCGCTCGGCGGTGACATCGAAATGCACAGCGAACTGGGAAAAGGGACTTGCATGAGCTTTTTCATTCTTTCGCAGGCGGCCCAACGCTCGGTGGCTGAGCCGCTGCTGGTGGCCGAGGGTGCCATATCGCCCACAGCAGCCCAGACTCCGTCGCCGCAACAGGCGCTGCGGGTGATGGTGGTGGAGGACAACGACGTCAACCGCGAACTGCTCACCATCATGCTGGGCCAGCTGGGTCACACGGTCGTCGGCGTCGCCGATGGTGAAGCGGCGATTGAAGCGGCGGCAGCGGGCACGGGCAGCCAGTTCGACGTTGTGCTGATGGATTTGAACCTGCCACGAATCGGCGGCATTGAAGCGACGCGTCGAATTTTTCAGGGCTATGCGGGGCACGGTGAACCGCCGCTCATTGTTGCCCTCACAGCCAGCGTTAGTGACGCTGACAGGGAACTGTGTGCTGCCGCCGGAATGACCGGATTTCTGACCAAGCCGGCGACGGTCTTCAGCCTTGATACGGCGCTGCGCAACGCCATCAAAACCCGCGAGCTAAGCGCGAAAGCAGAGCTGGACTATCTGCTTGACCAGACAACGCTCAATTCGCTGCGAGAACTCGAAAAGCGCGCAGCAGAACCCTTCCTCTCGCGGCTGCTTGATCGCTTTTTGAATGGGCTGCCGGATGATGTGGCGCGCGTGAAGACCGCGTTCTTGAACGATGATCTCGAGGCGACGGAAGCGGCCGCTCATGCTCTGGCAGGAGCAGCGGCAGCGGTAGGCGCGGGCGCTCTCGAGCGTGCGGCACGGCGAATGTACGACTCGTCGGAAGAGTTACATATGACAGAGCTGGCGAGCGTCGCCGAGCGGACCGCAGGCGCATTGACCACGTGGCGTCACGAGTTCGCACCCTTTTCGCGCGCGGCGTCTTAATTGCGCGTAAGATCAGTGATGGTCGCTGTTTTACCGGCATTTTTCGGTCAGATACTTCTGAATATATGTACAAATGGCGCGTATCATCCGTCAAATCCGTCGCGGCGCGAGACAATTTAGAGTTATGAACGCATCTTTGCTCTCCCCCCCCATTCGTGTCGTAGTTGCGGATGATCATCCCATTGTGCTTGCAGGTCTCGTGGGCATCCTTTCGGCCGATCGCGGCATCCGCATCGTTGGTCAGGCCGAAGACGGCCAACAAGCTGTCGAACTTGTCCGCAAAGGCGGTGTTGACGTCCTCCTGCTCGACCTTGCCATGCCCGGTCGTGCTGGGCTTTCGCTGTTGCGCCAGCTGCTGGACGAAGGCACAGACCTCCGCGTCATCGTTTTCACCGCCTACGATCCCGAGTCGCACAAGGAGCGTTCGCTCGCAGTCGGAGCCTCGGCCTACCTTGCGAAAGGCACACCACCGCAAGAAATCATCGACACCGTTCATGACGTAATGCTTCGTCCAGTGCCGAAGCGCACAGCCGGCGGCGATGACGCACCACACACGCAACTGTCGCTTCGTCAATACGACATCTTCATTCGCCTGGTTCGCGGTGAATCTGTGACTGATATCGCCAAGGATTTGCACCTGAGCGTGAAAACCGTGAGCACGCACAAAGTCACCGTGCAAAAGCGCCTTGGCGCAGGCTCGGTGGTTGATCTCGTTCGTTACGCCGTGCATCATCACCTGGTCCCGTCCGAAGAGTGATGTGTGGCTCGCCTGAGGAATCAGCTTCAGGCTGTAACGACGACTGCGCTGGGGTTAGAACGCGATAAGTTCAATTGTCGACTTTCGATTTTTATTCCCGGTAGCCCCTGTTCAATAAGCGTTTCACCCGAAAAGCTGATCGACAGCAAGCAGCCTAGACTGAACATTTCGCGCACTGCGGGCCACCGCCGTCGCTAGCATTTCAATTCGCTTTCTTCTCCTTCGCGCCGGACAGCGCGGCAACCAATGACTTCCAACCAACGCATGTTCCGCGCGCTATTTGCGGTCGCCATCATTCTGGGCATCGCCATGGGCACGCGAAACGCGTTCTCGGGCCTGTTCCTGCAGCCGATTTCGGCCGACATGAAATGGGGACGCGAAGTCTTTTCGCTCGCCATCGCGCTGCAAAACCTCGTCTGGGGCGCGTCGCAGCCCTTCATCGGCTACATCGCAGATCGATACGGTGCGAAACGCGTGCTCATGATCGGCGCTGTGCTCTACACCGCAGGTCTCACGTGGACCGCCTTCCTCTCAAACACATTCACGCTGGCCCTGTCCGGCGGCATCCTGATGGGCGTCGCGATTGCCTGCACCACGTATTCGGTCGCGTACAGCGTGCTCGGCAAAATGGTGCCGCCCGAGCGCCGTGCCTGGGCGTTCGGCATCAGCGCGGCAGCGGGTTCGTTCGGCCAGTTCCTCCTGATCCCCGTCGGTCAATGGTTTATCAGCCACAACGGCTGGTCGTTCTCGCTGGTTGGCCTGGCGCTGATCACCGCCACCATCGCGCCGCTCGGCTGGTACTTCGCCAAACTCGGCGACGAAGGCAAGTTGCCGCAGCTGGTCAGCAACGTGCGTCAAGCCACGGCGGGAGAAGCGCTGCGCACTGCGTTCGCAGACCGGAGCTTCACGCTGTTAACGCTCGGCTATTTCGTCTGCGGATTTCAGGTCGTCTTCATCGGCGCGCACCTCACGCCGTACCTGCTCGACAAAGGCATCGAAGCCCGTGTCGGCGTCACGGCGCTCGCGCTGGTCGGCCTATTCAATTGTTTCGGCACTTACCTCGCGGGCGTAGTCGCAGGCAAGATGCCCAAACGCTACGTGCTCTCCTTCATTTACTTCATGCGCTCAGTGGTGATCGGCGTGTTTTTGTTAATGCCGCTGAGCGAGTGGAGCGTCTACGCTTTTGCAGCGGCTATCGGCTTCCTGTGGCTTTCCACCGTGCCGCCTACGAACGCGATCGTTGCGCAGGTGTACGGAGTTAGATATTTGGGAATGCTCGGCGGGATTGTGTTTTTCTCGCACCAGATTGGGAGCTTCCTCGGGGCTTGGTTGGGTGGCAAGATTTACGATGCGACGGGCAACTACAACACGGTGTGGATGTTGACGATTGCGTTGGGAATTTTTGCCGGGTTGATTCATCTGCCCATCGATGAGCGCTCGCTGGAGAGCCGGACGCCAGCGCTGGCGTGACCAGCGCATTGCCTCGACCGCCACCTGCCGCCCGCCTCCTGCGGAGGATGACGGAAGCGTGGTGGGTAGTTGGGACAAAACTATTGCAACGTGGAGATGGGAGCCAACAGTGCATCCACATCCGCCACCGTCAACCCCGTCAACGCATTCCCTTCACCTTCCAGCAAAGCCGAAGCCAGCTCTCGCTTCCGCGCGA
>JAYWHV010000047.1:0-5413 GCA_043777615.1 Burkholderiales bacterium | reverse complement strand
CAGCCAGCTCGTGTAGAGCGCAATGTCGGTGTTCGATACGCCAAGGTTTTTGTACAGGATCACCGACAGCGTCATCACCGCGACGTACGGTATGCCCTGACCAAAATACAGTGTGGGAATCCAACGCCACACACTTTTCCTGTCGGCGATGATGGCTGGAGAGATAGCTGACGCGTTGCTCATTCTGGCTGCTTGCATCCGGTAAAACAACGCGCACGCGTCGATAGCCGCAAGTGTGCACTAGAGCCCGAGCCGCGCAGGTGCGAGCGGTTCAACCGAACCCGAGTACACCACTCAGTTTCCCCAGTTCGGCCGCGCGCACTCGTTTGTGATCGCCAGAACTGCCGGAGTTTCAACAGGTTGATGCATTCCGCGCTGTAGGCAACGTCTTACAGCGAATCAGCGGGAATCACGACAGACGGCGCGCGTCGGTTTCTTTAGCCTTGACGTACTGGTAGCGCCAGCGGACAAGTCAATGAGTACAGATGTTTGCAACCGCTCCCAATCACGCGAACGGCATGCCGTTCGCTCGGCTCGCATCGAGTCCGCAATAAATTGAGACAGGAAATATCATGAATTTGAAACTTAAAACTGCTTTGGCCGCTTCGGCTTTTGTTCTTGCAGGTCAAGCCGCCGCACAGATTACGTTCTACGAAGGTGAAGGTTTTCGCGGACGCACGTTCACCGCTAACAGCCCGGTAAATAACTTCAAGCGTGTTGGCTTTAATGATGCTGCTGCGTCCGTTCTGGTGACCGGTGGTCGTTGGGAAGTATGCGACGACGCGAATTTTGGCGGCAGCTGCGTTGTGCTGCGCAAGGGCAGCTATGATTCGCTGAGCGGCTTGGGAATGACCAACCGCATCTCCTCAGTGCGCCGCATCAACGGCCAGAATACGGCGCTTCGAGAAGCCCCGGAGCCGCTGCCCGCACCTAACTATGAATACTATCGTCGCCCGAATGAGCGCGTTACGAATGCAACGGTGACCTCTGTTCGCGCCGTAGTCGGCCCGCCAGAACAACGCTGCTGGGTTGAGCGCCAACAGGTCAGTAACGACAACAACGTCGGCGGCGCCATCATCGGTGGCATTCTCGGCGGCGTGCTCGGCCATCAGGTCGGCGGCGGACGTGGCCGTGACATCGCCACAGCGGGCGGTGCCATTGCCGGTGCCGCAATCGGCAACAACCAGGGCGGCGGTTATAACTATGATCGCAACATCCGACGCTGCGAAACGACCGCCAACTCGGCGCCCGCTTACTGGGACGTCACCTACAACTATCGAGGCGTTGAACACAGCGTTCAGATGAGCTCCCCACCCGGCCGCACCATTGCCGTCAACATGAATGGCGAGCCGCGTTTGTAACGGATAACGTTTAACTACCTTTCGGCGACTTCGGTCGCGGAAAGGTGGTGTTAGCGCAAAATGCGAATCGCATGCGCGTGGGTGCCCCCTCAGCCCCGCGATCCGTGCGATTCGCATTTTGTTTTTTGACTTCCAGTCCTTGCACAAGAAGAATTTCACGAATGATTGACACCGTCCTCCTCGCCACAGCTCGCGTCGGCACGTTCGATCTGCAAAAGTCGCTAACCAACGCCAGCGGCTTCTTCTTTCAGCGCGACGACCGGCTGTTTCTGGTCACCAGTCGGCACGTCATGATTGATGAGCCGAGCAAACATTTTCCGAACCGCATCGAAATCGAGATGCATATCGACCCGGAAAACATGGCCAAATCCATTGGCTTCTCGATGCCGCTGTACCGCGACGGCAAGAGCCTCTGGCGGCAAGGACAGGACACGTCCGGCGAAATTGATGTTGCCGTGATCGAAGTCGAGCAAAGTGCGCTACCGCCCACCGCAGTTTTCCGTGCATTCACGCCAAGCAATCTGCTCGGCGTCAACGATGCCGTCGAAATCGGCGCTTCGTTGCTCGTAATTGGCTTCCCTCTGGGATTTCACGACACGCTGCATCACATGCCGGTGGCCCGCCATGCAGTGATTGCGTCATCTTTTGGCTTGCGCTTTCAGGGCCAGGGCTACTTCCTCACTGATGCGCGTACGCACCGCGGCACCAGCGGTGCACCCGTTGTCATGCGCGACGCAAATCTGATGGGCGGCGTCGATACGCTGCCTTGGAAGCTGCTCGGCGTCCACTCTGCGCGACTCGACGTTGGTTCTCGCGATTTGAAACTCGACGAGGCGCTCGGGCTTAACTGCGCCTGGTACGCCGACATTTTGATGACGCTCACCGATTTGAGCCCGCGAATCGCACCCGCGAAGCTCGGAGTAATGACGCCACCGCTTGTTGTCCAGCCGATGGTTCCTCCGGTTGGATCAACGAATCCTGTTGTTCAGGCCGTCGGTCAGTCGCAGTGAAATAGAACGATTACTTCCTACTTCAAAAAGGCGCGCAGCGGAACCAGTGACCGCGTGGGATCTTCTTCGTGCGGAAGGTGACCGATTCCCGGCAATGAGACCCGGCTGACGTTGGGGATCGCTTTCAGATAGTCCTCCGAATTCGCAAATGGGATCATGGCGTCCTGCTCGCCCCACAAAAGAAGCGTCGGGGCCTGAATTTGTTTGAGCCATGGCACAGGATCCATGAGCACAACCTGCCCCATCCGCGCGATGATCGCGTCGCGCGCACCGGGTGCGAGCATCAGGTCGTGATAGCGCGTCACCAGAGCATCGGTCATGACTTTTGGATCCGCGTAGGCGGGCTTAAGGCTCATTCCCAGCAGGGATTTCGGCAACGCATATCGCATGAGTTTCACCATGGCCGGAACGTGGGGCTTCTTGTTGTATTCGAACCCTGCACTGGCAAAGCCGTCTGGTGAAATGAGCACCAGTTTGTCTACGCGAGCCGGGAAACGCGCGGCGAACGTCCACGCGATGCGTCCACCCATCGAATTGCCGATCAACGTCGCATGTTTCAACCCGACCTTGTCCATCAGTGCGTTGAGCAACTGCATGCTGCGGACATCGGAGTAATCGCCTGTCGGGTCGGGCGGACTTAAGCCGGAGCCCGGCAAATCAAACCGGATCACGCGAAATTCATCGGCCAGGGCAGCGGCCCATGGCTCCCAGGTGTGCAGGCTCGCGCCAAAACCGTGCAGCATGATGAGCGCTGGTGCATCTTTGCGACCGTTGTCACGCACGTGCAATCGCGCAGGAGTGACGGCACCGAGCCCGACGTCGATCATGTCGCCGGGGGAAGCAAGGTATTTCGCCTCAAGCGTCGCACGGTCAAGGTCTGGCGTCCATAGCCAGGCCACGGCAATCGCGGTAAAGATGATCAGCGCGACAGCGACAATCGCCAAAACTCTCATCGCGCAGCCCACGAACGCTGACGAACATGCGAACGCGTCCGCAGGGCAGCATGAGTCAATGGGCAAAGCGTGATTGGTAACGACATGAAGCGCGTCCGGAAAACTGGGGGTGATCGATTATGTGTTTGTCCGTGTTCGCGCAGACACGCGATCACAGCAAACGCCATCCTGTTCGAAAGGCGCCGATCCACGTGACCGCCCGGCGGGCCCGGTTGACGCCAAAAGAACAAGTTGCGACAGCAAGCGCGAACCGGTGGCGTCGAGCCCTGTCGAATGAGCGTAAGCTGTCGGTACAGCGTCAAATCCCTGGGAGCTCAAGATGAACAGACCCGCGTCAATTTTCGTTCTTTTGGCCACGGCGGCAGCCACCAACGTTTCCGCGCAGGAATCCGCACGTGTCATTTCCGGCACGCCGGTGACGCAACAAGTGGGCGTGCCGCGACAAGCCTGTGCCACGACGAGTACGGGTGCGCCGCCGCAGTGCAGCACACAGACGATTTTCGAGAATCGTACGGTCGGGTACAAGGTTGTTTATGAGTACGCGGGCAAGCAGTACACAGTGCAATTGCCGCAGGATCCAGGCCCCACGCTGCTGTTGCGCGTGTCGGTCGATCCTGCCTCGACCTCAAATCCGAACGCAAACGCGTCACCGCAGCCAGCGCCCGTGGCTCAGACTGCGCCTGACGATCCGGCGCTCTACGCTGACCCAGGCGCGGTCATGATGGTGCAGAACACCGTCGCTCCGCCACCCTACCCGTCCTACGTTTACTACGACACGCATCCCGGATTTGTCGGTTACTACGGCTCGCCGTATTACAGTGGCTGGGCGCCGTCAATTTCGCTCGGCTTTGTGGGTGGATACCGTGGCGGCTATCGCGGGTGGCACCATCGCGGCGGACATCATGGTCGGCGCTAGTTCGAGCTAGTGCAATTGTGCCAACGCGCGATTTCGGAAAGGCGCCGGGCACGTTCTGGAGGAGAAGTCCCTGACAGCATTTTTCTGAAATGACGATTCTATTGGGGCTCCACGTTGATTGTTGATCAAGTCGACATCCGCAATTATTTGACTACACCCCATACGCAATGGTTGCTTTAGAAAAAAGCTGATACTTTCTTTCGCCTGGCAAAAGCGCTTTGTGGAATGCTTCGCCTCACCCTGACCCACCCAAAGGCAGCACTGCTGTGACCCGAAAAAAACCGCTTCCCGCTATCACCGACGCGGCACTGGACGAACTCCGCGCTGCCAAACAGCTGCTCGAAAATCCCGGGCTCGCGGCAAAGATTTCGAGCTTTGTCGGCACGCCGATTGAGAAAGGATTCGCGCTGCTGCCAAAGCAATGGAACTCGGTCGTAAACGACGCCACACGCAAGGCGATTGAGGCTGCACTCAAGGTAGCGTTGTGGACGCTGGACAAACGCGATTCCAGGTCGGGCGCGCCTTCGAACTGGTGGCACAAGCTGGCAGCCGGAGTGTCGGGGGCGGCGGGAGGAGCGCTCGGCCTTGCCGCATTGTCGGTAGAACTGCCCGTTTCCACCACGATCATTCTGCGCTCCATCGCGGATATCGCCCGCAGCGAAGGCGAAAACCTGAAGCTGGCCGACGCGCAGCTCGAGTGCGTGCAGGTGCTCGCGCTAGGTGGTTCGTCCAAAAGCGACGACGGCAGCGAGATTGGCTACTTTGCCGCCCGTGCGGCCATGGCCAAGGCAGTATCGGAAGCTGCGGCGCATTTCACGGCGCAAGGGGTTACGCAGCACGGCGCACCGGCGATTGTTCGCCTGATCACCATCGTGGCTTCGCGCTTTTCAATCGTCGTGTCGGAAAAAGCGGCAGCGCAGGCGGTTCCCGTCGTTGGAGCCATCGGCGGCGCGGTGATCAACACGCTCTTCATCGACCATTTTCAGGACATGGCGCGCGGCCATTTCATAGTGCGGCGGCTCGAGCGCGTGCACGGGGTCGAGGCGGTGCAGCTTGCGTACCAAAGCGCGTAGGCCTCGAAACCGCGGCCCCTGGCGCGAGTCCGGGGTTCGTCGCGCTTTATCCCGTTTGTGACAGTTGGGAGCGGGGGACGCGACGACGGACAACAAAAAG
>JAYWHV010000046.1:0-20304 GCA_043777615.1 Burkholderiales bacterium | reverse complement strand
ATCTGCTCGCGCTCGCCGGACCGGAAGTGCCCGAAGTGCCAATGAATGTGATCCTCACGATGCGCATCGGTCGCGCGCTCGAACAGGCGTTGACCACGGTGAATTTGAGCAAGGAAACGGTGCGTTTCACGCAGGCGCTGCACACGTACTTTCGCGTCGCGGACGCGGATCGCGTGCATGTGACCGGGCTAGACGGACTGACCTATTCCGACAAGTTCGACAATTTCAACGAACATGTGCAACGTGGCGACTGGAACCTGCAGGACACGCGCGATCCGGGGCGCAGTGATCGCATTTATGCGGATACCGGCGGTCACTTCGAACTGGTTGACCCGGCCGGCCAAAGAAAAATCGTGCTCAGCACGGCGGGCAGCAAAACATTAGTCGTGTGGAATCCAGGCGCGGAATTCATCAAGACGTTCGCGGATTTGCCGCCCGAAGGCTGGCGAAATTACGTGTGTCTTGAAGCTGCGAATTGCGGGGCGGACGTCATTGAGCTTGGCACCGATGACTCGCACGTGTTGCAGCAGACCATCAGCGTGGCGGCGTTGACCGCGCATTGAGCCGGACGGCGTTACGATCTGCCGCGGTGGGCTGCGCCTTCAGCGCCGCCGCATCACCTCAGAATCGGGGCGGCATTTCTTTCGCCGCCCACTTTCCTGATACTTCCTGACGTGCCTAGCGATAGCGCCAGCCCGATACTTCGTCGCGTGTCAGATAGCCATCGCGGTTGCGATCCATGCGGCCGAAATTGCGTTGCCAGTGTGGGTACGCCGCGGCTTCTTCGTATGTGATGAAGCCGTCGCCGTTACTGTCGGCGTAGTTAAAACCGTCCGCGACCGGGGCTGCGTAATTCACGCCATAGCTCACAGGGGCAGGCGCGTAGTACGACGGCGCAACGTAGCTCGGCTGGTTGTAGTAGTACGAACTGCCTGCAATCGCCAAGCCACCAACAGCAGCAGCGATGGCAACCGGTGCGATCCAGCGACCGCCGTGCCAGTAACCAGCGCGGTAACCGGGGGCGTAGTACGGACGGACCGGCGCGGGCGCGACATACGCTGGGCGGTAATAACCGTGGCCGGGGCCGTAGCCGAAATGCTTGGCGCCTTCGGCAGCGCTCGCAGTGGTCGCGGCAAAGGCCGAGAGGATTGCAGCGCCGAGAATAAGGGTCTTTTTCATGGGGTGTCTCCTTTTGAGCCTAAGTAGCTCGGTTACTTGCATGATTCGGGCATTGCTGCCAGCGAGTCTGTAACGGAATAGACGAAGCCTTCGCCGACAAAGTGCCGTCCGATTACAAAAAATTACAAGTCGCTGATTAGCGACAACAGAATGTGTGGGTGCGCCGGGAACTCCTTTAAAATCAAGGGTTTTCGCGCATGTGAACCGTTTTCCGTGACCACTTTGCACACCGCCGAAGTCGCGCGCCGCCGCACTTTCGCCATCATTTCCCACCCCGACGCGGGCAAAACCACGCTCACCGAGAAGCTTTTGCTGTTTTCGGGCGCGATTCACGTCGCGGGCAGCGTCAAGGCGCGCAAGGCCAGCCGCCACGCCACGTCCGACTGGATGGAGATCGAGAAGCAGCGTGGCATTTCGGTCGCATCAAGCGTCATGCAGATGCTTTATCGCGACCACGTGGTCAATCTGCTCGACACGCCGGGTCACCGCGACTTTTCGGAAGACACTTATCGCGTGTTGACGGCGGTGGACAGCGCGCTCATGGTGATCGACGCTGCGAACGGTGTTGAGGCACAAACCAAACGCCTGATCGAAGTCTGCCGCCAGCGCGACACGCCGATCATCACGTTTGTGAACAAAATGGACCGCGAAGGTCGCGATCCGATTGAGCTGCTCGACGAAGTGGAAGCTGAACTCGGCATGCCGTGCGTACCCATGACCTGGCCGGTCGGGCAAGGCCGCGCTTTCGTGGGCATCATCAATCTGCGCACGCAGATGATGCGCGTGTTCAAGCCCGGCGAAGACACCGTCAGCGAAAAAATGGCGCTGGAGGAAATTCCGCTGTCCGAAACCGCGGCGCTCAAGGCGCGCTTCGGTGTCGATTTCGAGCACGCGTTGGCGAACATCGAACTCATTACGGGTGCCGCGCCCGCATTTGATCGCGAAGCCTTCCTCGCCGCAAAGCAAACACCGGTGTTCTTCGGCTCGGCCGTGAACAATTTTGGCGTGCAGGAAATCCTCGATGCGCTCGTTGATCTGGCGCCCGCGCCCCACCCACGTTCATCGTCAAATCCCGACGGCTCACTCACCGAAATCGCGCCGGACGCCGAAGGTTTCTCCGGCGTTGTGTTCAAGGTGCAGGCCAACATGGATCCGATGCACCGTGACCGCATTGCGTTCGTGCGCGTTTGTTCCGGCAAGTATTCGTCTGGCATGAAGCTCAAGGTGCAACGCACCGCGAAAGAAATGCGCCCCACCAGCGTGGTCACCTTTATGTCGCAACGGCGTGAAGCAGTCGACGAGGCCTACGCCGGCGACATCATCGGCTTCACCATTCACGGCGGCGTGCAGCTCGGCGACACCATCACCGAAGGTGCTAGCCTGCAATACACGGGCCTGCCGTTCTTCGCGCCGGAATTGTTCCAGACCGTCGAGCTCAAGAATCCGTTGCGCAGCAAGCAGCTTCAGCAAGGTCTCGCGCAACTCGGTGAAGAAGGCGCGATTCAGGTCTTCAAGCCGCAGCTCGGGTCGCTCATGCTGCTTGGAGCGATTGGTCAACTGCAATTCGAAGTCGTGCAGCACCGCCTGCAAACCGAATACAAGGCCGACATCAAACTCTCCGGCAGCCAGTTCGTCGGCGCGAGATGGGTCACATGCGATGATCCCGCCGAGATGAAGAAATTCATGGACTACAACGCGTCAAAGCTCGCTTACGACGCCGCGAACACGCTCGCTTATTTGCTCACCAGCACCTACGACCTGCGCCTCACACAAGAGCGCCATCCGAAGATTCAGTTTCATCCGTTGCGCGAGCATGCGGGCTTGAGTCTGGAGAAGGCGGCGTAGTGTGGCCGGCAGGCAGGGCGGGCAGTGCCCGCCCTACGCACTGAATTGAACGATTGAGAATCGAGGTCACCATGAACGCCCCTCTGCACACGCCGCATCGCCCGCTTCGCCTCGCCATCATCGGCGGTGGGCCGACATCATGGATTGGCGGCATGCATCGCCGCGCGGCGCAGTTTGATGGCATGTGGCACGTGGTTGCCGGTGTGTTTTCGTCGAAGGCCGATCGCTCACGGGAGGCAGCGGCGGGTCTGGGGCTTGATCCTTCGCGCGGATACGCGGACGTTGCATCGATGATCGCCGCCGAGAAACTGCGCGATGACGGCATCGAGGCCGTCGCCATCATGACGCCGAACGACACGCACTACCCGTATTGCGTCGCAGCGCTCGACGCAGGGCTCGACGTGATCTGCGACAAGCCGGTGAGCACGACCGCCGCGGAGGCGCGCGAACTGGCCGCGCGCGCGCAGGCGAATGATCGTTTGCTCTGCGTGACGCACGGGTACTCGGCGTATCCGATGACGCGATTCGCAAAGCAGCTCATTGACGACGGGGCGATTGGTCCGGTGCGTTTTGTGCAGGTCGAATACATCCAGAGCGGGCTCGCGAAGCCGATCGAGCAGGGCACGATGACCGACAGCCAGCGCTGGAAATTCAACGCGGATCGCAGCGGCCTCGCACTGGTGTTCTCGGCGATTGGTTGCCATGCGCAGCATCTGGCGTGCAACGTCAGCGGTCAGCAAATTGCAGCGGTCAGCGCTGATGTGGGCGCGCTGATGCCGGGTCGCACGGTGGTGGACACGATCCTCGCGAACCTGCGTTTTGCCGGCGGTGCGCGCGGTCAATACACAATCACTCAGGCCGCGGCCGGTGGCGAGAATGGCATCCGTCTTCGCATTTATGGTGAGCGCGGCTTGATCGACTGGTCACACCGCAATTCGGCGTATCTGCATCTCAACATCGAAGGCGAAACTGCGCGCACTTTCGGGCGCGGCGACGTCAATCTGCCAGCCGAAATCACGAAACTCAGCCGCACGCCGCGAGGCCATCCGGAAGGCTTGCTCGAAGCCTTCGCGAATATCTATCGCGAAGCCGCCGAAGCCATCATCGCCCGTCGAAACGATCAGGTCGTCGCGACGGTGCAATATCCGACGATCAACGACGCGGTTCATACGATGGATTTCATCGAAGCCTGTATTGCGTCGCATGCCAACAACGGCGCATGGACGAATTTGTAGGGCGGCATCGGCTTTTCAGCTAAACGACGCTTTCATTGGGGCTAGAAGCGCGATTTGCTGAAAGTCGATAATTTTATTAATCGCGCTTTATCCTACATGCAGCGGTCCTTTCAACAAAAAGCTATATCCGCAGGCGTGACACTTTCGCACGCTCGTCACCGACAACACGCCGCCGGGGATAATTACCGTTATGCAAAAAGAACAATTGATTGAGTGGCTGACCGCTGGCATCCGCAGCGCGGGCCTGAGTGATACGGCAGTTCCCGCGCTGGAGCGGCCCAAGCAAGCGGAACACGGCGACTGGGCGACGAATATTGCGCTGCAACTCGCGAAGCCGCTCGGCAAAAGTCCGCGCGAAGTGGCCGCTTCGTTCAAAGCCGCGCTTGATGCTGCGCCGCACCCTCTCGTTTCAGAAATCAGCATCGCTGGGCCGGGTTTTATCAACATTCGGCTCAAATCAGCGGCCAAGTTTTCGGTCGTCGCTGACGTGTTGAAGGCGGGCGAAAAGTTCGGTTACAGCGACGCGCGCAAAGGCGAAAAAGTCCTCGTTGAATTCGTGTCCGCCAACCCGACGGGCCCGTTGCACACCGGACATGCGCGGCAGGCCGCCCTTGGCGACACGCTCTGCAACCTGCTCGAAACGCAGGGCTGCGCCGTGCATCGCGAGTTCTATTACAACGACGCTGGCAACCAGATCGACAATCTGACACGCTCGGTGCAACTTCGCGCGCGGGGCATTGAGCCCGATGGCGAAGGCTGGCCAGATGACGGCTATCGAGGCGAGTACATCGCTGAAATTGGCAAACAGTTTCTAGCCGCGCGCGGCGATGTCGACGATTCGGAAGCGGTGCGCGAATTTGCCGTCAACGTACTTAGAAACGAGCAGGACAAGGATCTAACCGCGTTTGGCGTCAAGAAATTTGACTGCTACTACCTCGAGAGCTCGCTCTACACCGACGGTCGCGTCGACAAAACCGTCGATGGCCTCAAGACTTCGGGCCATACCTTCGAGCAGGACGGCGCGCTGTGGCTCAAGACCACCGATTACGGCGACGACAAGGATCGCGTGATGCGCAAGGCAGCTGGTGGCTACACGTACTTCGTGCCGGATGTGGCCTATCACGTCAGCAAATGGGAGCGCGGGTTTCACACTGTCGTCAACATTCAGGGTACCGACCACCACGGCACGATTGCCCGCGTGCGCGCGGGCCTGCAGGCGCTCGAAGTTGGCATTCCGAAGGGCTACCCGGATTACCTGCTGCACAGCATGGTGCGCGTGATGAAAGGTGGCGAAGAGGTCAAAATCTCCAAGCGCGCTGGCAGCTACATCACGCTCGGCGAGCTCATCGAATGGGTCGGCAAAGATGCGGTTCGCTTCTTCCTCGTCTCGCGCAAGGCGGATAGCGAATTCACCTTCGACATTGATCTGGCGTTATCGCAAGGCGAGGACAACCCCGTTTACTACGTGCAAATGGCGCATGCCCGCATCTGCGCTGTGTTGCGCGACGGCGGCATCAGCGATGCTGCGCTGGCAAACGCGGATTTGTCTGCGTTGACGCACGAAAAGGCAGAAGCGCTGGCCACCCGGCTCGCCGACTTTCCCGCGCTGCTCGCCACCGCCGCGCGCGACCTTGCGCCGCATGTGCTGCCGTTCTATCTGCGCGAAGTAGCCGCCTCGTTCCATTCGTATTACAACGCCGAGCGCTTCCTGGTGGACGATATTCGGGATCGCACGGCACGCCTCGCGCTGGCGGCCGCGACTGCGCAAGTGTTGAAGAACGGACTGCAATTGCTCGGCGTCTCAGCGCCGGACAAAATGTGACAATACGGACGTGAATGTGGATACCTCTCAGCTAAAAACCGGCACATTTTTCTTCGGGGGCCTGATCGGATTCGTCGCCGGACTAGTGGTCGCCGGGGTGATCGCGATCTGGGTCTATCAGGCCACGCCGTTCCGCCCGGAAACGACGCCGCTATCAAAGCTTGAACCGGTCAAGCCAAAAGTCGAGGCAAAACCGACAGGCCGCGCGGGCGAGCTGGCCAAAGACGAAAACAAGGCCGATTCCGAACGTATCGTCCAGCCGGGCACCCCGTCGAGCATGCCGAGCGCATCGCCTTCGGCACCTGCGGCCCCAGCAACGCCGCCCGCCGTGGCGGCGAAGCCCGCGAGCAAAGCCGATACCGAGCCTGCCCCGAGCGCCGAGCCGCGCGGACGGCTGTGGTTGCAGGTGGGCGCCTATGTCAACAAACAGGATGCCGAGAGTCAGCGCGCGCGCTTCGCCGTGCTTGGCTATGAGGCGCAGATTCAGAGCGCTGACATTCCCGACAAGGGCACAGTACATCGCGTTCGGGTCGGCCCCTACCGCGACCCGGAGGAGGCCGGCAAGGTGCGCGGCGATCTGGCGCGACAGGGCATCGAGGTCAGCGTCGTCAAGCCCTGACGGGCCGCCGTCTGTCGGCAAACGACGGAAGGATGACTGGTGTCGGCGAACTAATTGATTGATGCGTTAGTCGTATTGATCGCGAATTAAACAAACAATCAGACAAACAGACGGAGACTTTATGTTGCGTTGGATCACATCTTCTAAATGGTCGGCACTCGTCACTTGCGGCCTGATCGCGGCTTCCGCTGCATCATTCTCGGCCTCGGCGCAGGAGCAATTGACCGAAGGCAAGGACTACGTGCGTCTCAAGAATGTGCAGACCGTGGAGTCCGGTGCGAAGATCGAGGTCATCGAGTTCTACAGCTACGGCTGCAACCATTGCCGTGATCTTGAAGAATTTTTGGGGCCGTGGACGAAAAAAGTACCGGCCGACGTCAGTTTCAAGCGCGTTCCCGTCGCCTTCCAGCCAGCCTGGGTCAGTCTTGGCAAGATTTACTATACGCTCGAAGGCCTGGGTCGCGAAGATCTGACGCCTAAAGTTTTCCAGTCGATTCATTCCGCCGGCGTCAGGATGCATGAGGAAAACGTATTCTTTGACTGGGCCGGCACGAACGGGCTCGACGTTGCCAAAGTCAAGGAAATGTGGGGCTCATTCGCTGTCAACAGCAAAATGAATCGCGCCAAAACGCTCGCCAGCAACTATCAGGTCGACAGCGTGCCAATGCTGTTCGTTGATGGCAAATTCAAGATTCAGCCACACCTGCTCAAAGGCAGCCACAAGGACGTGCCAGCCGCGCTTGACTTCGTCATCGCCAAGGCGCGTTCGGAGCGGAAAAAGTAGTTCGCCCGCCGTCGAACTGAAGGCCGCTTGATGCGGCCTTTTTATTGCGCGAAACGTCCCCACTTCCAGAAAAATGAGCGCCTTTCCCGAAGTTATCCCTGACGCCATTGGCCGTCCCCACGCCCGTTTCGCCAACCCCGCAAGGCTGCGTATCGCGTGCCTCGTGCCTTCGATCACCGAGACGCTTTTTGCGCTTGGCTTGGGCGAGCAGGTCGTCGCGCGGACCGGGTTTTGCATCCACCCGGACCCCGCTGTGCGTGATGTTCCGAAAGTGGGCGGCACCAAGGACGTGAATATCGCACGCCTGATCGACACCGAGCCGACGCACGTCATCGTCAACATCGACGAAAACCGCAAGGCCGACGTTGATCATTTGCGCAAGGTCATCCCAAACATCATCGTCACGCACCCGTTGGTGCCGGACGACAACATCGCGCTGTTTCGCCTGTTGGGGCATATTTTTTCGGCGGATGAAGTGGCCAGTCGTCTTGCCAACGATCTGGCGCTTGCACTCGCAACAGCGCGTGCGGTTGGCGCGCAATTGCCGCCGCAAACGGCGCTCTACGCGATCTGGAAAAACCCGTGGATGACGATTTCGCGTGACACCTACGTCAGCGCGATGCTCGAAACCGTGGGCTGGAAAACGCTACCGGTTCAGACGGAAAAGCGCTACCCGGAAGTTGCGCCGGATGACTCGGTCTGGCAAAGCGCAGAGCGCATCTTTTTATCGTCTGAGCCGTACTCGTTTGGAGATGAACACATCGAAGAATTGCGCAGCACGATGCACCTGACCCAACCGATTGAACTCATCGACGGCGAGTACGTGAGCTGGTACGGCGTACGCGCGATTGCGGGGTTGCGCTACCTTGCTGATTTGCGCCGCTCGAAGGTTCAGCTTTCGGCTGAATCGACGGCTGCATTGGGGCTAGCGACCTGATTCAGTCAAAGTCGACTAGCTCACATTTTTCCGACTAGCCCCGGTGAAATGGGCGTTTCACGCAAAAGCTGCAAACGCTGATCGCGCCAGAACGAGCTACGCGGAACGTTTGATCGACACCAGTTTTTCCGGCGTCTGATGCGTTGCCGACCGAATCGTCGCTTCAATCCCCGCCGCGTCCAGCCCAACGGACGCCAGCATCAACGCCGGATCGCCCTGATCAATAAACGTGTCGGGCAATCCTATTTGAACGAGCTGCGGCGTGAGTTCAGCGCGCGCCAGAAACTCGGCGACCGCACCGCCGGCGCTGCCCTGAACGCTTGCTTCCTCGACGGTCACCAGCGTGTCGTGCGTGGCGGCCAGTTCGCGGATCAGCGCTTCGTCGAGCGGTTTGACGAAGCGCATGTTGACGACCGTAGCGTTGAGTTTTTCGCCCACGGCGAGCGCGGGATGCAACATTGAGCCCCACGCGAGGATTGCGATCTTTTCGCCGCCTCTGCGCACTTCGCCCTTGCCCAGTTCTAGCGGGATGATGTCGGCGTTCGCCGCACCATGCGCTGCGCCGCGCGGATAACGCACGGCGACGGGTGATTTCAGGTCAATGCCCATCGACAGCATCGCGCGACATTCGGCAGCGCTGCTGGCGCTCATGATCGTCATATTCGGCAGGCAGCGCAGGTAGGCCACATCGAAACTGCCAGCATGCGTCGGACCGTCAGAGCCAACGAGTCCGGCGCGATCAATAGCGAACACAACGGGCAGGTTTTGCAGCACGACGTCGTGTACGAGCTGGTCATACGCGCGTTGCAAGAACGTGGAATAAATCGCAACAACCGGCTTCATGCCCTCGCAGGCGAGGCCTGCCGCGAACGTGACGCTGTGCTGCTCGGCGATGCCGACATCGAAGTAGCGGTCCGGAAATTCTTTCGAGTAGCGCACCATGCCCGAGCCCTCACGCATCGCGGGCGTAATGGCAACGAGCAGGTCGTCGGCTGCGGCGGTGTCGCATAGCCAGTCGCCAAAGATGTCGGAATACGTCTTCTTGGGCGGCGTCGCGGGTGGATGGGTGATGCCGGCCACATGATCGAACTTTGGCACGCTGTGATACAGAATCGGATCGTCCTCGGCGCGCTCGTAGCCGCCACCTTTTCGGGTCAACACATGCAGAAACTGCGGACCCTGTCGATCCTTCATTTTGTTCAACGTATCGACCAGTAGATTCACGTCATGGCCATCGATCGGACCGATGTAGTTGAAGCCCAGTTCTTCCCACATCGTACCTGGCAAAACCATGCCTTTCGTGTGCGCCTCCCAACGTCGGGCAAAGCGCGAAACAGGCGGGATCGAGGACAGCACGCTCTTGCCCATGCTGCGTACTTTGTCATACGTCCGGCTAGCCAGAAGACGTGACAGATAGTTGTTCAATGCTCCGACCGGTTCACTGATCGACATTTCGTTGTCGTTCAGTATCACGAGCACATTGGCGTCCATCGCACCGGCGTTGTTCAGCGCCTCAAACGCCATACCCGCGCTCATTGAACCGTCGCCGATCACGGCGACCACGCGGCGGTGTTCGCCTTTGGCTTTGGCGGCGACGGCCATGCCGAGCGCGGCGGAAATACTGGTCGACGAATGGGCGACGCCAAAGGTGTCGTATTCACTCTCGTCACGCTTCGGAAACCCGGCGAGCCCGCCCCATTGCCGCAGCGTATTCATGCGGTCACGACGCCCCGTTAAAACCTTGTGCGGATAGCACTGATGGCCCACGTCCCAGACCAGTCGATCATGGGGCGTTTCGAAGCAGTAATGCAGCGCGACGGAGAGCTCGACAACGCCCAGATTCGACGACAAATGGCCGCCGGTTTTCGAAACGGAATCGAGCACAAAGGCGCGTAATTCATCGCAGATGGCGACCAGCGCGGTTTGCGGTTGTGCGCGCAGTTGCGGCGGCAGATTGATGGTTTCCAGCAGCGACATATTCAGGCAGTTCTTTCGGCCATCGACCTTGCAAGTTGGGTCAGATTCGTGGTGTTCAGATGTTCGGGCAGCGCGTTGATTGCCTCAGCGGTGAGGCGATGCGCATAGGCCTTTGCGGCGTCGATGCCCATGAGCGAGACGAACGTGGGCTTGTCGTTCGCGGCGTCTTTGCCGGCAGTCTTGCCGAGCGTTGCGCTGTCGGCTGTGGCGTCAAGCACATCGTCGACGACCTGAAAGGTGAGGCCGATTTTTTGGGCGTAGGTCGTGAGCGCGACGAGCGTGACTTCGTCTTCTTCAGCGAGCAGCGCCGGCAGCAATACCGCCGCTTCAAACATCGCGCCGGTCTTCATGGCGTGCATTTCTTCGAGCGCGGCCTGCGTCATGGGCAGGCCCACATTGGCGAGATCAATCGCCTGACCACCCGCCATGCCGTACGCGCCGGATGCTTCAGCCAGTTGACGTGACGCGGCAACAATCCCGCTCGCGCTTGCGGGCGCACCAAGCAAGACCGCGAACGCCAGAGGCTGCAACGCGTCTCCCGCCAGCATCGCGGTGGCTTCGCCGTAGACGATATGACTCGTTGGTTTGCCGCGGCGCAAGGCATCGTCGTCCATGCACGGCAAATCGTCGTGAATCAGGGAATAGGCGTGGATCATCTCGACCGCGGCGGCCGCATGATCGGCGAGATCGGCCGTCGCGCCGATCGCCTCTGCGCTGGCATAGGCGAGCAGCGCTCGCAGTCGCTTGCCGCCGCCCAGTGCGCTGTAGCGCATGGCCTCAAGCAGGCGACCGGAGGCCAGCTCACCCGCCGGCGTCCAGCGGACCACAGCGGCCTCAGCGCGGCTGCGGTGCGCGGTCGCCCAGTGATCAAAACTACTGTTTGTCATTGGCCCGGCGTTCAGTCGAGCTGAAACGGCTTGAGAACATCGCCCTCAAGCACTTTCACTTGCTGTTCGACCTGCGCGAGTTCACCCTGCGCGTACTTCAGCAATTCCGAACCGCGCTTGTACGCAGCCAGCGAATCGGCAAGCGGCAAATTGCCGTTCTCGAGATCGGAAACGAGCTTTTCGAGCTCATCAAGCGCGGCTTCAAAGGTCTTCGGGGGGGCTTTTGCCATGGAAACGCAACATTACACAATCTCACGATTTTACGGATGTGCCGCAGTGGGGCGATCCACCCTGATTTTTGGCGCTTCCCGACGAGATTTATGTGCTGTTATTGCCAGGGTCGGAAGTATTCGCTGTTGGGCGCACACTTGGCGGCATCGCCCTTCAGCCGCTCGCCGCGAATCGGAATCGTTGCCTGCTGATCTCCCGACAAAACGGTGAGGAAATCGAAGCTGCTGTCCGGGTTCACCTTGACCGTGATCTTGTAGGTCAGATTCAGCACCGTGCCGCGCCCCGGCTGATTGCAGCGACCGGTCCAGGATGCGTTGGATTTCCCTTCGCGCACGTCGGCCAACTTGCAGATTGCGCCGCCGACTGCCTGCACCGCCTGCCAGTCCCGGGCGGTCAGATCCTCGTTGGTGTAAGCGTCAATGCACAAATCCCGAACCTTGCGGTTCCAGTCGACGCGGTACATGCCTTCGGTGATTTGCGGTTTGGCGGTGGCGTCGGTGCAGAGAGAAAGCGCAAGAACGGGTATCGAAAGGCGTTTGAGGGCGATATTGAACGGCATAACTAACTCCGACTGTTTCTCTGGTGGCGAGTTGCGGTCCTGCAGTCTCGTACGGCGGACACTGCCCGCCGTGCCTGGGTCAACCAACGTCGCCGGTACAACGTTTCGTCCGGCCACGCTTGCAATCCCTTACGCTAGACCAACATAACGAGCAGCCATGGGATAATAGTGGCGTTTGACGATGCGACCTCCAGCCGAATGAGTCCACCCATACACCGCGTACAGCGCGCCACAGGGACGAATCAGGGCAGAGGTTGACTTAGCAAGGGTTGGGTGCCTTCCGTTAATTGCACCTGGTTTTGTGTTGGGTTAACTCCTGTTACTGGAAAGGGTTCGAGATGACTCGCCTCTCGACGGTCGCGGAACTGTCCGCGCCGCTGTCGCAACTTCCTCCTGCAGCCTATTTCGACGACGCTTTGCTGCGTCGCGAGCGCGATTTGCTGTTCGCCAAAGATGGCCCCGGTTACGCGGGGCACGAGCTGATGGTGCCGAATCCGAGCGATTTCGCTGTGCTCGCGACGAGGAACAACGCGCAGGCGCTCACGCGGACCGATCGCGGGGTCAATCTCATTTCAAACATTTGCCGTCATCGTCAGGCCATGATGCTTGACGGTCGCGGCTCGCTGACGCCGACCGGCGGCAACGTGGTGTGCCCGCTGCACCGCTGGACGTATTCCGGCGAGGGCGAGCTGATCGGTGCGCCGCATTTTCCGTGCAATCCGGCGCTGAATCTCGCGAACAAAGGCCTCAAGTCGTGGAATGGGTTGCTGTTCGACGGGCCACGCGATCCGGTCGTTGATCTGGCGAAATTGTCGACACAAACGCGGCAGACGCTCGACTTTTCGGGCTACGTGTTCGACCGGGCCGTGACTCACGAATGCAATTACAACTGGAAAACCTTCGTCGAGGTTTATCTCGAGGATTATCACGTCGGTCCGTTCCATCCGGGGCTCGGACAGTTCGTCACCTGCGACGATCTGGCGTGGGAATGGGGCAACGAATTCTCGGTGCAGACGGTCGGTCTTTCGCGCGGCTTCGACAAGCCCGGCTCGCCGACGTACAAGCGCTGGCATGATCAGGTGATGCAGTTCCGCCGTGGCGTGCCGCCGCCGCATGGCGCGATCTGGTTGACGTATTACCCAAACATCACGGTTGAGTGGTATCCGCACACGCTGGTCGTGTCGTCACTGTGGCCGCAGGCGGTCGACAAGACGATTAACGTCGTTGAGTTCTATTACGCCGAAGAAGTGGCGCTGTTCGAGCGCGAATTCATCGAGGCGCAACAGGCCGCGTACATGGAAACCTGTGTCGAGGACGACGAAATTGCGCTGCGCATGGATGCGGGGCGCAAGGCGTTGTTCAACGAAGGCCGCATCGAAGTAGGGCCGTACCAAAGCCCGATGGAAGATGGCATGCAGCATTTTCACGAGTGGTATCGGGCGAAACTGGGCGACGCCGTTTAACTAGAGCAGCTTTTTCCTGCAAGCGCCATTGAATTGGGGCTTGCAGGCCAAAACGCCAGAACTCGACTTTGGCTTATTTTTTCCATTTCATTTCGCTAGCCCCAATGAACAGGCGCTCTTGACGAAATACATCCAAAAGCTGTTGGCCTGCGACCCGCCGTAGGCGCCGCCAATCCACAGGCAATTCATGCTTTTGTCGGGAGTTTCACCTTCCTGACAGCCAAGCCCGCTACGCTCTCGGAAAAATCTGTACCAATTCACCGGATTGGACAACCGAGGAGGCGCCACGATGAACATGCTGAAACGAAGGTTGCAGGCTCGCGCACTGATCTTGTGCCTGACGACAGGGCTGACCAGTCCGGTCGCTGCGCAAGTCATCGTCGGTCAGACAGCAGGATTCACCGGAGCCGTCGCCGCGACGGTCAAGGAAGCAACCGACGGCGCGAAACTCTACATCGACTCGGTCAACGCGAAGGGTGGCGTGAATGGGCAGAAGATCGAGCTCGTTTCGATGGACGACAAGTTCGACCCGAAAACCGCTGCGGCAAACGCCCGTACGCTGATCGTGGACAAGCGCGCCGTCGCGATTTTTTTGACGCGCGGAACACCGCACAATGAGCTCATCATCAAGGTGCTCGATGAGCTGAAAGTCCCACTGGTGGGTCCGTCAACGGGCGCAATGCTGTTGCATGAACCGGTGAAAAAGTACGTGTTCAATGTGCGCTCAACGTATCAGCGCGAGGCCGAAAAAGCGGTGGGCCTGCTCGCCACAATCGGCATCACGAGTATCGGCGTGCTGCATGTGGACGACACGTTTGGCACCGACGCACTGGTCGGCATCAAGGCCGGTTTCGAGGCCAAAAATCTGAAGCCTGTGTTTCTTGGAAAGTATGACCGCAGCAAGCCCGACTTCGGTCCACTTGCGCTCGATGTGCGCACCACCAGCCCACAGGCGGTGATGGTCGTGGGATCGGGGACACACGTGGTCGACGCGCTGAAAGCCGTTCGCGCTGCGGGTTCGCGCGCGCAGCTGGTGACGCTGTCGAATAACGCGTCCGGCGGTTTCGTCAAAGCGCTCGGCGAGCACGCGCGCGGCACGATCATCACGCAAGTGTTTCCGAATGAGCGATCGATCAATTCGCCGTTCGTCAAGGAGGCGCTAACGCTGGCCCGAGCCAGTGACATCAAGGAAGTGTCGCCTGCGATGCTGGAAGGCTTCGCTTCTGCAAAAGTATTGGTCGAAGGCTTGCGCCGGGCTGGCCCGAACCCGACGGGTGAAAAATTGCAAGCGGCGCTTGAGGCGATTCGTGGCTATGACATCGGCGGTATGGACGTCACGTACTCGGTCACCGATCACACTGGCCTCGACTTCGTTGACCTCTCGATCATCAACAAAGAAGGCAAATTTACGCGCTAGCCCACGCCCAGACGCAGCGTACAAATTTTGTAGACAATTGGAGGCATGGTTGCCTCCGCCCCTGCCACTGCACCCCCCGTCGCCGCCTCCGCACGGTCGGCTCGCTCATCACGCTGGCGCAAATTCGTACGCCTCGCAGTGGTCGTGCTCGGGATACTGGCCCTGCTGCTGTGGGCGCTGTCGCTGTCCGTGCCGTACGTCATCAAAACGACGGCGCCAAACTGGCTGAAGGAAAAGACCGGGCGTCAACTCGTCGTGCGCGAGGCAGCGTTTAATCCGTTGACGCTTCGGCTGCGTATCGACGACGCTGCGCTCTCCGACGCGGGCAAACCGCTCGCACGCTTCAACGCACTGGAAGTCAAAGGCGATTGGGCAAGCCTCACACAACTGGCGTGGACGACCGAGAGCATCACGCTTAATCAGCCGGAAATCAGCGCCCGCATCGCGGCGGACGGCTCGCTCGACTGGGTGCGGTTTCTTGATTCGTTGCCCAGGGATACAACGCAGAAAGAACCACCGAGCGACAAAGTGCCGCGCATTTTGTTGCACAACATTGTCGTCAACAACGCCGCGATTCGTCTGACCGACGAGCGCACAGGTGCGAGCGAAAAACGCCTGGAGCTGACGCCGCTCACCTTTCGGCTTGACAAGCTCTCCACATTGCCGCGCGATCGCGGCGACTATGCGCTACAGGCAACGCTCAACGATCAAACAAAAATTCAATGGAAAGGTCGCGTCGGCCTAAATCCGATTGAGAGTTCGGGCGATGTGGTGATCACCAATCTGCCATTGACGCGCGTGCAGTCGATTGCCAATGTGACATTGCCCGTTGTCCTTGGTGGCACTGCCAATTTGCGCACCAACTATAGCGCTTCGGCAGGCACCGATTTCGTAGCAGCGGGCATCGGCGATGGTGTGCTTGAAATCAACGATTTGCGCGCCACGCAAGGCACGAGCAAGGACGAAGCAGGCATCAAATCAATCAAGCTGTCGCCGCTCGCCGCGTCGTGGGCAAAAACAAAAGCCGAAGGCCGCGAGCAACAGGTAGTTGCGTTGTTGCCCCTGACAGCGGTTTTGCAGGGTTTGTCCGTGAAAACGGATGCGCAGGCCGAACCGCTGTTGAGCGTCGCGCAGATTGCCACCGTAAAGCCCGTGGCCATCGATCTCAACGCGCGAACCGTTGATGCGCCGCAAGTGACGATCAACGAACTGGTCGGCAAATTTTCGCGCGACAAGAGCGGGCGTTTGTCGTTGCCGTTTGCCGAGCTTTCTGCGGCAAACGCAACAAGCGCAGTGCCGACAGTACCGCCGAAGACGACCGCTACAAGTTCACCCTCGGTCGAAAAGGCCTGGCGCATTAGCGTGGGCGAAATCGCCACCGACAAAGCCGCGCTTTCGCTCAGGGATCAAAGCTTCGCAGTGCCACAAGCGGTCGCCGCGAAGCTAGGCCTAACGCTCGGCGCAGTCGTAACGACAGGTGACAAATTGAGCGTCAATTTGATCAACAAGCGCCTGGCGATGACGGACATCGCGCTGCGTGATGAAGCCGCGGCCAGTGCGTGGCTAAACGTCAAAGAAGTGCGCGCTGCTCCGGTTGAACTGGACGTGCTCAATCCAAAAATTGATCTGCCGAAAATTGATATCGTCGCGCCGATCATCAATGTGTCGCTGGATAAAGAAGGTATCGACGTTGCGCGCAAATTCGCTCGTGCGGCCGCAACAAATGCCACCGTTTCAACGCCACCCACCGTGCCCGCTTCGACCAACGTTGCGCCAAAAATCAGCATCGCGGGCATTGGGCTCAACGGCGGTCGCGTGAGCCTAACCGACAGCACGCTGCCCAACGCTCTGACACATGTGGTCGACGCTATTCGGATGAACGTGGATCGCATTGAGCTGGATGGTTCGCGACCGCTCGGCGCGATTGCGAATGCGACGCTCACGAGCGGTGGCGTGCTTCAGGCGAAGCTCAAATTTGATCAGCGACGCAACGACGGCGAGGCCGAATTCACGCTCGAAAAAATCGCATTGGCTGCGCTGTCACCATACTTGAATCGCAACACAAAATTAAAGCTCAGCAAGGGCGAAGCCGCTCTCGCCGGCCGCCTAAGATTCTCGGGCGCGACCAACGCCGATGAGGCCGTGCGTTTTGAAGGCAATCTTGCCGTTCGCGAGCTTGAGCTGATCGATGAGACGACACAGGCCGCATTCGCACAGTGGAACGAGCTGTCGAGCCGGGACGTGAAAGTGTCGACCGGAAAAAAAGGGCTGGACGTCACGCTCGCCGATCTCCTGCTCGAAGGCGCGCGTGGCAAGCTCATCATCGCAGAAAACGGCACAGTCAATCTGACACAAATCGCCAAAGTTGACGCGTCCGGCGTGGCGCAACCCGTGTCGCAGGCGAAGCCGCCCGACGCCGCACCGCTGCCTGTTGACGGGGAAAACAGCGTCCGCGTAAAAGTGGATCGCCTGCAAGTGACCGGCGGCGACGTCGAGTTCGCTGACCTGTCGCTGCGGCCGCAATTTGGCACCCGAATCTCGGACCTGTCCGGACTGATTGTGGGTTTGTCGACCGAGCCTTCATCGCGCGCCGAAGTGTCGCTGGAAGGCAAGGTCGACGAGTTCGGGTTGGCGCGGGTGTCGGGCAATCTATCGCCGCTCGGCGCGACGGACTACACCGACATCAAAGCCATTTTCCGCAACGTAGAGATGAAAAATCTAACGCCGTATTCCGGGAAATTTGCTGGGCGCCGGATTGAATCCGGCAAGCTCTCGCTTGATCTTGAATACAAAATTGACCAGCGAAAACTGAAGGGCGAAAACAAGGTCGTTGTCGACAATCTGGTGCTCGGTGAACGCATCGAAAGCAAGGATGCGACGAACCTGCCGCTGGATTTGGCCATCGCGTTGCTCCGCGACAGTAACGGCATGATCGAGCTGGGCCTGCCGGTGCAAGGCTCGCTTGACGACCCGCAGTTCAACTTTGGCGGGCTCGTGTGGAAAGTGTTCGTCAACGTCTTGACCAGGATCGCGACTGCGCCGTTCCGTGCGCTTGGCGCGCTGCTCGGCGGCAGTGGTGAAGAGTTTGAAGCGGTGAATTTCGAGCCCGGTGAGGCGCGCCTGTTGCCTCCCGAACGCGAGAAACTGGCGAAGCTCGCGAAGGCGCTGGAGCAGCGTCCGCAATTGAAGCTCGCGGTCGAGGGCCGCTTCGACAAAGAGCGTGATCGCGAAGCACTGGCCGACAACATCGTGAAGCTCGAGGTCAGCAAGCGCGCAGGCATGAAGCCACCCGGTGCCAATGAACCACTGATCATTTCCTTCACCGACGCGAAGGTTCAGGCCGCGCTGGATGAGCTCGCGGCGACCGCGGGCGACGACGCGACGAAACTGCGGGCGCAGTATTTGCCGCCCGCGAGCAACGCGGTCATGGGAGCGCTGCAGAATGCCCGCGAACGCCTGAGCGAAAAGAGCCGCAGCGAAGCCGCCGTCGCCCGCGGCAAGTATTACCCGGAACTGTTCAAGCTCCTGCGCGCGAAGCAGGCGGTGCCCGACACCGTGTACGCCACGCTCGCCACGTTCCGCGCCGAGGCGATCAAGACCACGCTTACCGCTGTCAACAAGTTCGACGCAGCCCGCGTTAGCGTCGCTGCACCGCAACCCGTGAAAACCAGCAAGCCGGATCAGGTGAGCACAACCCTCGCGTTGTCGGTGAAGTAGCCGCTATTTGCCCCGAGTCTGTCCTGGGGTTTGACCGCAACAAAGTCAGCGTTTTATTGAGGAGTTCGACATGCCCGCATCCACCACCAACGCCATCCCGACGGTCATCCCTGCCGCTCAGCAGCCGCTGAAATCGCAGGCGAAGTGGAAGCGCGCAATCATCGCGCTCCTGGCGTTCCTCTACATCATCTCGCCGCTCGACCTGATCCCCGATGTCATCCCCGTGATCGGTTGGCTCGACGACCTCGGCGTGCTTGCCTGGGCGGCACGTCAGGTGTTTTTCAAAAAGGATGTCTGAGCGCTACATTGTCGCGACGTATCTGATCAGCTTTTCCTTGTAACCCATATTTCATTGGGGCTAGAGGATCATTTATAGCGATAGTCGACAAAGCTATATTTGCGCTTCTAGCTCCTGTTTAATGGGTCATTTATGGAAAAAGCTATAACGTAGGTCGGGCAGTGCGCGCCTTACGGCGACGCGCTTCAAAATCAGAAAATCGACTGCTTCGTCAGCGACGTGAACATCTCGAGCGCCAGCGACCCGGCGTGACTGTTGCCGCTTTCCTCTAACGCGGGCGACCACACGCAAATCCCGCATTGCCCCGGCAAAATCGCCACGATACCGCCCCCAACGCCGCTCTTCGCGGGCAAGCCGACGCGAAACGCGAAATCTCCCGCCGCATCGTAGGTGCCGCAGGTCAACATCAAGGATGACAAGCGCTTCGCCGAACTCGGATCAATCACCGCCTCGCCACTCCACGGATTGACGCCGTGATTGGCGAGGAAGCACACCGCGCGCGCCAGCTCCACGCAATTCATCTCGATCGCGCAGTGATGGCAATACGCATGCAGCACTTCGCCGACTTTGTTGTGCAGATTGCCAAAGCTCTTCATGAAATGGGCCATCGCCGCGTTGCGCGACGAGGTGCTGATTTCGGACTGCGCGACCTTCGTGTTGTACGTGATGTCCGCGACGCCGCTGACCTTGCGAACAAAATCCACGAGCGACTGCGCTGCATTCACGCTGCGGCTGGCAAGCATGTCGGTCACCACCAGCGCACCGGCATTGATGAACGGATTTCTCGGAATACCGTGCTCCGCCTCAAGCTGCACCAGCGAATTAAACGGACTGCCCGAAGGCTCCCGCCCCACGCGCGTCCACAGCGAGTCGCCCTCGCGCTGAAAGGCGAGCGTCAGCGCGAAGAGCTTCGAGATCGACTGAATCGAAAAACGCTTGGTTGCATCGCCGACGGAGTAAACATTGCCCGCAAAGTCCACAACCGCCAGGCCGAATTGATCCGGCGCGACGTTCGCGAGTTCAGGGATGTAGGACGCGACTTTGCCTTCACCAATGATCGGTTTCAGCGCGGTGTAGATGCGTTCGAGAGTGGGTTGGTAATCCATGGCGGGATTATGCGCAAAACCGTTCGTGCTGAGCACGTCGAACAATAGGCTCGTGGGAAGTCGTAGTGGGTTTCAAGCCACCACAAATTGATACCAACCACGTTCGTTCTTCGCACAGGTGGTTTGTCTGCCACCGCTTCATTTCGCCTGAAGGCGAGTCACTTTTGGCATTGCCCAAAAGTAACCAAAAGGCTAGCCCCTGCACCCCGCTTCATCCTGCGGTGCTCG
>JAYWHV010000045.1:0-5434 GCA_043777615.1 Burkholderiales bacterium | reverse complement strand
TCGGTGGGGCGTTTTTGTTTGTGACTACGTCCGTCGATTTGGCATCGACTTAAGCGCTAGAATTTGCGAAGTACCGTACTAAGCTAAAGCAGGATCTTATGAATACTCAAACGCCCAGAGACATCCAGCAAGATATAGCATCCGCCATTGCCGCAAACAAAGTGGTGCTCTTTATGAAGGGAAGCCCGCAGTTTCCACAATGCGGATTTAGTGCGTCTGCGGTCAAGATGTTGTCTGACGTTGGTGTTCACGACTTCATGTACGTAAACGTATTGGATGACCAAGACATCCGCGAAGGAATAAAGCAGTATTCGTCTTGGCCAACAATTCCACAGCTCTTTATCAACCGAGAGTTTGTGGGTGGTGCGGATATCATGCGAGAGTTGCACCAATCCGGCGAGTTGGCCCAGTTACTGAAATAGTACTGGCACTCAATTTAGCGGCTCTACCGGCCGACCTACGCTCTTCACCCCCGCTATATCCGTAAGTTCTCTCAAACATCGTTCAAGCTTCGTTCTAGAGCGCACAAGCAAAGTAAATTCAAGCGTAGCTAACGTACCATCATCTCGCGACAAGGTATTTACGGCGATCACATTGAGATCACACTCAGTTATGACACGCGCACAATCGGTTAGTAAGCCTTTCCTGTCAAGCGATTCAACCGCAATACGCACCGGGAGTGGCTGAACCAACCTGTTGGCCCAAGCCGGAACAAAAGATTCATTTGACGACCGACCTTCGCGTTTCTTCACACAGCCAGCACGATGAATAGTAGCGCCTGAGAACGAGGAAACGGCGACTATTTCGTCGCCGGTGAATGGCTTGCACATGTCGCAATAAGCAACGCCTTTTTGAGTTCGTCCATCAAGCGTCAGTCGGCTGCGCGAATCTAGACCGGATGTTCCCGTGATCAGCGCAGACCCTTCCGCGCCCTGGAGCGCTGCGGTCGCAGCATATGCTGATACCTGACCAGTTCCTATGCGGTGCCACAACTCCTCCAAATTTGAGGCTCCCAAATCCTGAATTAAGTCGCCGTTCCGGATCATCCCAGCCTCTAGTTCTGCATCGGCCATTCTCGCCGCCTCGGACAGAAGTCTACGGCCCAGTTCTACGGCTTCTTGGCGAGCAATGCCACGCAACCAAGAACGAAGCTTCGCACGGCTCCGCGGAGAACGCAACGCTGAATGCCATTCAGGTCGCGCCAGCACGGACTCACTCGGGATGACTTCGACGATGTCACCTGCAGCAAGTTCTGTAATCGGATCTCGCAATACGCCATTTACACGCACCGCCTGAGTTCGAAGACCAAGTTCTGTGTGAATCGCGAACGCAAAATCTAGCCCCGAAGCGTGTCGGGGCAGAGACAGACGTCTTCCCTTGGGAGAAAACACGGATATTGCGGTGTGTTCGACAAGTTCCCGTAGCACGCGTGTGAAACCGCCTGGTTGATCCGCCGCAGAAGCTACGGCGACAAAATCATCAGCACTGGAATTCTCGCCCACCTCTCGTACCCACGGCGCCCTCGCAACGCGAGGGAAAAGGAAAACACAGTCAACCACGAGTCCGCGACGACCAAGAAGTACCTTCGTCGACAAAAAACCATCCGTCGCATCGGAGACGAAACTGGCCGGAACAAATAGAAAATCGCTATGCAACTTACTGACGTGCTGATAAGCGTCGGCAATCGACTCACAGCACCTAAAAATCGTCGGAATGGAAAACAGCGCCCGACATGCACGATCTTCCCTTAGACGCCGAAAACCACGAACCATTGTTTCGTGAACGACCCGGGAGCTTTCTACGGCGCCTGAGCCGACGCCAAACGCCTCGGTGTTTTCAAACACATCACGCAGGCGATACCAGTCGATCGTAGCCTTGTATCGACACCACTTTTCGACCACACGCCAGCGCCCCGGGAAAAGCGATCGCAGCGACCAATATTCAAGCTCTGTCGCTACGCGATGGAAGCCTACGTAGCGAGCGAGCGGAAAAAACACCGAGTAAGTCTCCGCCGCTACTCGCCGACGTTTTTCTGCGCTTACTGCGTTTAGGGTGCGCATATTGTGCAGCCGGTCGCAGAGCTTTACTGCGAATACTCGCCAGTCCCGACCGCCGGCGGCGACAAGCTTTCTAAGGGTGTCTTCCTTCGCCGAATGTGCGCTTGCATCGCCGACACGATCTAGTTTCGACACGCCATCCACTATGTTTGCAACGCGGGCTCCAAAACTGATCTTGATAGAGCTTAAAGAGGTCGCGGAGTCTTCAACTACATCATGCAGCAATGCCGCGCAAAGAGCGTCGGCATCGGGTTCGATCAGATCCAGCAAAAGCTCTGCAACCGCCAAAGGGTGTGTAACGTAGGGCTCGCCGGACTGACGCAACTGCCCGCTGTGCGCCGCCTGCGCAAGCTTCCAAGCTGCGCCTAATCGATCACAATCGGTCTCCGAAAGGCTCGGTGAAACCCGCGAGAAAAAGGCGTCAGCGCTCGGGGCTAGCCCCATGGGCTCCTCAGAGACCGATTCGCTTCAAAATGGAACGGTCGATCTGTCCGTTTGCGATCTCTCGAAGCGCCACCACTACCGGCTTGTCGCGCTTGCTATCTTCAACAAGTGGCTGGTGTCCAGCGACTAGCTGTCGAGCTCGAGTAGCCGCAGCTAATGACAACTCAAAGCGATTATCAATATGACTCAAACAGTCTTCAACAGTAATACGTGCCATAGTGTGGTTCCTAGCGCCTTCGTCAAAAATTAAAATTCAAGATGACGACAAATTTCAATCGATCACGATACCACAGTTCTCGCTTTGGCAAACAAGATGGGGAAACAAGTTTTCAAGTTCAGCAATTGGCGACCAAGCATTTCCGGCAATGCCATCGGGCTCATGGAAGGGTACACATCTCCATGGCTGGCGGCGTGAACAAGTCGACCATTCCGTGATGTATGCTTTGCAACATGGCTCATGTTGATGGTGGCATTGTTTTTTCGAGGCGCACGTTGAACGCGGACACCGCGCTTTTGACGTATGAAGAAACGTTAATCTTCATAGAAAAGGTTTAACTCATGTCGGTCGTCGCCAATCGCGCGTTGCCGCAGGGCTATAAGCTTCACAACTACCGTATTGATCGCGCCATTAGTCGGGGAGGTTTTTCTATTGTGTATCGTGCCGTAGACGACAACGGCACAGTCGTAGCGATAAAAGAATATTTGCCAAGCGGGTTGGTTTTGCGTTCAGAGGGATCGCGAGTACACGCGAGTTCAATTGAAAACCTTGATTCGTTTCGCTTTGGTATGAAGTGTTTCTTTGACGAAGGCAAGTCGTTGGCTACGATCAACCATCCCAACGTTGTCCGCGTGCTGAATTTCTTTCGCGCCAACGAAACGGTATACATGGTGATGAAGTACGAACGCGGCCGTACTTTGCAGCAATACATTCAAGGCAATCAGGGCATGTTGCCAGAAGGACTCATTCGACACGTCTTCTCGCGTTTGCTTACTGGCTTGCGTGAGGTTCATTCACGCCGCCTGCTACACCTTGATATTAAGCCCGCAAATATCTACATCCGGACTGACGGCTCACCGGTTCTTCTCGATTTTGGAGCTGCTCGTCAGGTTTTGGCCTCACGGGGCAGTCGGATGACGCCGATGTACACACCGGGTTTTGCAGCGCCGGAACAGTACAAGGAAGGCGACTCGGATCGATTAGGCCCCTGGACTGACTTGTACGGGGTAGGCGCCTCGCTTTTTGCGTGCTTCGCAGCATTTGCGCCTCAGGCAGCCGATAGCCGCCAAAAGGAAGACCATTACGTGGCCGCGACCAAACTTTGGGCTGGCAAGTACTCACCGCGATTGCTCTCTTTGGTCGACGAATGCCTGAAGCTTGATCCTCTCCAACGGCCGCAATCGGTATACCAAGTGCAAAAGATGTTGCTCGCCGCGCCTGAACCCCTAAAGCAGACTTGGTTAGCGCGTGTTTCGACCAGGTTTGGGCTGTCTGGGAGCAATCGTAATCGTGCTTAGTTTCTCTGAGATCTACGTCGCATCACGTTCGGGTTCAAAGCTAGCCTGGCCTGCCTAATCGTGGAATTTTCGATCTTTCAGGAAACGCGTCGGGGCGGGCGCAAGGTCAATCAGGACCGTGTCGGTTACATCTACACGCGGGACGCACTTTTTCTTGTGGTGGCAGACGGTATGGGCGGACACGTCGGAGGCGAAATTGCAGCTCATATCACCGTACGCCTTTTACTGGAACGATTCGAGCAGGAAGCAAAGCCTGTTCTCGCGTCTCCAGTGATGTTTCTGCAAAACGCGTTAAAGGCAGCGCACAGCGCCCTCGCCGACTATGCCCAAAGGTTCCGGTTGGTCGACACGCCAAGAACAACGTGTGTAGCCTGTGTGATACAGGATGACGCCGCTTATTGGGCGCACGCCGGCGACTCGCGCCTCTATCACGTTCGTCGCGGCTCGCTTTTGGCGCGAACGCGCGATCACTCAAAAGTGCAATATTTACTCGATAATGGACTGATCAATGCTCTGGAGGCGGGGCGACATCCTGATCGCAACAAAGTCTTTAGTTGCTTGGGCGGAGCATTTGAGCCTACTGTCGATTTTTCTCCACGTGTACCACTGCAGCCTAACGATCTCTTGATGCTGTGCACGGACGGGCTATGGAGTGCCTATAACGACGGCGAGCTTGTGGCGCGCATGGGACAAGCCGAACTCAGCAAGGCGACACCCGACGTAGTCAACGACGCAGAGCGGCGAGCGGGCGCGGACTGCGACAATTTGAGCATCATCGCAGTGCGATGGGCGGGTAGCGCAGGCGCCTGGTCGGACGCGATGACCACTACACATACTGAGACGCTGGCAATGGGTGAATTTAGCACCCAAATGGATCGCACGATAACGCTAGTTGAACCCAGTACGGGACGGCGTGCGCTTTCCGATGCAGAAATCGAACTCGCCATCAAAGAAATTCAGGACACGCTAAATCGCCATGGAAGTTCTTGAGCGACTAGTCTTTCTGGATACTGAGACTACGGGCCTAGACCCCAAGCTTGGACACCGGATTATTGAGGTCGCCGCTATCGAGGCGATAGGACGCGACGTGACCGGGAAACAAGTGCATTGGTATCTTGATCCTGAGCGCGAAATCGATCCGGGCGCAACGGCTGTTCACGGCCTCTCTTGGGACGACCTGCGCGGCAAACCAAAGTTTGCGAGCATTGCGGATGAAATGCTCAACTTTATGGCTGGAGCCCGCGTCGTCATTCACAACGCTTCATTCGACGTGTCCTTCATCGATCAGGAGCTTGCGCGACTGCGTCAACGGCCCGTAGCGAAGCGCCCCATCACCATCACGGACTCTTTATTGCTGGCGAGGGAAAAGTTTCCGGGTAAGCGGAACTCGCTTGACGCACTTTGCGACCGGCTGGGAG
>JAYWHV010000044.1:0-20367 GCA_043777615.1 Burkholderiales bacterium | reverse complement strand
TCAAGCACCAGCGCGCGCTCGACCCGGCTCTCGCCTTTGATTACTTCAACATGGAGGATCCGGTAGTTGGCGGCTACACGCCCGAGAAAATCGCCCTGCGTCGCGCCATCATCATGTCGTACCCGATTGATGAATATGTGCGCATCGTGTTTCGCAATCAGGCAACACCCGCCAACCAGATCCTGCCCCCGACGCAAACCGGGCACATTCCCAACAAGCCCAATCTGAACAAGTACGACGTGCCGATGGCGAAAGCGCTGCTCGACAAGTTTGGCTACAAGGATCGCGACGGTGATGGCTTCCGCGAATTGCCCGACGGCAAACCGCTCGTCATCACACGCTCGTCGTCCCCGCGTGCAATTGATCGCGAAACAGACGAATTGTGGAAGAAGGCGCTCGATTCAATCGGTATCAAGATCGCCTACAACACGCAAAAGTGGCCTGATCTGTTGAAACAGGGTCGCGCCGGTCAGCTTCAGTTTTGGGGTCTCGGATGGAACTCCTCCGGCACCGATGGCAATTCATTCCTGCAGCTCCTGTACAGCAAGAGCATCGGTCAATCGAATTTCGCACGCATGAACATCAAGCAGTACGACGAGCTGTACGAGAAGGCGCAAACGTTGCCGGTGGGGCCTCAGCGCTGGGCGCTCTACAAGGCAATGAACGAGCTGGCGACCGTATATTCAGTCTGGCAACCGGGCGTTTTCCGCTACCAAAATGTACTCACGCAGCCGTGGCTTTTGAACTACAAACGACTGCCATATCGACAACATTTCTGGCACTTGATGGACATTGACGAGAGTAAGCGTCCTAAGAATTGAGCGCCGTTCGGCCACACAAAAGTAACGTACGGAAATGATGTGCCCGACGTAAGGCGGGAAGTCCCCGCCCTACTAACGACCGCCTACCAACTGCGCTCAAACTTGCCGATACGTCTTTTCTCTAGAATAACGTCTGCGTCTGGGATAGAAGCAAGAAACATCGGTAGTCGACTTCTTGCGTTTGCGGCATGTAGCCCCAATGCAGCGGCGCTTACAACGAAAAGCTGCGCCTGCGGAAATCACTCTCCGCAGGTTCTCGCTCGCCTCAGCGCGGCAGCGAATTCACTTCTTTTTCCCACTTCTCAAGAATGCGTTTGCGCTCTGCTGATGCGCCGTATTTCTTGAAGTCATAGTTGATTAGTTTCACGCCGTCCATTGTTGGAATTCTGGCGTCCTGCTTGAACGTTTTGTTGGCAGGGTTTTGTAGCGAGTTCGCTTTTGCGCCAATGCCCTGACCCACCGGCCCCATGAGCCAGTCGTAGTACTTCTTTGCGTTGTCCGCATTGCGCGAGCCCTTGATCAGCGCGATGCCGCCGACTTCGTAGCCCGTGCCTTCACACGGCGCGACCGATTTCACTGATGTGAATCCTGCGAAGCGCTCCTCGTCGAAACCGAACAGGAACGAAATCCCGACGGTCGCCTCGCCGCGAGCGACGTTCTTCGCCTGGGCCTGCGAGCTCTTGGTGTACTGCGTCATGTTTTTGTGAATGCGCTTCATGTAGTCAAACGCTTTGTCTTCGCCCATGATCTGGATGAGGCTTGCCACAATCGTGTACGCCCCGCCGGATGAGCCGGGATGCGCCATCTCGACGTGTCCCTTGTATTTCGGATCGGCCAGATCGGCCCAGCATTTTGGCGCAGGCAGGTTGGACTTCTTCAGCACGTCTTCATTCCAGCCAAGGCCGATGAAGCTCGTGTAAATGCCGCCCACCGCGTTTCCGCTCATGTCGTACTGACGCACGCTCCAGTCGTGGACATCTTTGAGATACGCGGGGCGATAGGGCTCCAGCAGGCCCTGTTCAGCGCCGGCAAGAAATGGGTCGCCGGTGCCGCCCCACCAGATGTCGGTTTTCGGGTTGGCGGATTCGGCTTTCAGGCGAGCGAGCGCTTCACCCGTGCCAAGGTGGGTTTGTACGACTTTGATACCCGTGGTTTTGGTAAATTCGGTCGCGGCCATTTCGCACCAGGATTGATTGGTGGAGCAATAGGCGTTGACTTGTTGCGCGAATGACGGAGCCGCGAACAGAGCCGCGCTCGTCGCGAGCGCGCTCAGTTTTAGTAAGGATTTCTTCATGGGGGCCTTTGGAGCTTGGATATTGCAGTAAAAAATCGGGGGGGCAAAACGCAATCTTAAAGAATAGCGAAAAACGCGCCAGCGGGTTTCCGCTGCCTAACGCGGCGCGTTTTTGACTTCGCGATCCCATTTTTCGATCAGCCGTTTGCGTTCGGCGCTTGATCCATACTTCGCGAAGTCGTAGTTGATCAGGCTGGCTTTTTCGAGTGCCTTTACGCGTTCCGGCGCAAAGGCCGTTTTGTTCGAGGGAATGGCAATCACTTTGGTCTGGTCGCGAATACTTTGCGCGTTGGCGGTCAATGCCCAGTCGTAGAATTTTTTTGCTTCGTCCAGATTTCGCGCGCCTTTGACAATGCTCATCGCGCCCACGCTGTAGCCCGTGCCTTCGCAGGGCAGGACAATTTCAACCGGAGCATTGACGTACTGCTCGGGAATGAATTCATCGAGGAAAGTGACGCCGATCATTGATTCGCCGCGTGAAACGCTTTGCCTTTGCGCCGTGCCGCTCGTGGTGTATCGGTTGACGTTCTTGTTGAGTGCGCGCAGGTAGTCGAACGCCTTGTCTTCGCCCATCAATTGCACCAGTGTCGCGACGATTGTGTAGGCCGTGCCGCTAGTTGCGGGGTTCGACGTTTCGACGTCGCCTTTGTACTCAGGCTTGATGAGATCGCCCCAGCAAGCGGGCACTGCCAGCTTTTTCTTTGCCAGCAAATCGCGGTTGTATCCAAAACCGAGCGTGATGCGATAAATCCCGGCGACCCGATTGCCGCTCTTCTCGAGCAGATCAGCCGACCACGCGTACTGCTCTTTCATGTTCACGCTCACATAGGGCAGCAGCACGCCCTCGTTCGCCGCCTGCAAGTGGGGATCATGCGTGCCGCCGTACCAGACATCTGCTTTTGGGTTTGCCGACTCTGCCTTCAACTGCGCGAACACTTCTCCCGTCGCCTTGCGCGACAAATTGACCTTGATCCCCGTCTGCACCGAGAATTCGCGCGCCTTGCTTTCGCACCAGTCAGGATCGGTGGAGCACAGGATGTTGAGATCGGCATGCGCGACCGTGCAGAGCAGCAGAAGAGAGGCAGCGATCAGTCGTTTCAATGGGGCTCCGGTTCAGCAATGGCAGGCGCTGCGAAGCATAACGCCAGCGCATAGCGCCTCGATGACAGGAGCAAAGCCGAAGAAACAGTGCCGCTACCCGGTTGCGTCCGTCGAACAGAGGTCGCGGCCGGGCGGCGCCTGCCGGTCAATCCAGAACAACGCTGCCGAGCGGCGTTTGCAGCATCGCAACCAGATGCGCCGTGGTGCTCTGCCCGACCTGCACACACCCATCGGCGAAATGCAACGCGTGAAGCGTCTCGGTCAGTCGCCCGGGCTCAGGCGCACCGAGCATTAGCGCGGTGAGCGCCACGTCGCTCAAGGGCAGGCGATCACAGGGCTGCACATCGCAATCCCATTGAATCAGGTGGGGCAACGCGCCGTCAGCAATGCGTGCGCCGTCAGGTGTGAATGCAAAGCGCCAGCGAAAGTCCGCGCGCGACGCCGGACGCACTACGTTGGCGGCGTAACCCGGCGTTTTTGCCAGTTGGTCAATCGCGTCAGACACACCCTCGCAGCGCGCCACCCATGCCACCAGTCGCGGGCCGTGCGCGACTCGCTCACGAACTTCTTCCGTATCAAGCCCAAACCAGCGTGGGAAAGTGGGCGCGTCTGCGTCGGGATCAATCGCAATGATTTCCAGATAGCGATTGACGTTTAGCCTGACGAGTGCGTTGTGAGTCGCGAGACCGTCGTGTTTGCCGCCACCGATGGCGTCGACGCCCAGCGTTTCCCGTGCCCACGCGCGGCCTTCATCAAGCGTCTTCGCAGCGACAACGATGTGATCAAGCTCAGTGAAGATTGCGTTCATAGCGCTTCTGAATCGAACCAGATTGTTACTGGCCCGTCGTTAACGAGCGAAACTCTCATGTCTGCGCCGAACACGCCAGTCGGTACGGTCTTGCCAATGCGTGCCGAGAGCTTTGCAACGAACCGATCAAACGCTGGGGACGCCTGCTCGGGACGCGCAGCATCGGTGTAGCTTGGGCGATTACCTTTCTTTGCATCGGCGTACAGCGTGAACTGGCTCACGGCAAGTAACCCGCCGCCAACGTCAATGACGCTCCTGTTCATCAATCCCTGTTCGTCACTGAAGATGCGCAGCTTGACGATCTTTTCAGCCATACGGTCTTCGACGGCTTCGGTATCAGCGTGCGTGATGCCGACGAACAGCAGCAACCCGTGATCGATTGCACCGGTCACTGTTTCGCCGACGACGACGTTGGCTGACGAAACGCGCTGAATCAGAACTCTCATGCTCAGAACTCTCATGCGCTATCTTATTGTGGCAAAGCTTGAGGCGGGTCACGCGACAACCATCCGGTGAGCGAAAACCGCTCTTGCGTCGCTGGCAAAACTTCATGCGGAAAGCGATCACTCAGAAAACACACCATCGTGCCGCTGCGTGGTGACACACATGCGATTCTCGCTCCTTCCGCATCACCGTCGTAGATCACAAGCTCGCCACCTGCATCGTCTGCCCAAGCTTCGTTGAGATAGAACACCATCGAGACCACGCGAGCGTCGTTGTCACGAAACCGGTCACGATGTTTGACGTAGAACGAACCGGGCGCGTAGCGGGCGAAGTGCAGCTCGGAGGAGCGCGCGCCGAGATACAGCGATTCGTTCAAATCCTTTCGCAGCATGTTCACCGTGGCGAGCGCCTCACGCTCGTAAATGTCTTGTGGCGTATCGGTCAGCCAGAGTGTGTCGTCACTACGGCTTCGCCCGCTCAGTTGCGTGCCGTCCGCCCGGCCAACGTGTGCGGCTTGCAGCTGTCCACCGTCAGATAGTGCATGCCCCTGATTTGAAAGATCACTCGTCAACGAGGCAGATAAAATGGAATCACCGACATACCACCCCGTCGTTGAAAGTGCGTTTGTGATTTGTTCGGTGACTGTGTGCATCGGTCGATTCTAGAATCAAGCGTCTTTGCGGCTAACGCCGCTCCTACAACCCAATCAAGGCGGCATCCATGCGCGTAGTCATTACCGGCGGTGCCGGGTTCATCGGCAAGCTCCTCGCAGCGAAACTACTCGAGCGTGGCTCGCTCACCGACGCAGCAGGGCAGATTCGTGACATCAGCGAGCTGGTGCTGGTAGACATTGCGGCTGCCACGAACGAACCCTGGCTTGGCGACAAACGCGTCACGCAAGTCGTAGGCGACGTAGCGGATCGCAATGTGCTCGCCAGCGCCCTGACGCAGAACACGGGCAGCATTTTTCACCTGGCCGCTGTTGTGAGCGGTCAGGCCGAGGCCGACTTCGACATCGGCATGCGCGTCAATGTGGATTCGACGAGAACCCTGCTCGAACTCACACGCTTATTGCCCGCGCCGCCGAAATTCCTGTTCACCAGCTCCATCGCCGTATTCGGCGGCGCGCTGCCTGCCGTGTTGCCAGACGATCAGATTTTGACGCCGCAAGGCTCGTACGGCGCACAGAAAGCGATGTGCGAATTGCTGGTGTCGGACATGTCGCGTCGTGGAATGATTGATGGCCGTTCGCTGCGCTTGCCGACCGTCACTGTGCGTCCCGGCAAGCCGAACAAGGCGGCATCAAGCTTTGCCAGCGGGATCATTCGCGAACCGCTAGCCGGCGTTGACTTCGTCTGCCCCGCTTCGCCGGATGCGAAGATGTGGTGTTTGAGCCCGCCGCGTGTCGTCGAAAACATCATCATTGGCCACGAAGCGTCGGCCAGCGCGCTGCCTTTCACGCGCAGCGTAAGTGTGCCTGGGATCACCGTGTCGGTGCGCGAGATGGTGGAGAGTTTGCGCCGGGTGGCGGGCGATGCGGTCGCGGCCCGCGTTTCGTGGCAGCTTGACCCGGTCGTGGATCGGCTCGTGTCGTCATGGCCGCAGGCATTTACGGCAGATCGCGGAAAATCATTGGGCATGACGATTGATGCGGGCTTTGATGACATCGTTCGCGCGCACATTGACGCAATGAAAAGCTGAAGGAGGCTCAGAATGAATGCACGGATGGAATGGGACGCCACGCAGGTGAAAGCCGGCGTATCGCCGGAAGAATGGCAAACCCGCGTCGACCTCGCAGCCTGTTACCGAGCAGTGGCGATGATGGGTTGGGATGATCTCGTGTTCACCCACATCACGGCGAAAATTCCGGGCGACGGTCACAATTTTCTGATCAATCCATATGGGCTGATGTTCGAGGAAATCACCGCCTCCTCGCTCGTAAAAATCGACCTGAACGGCAACAAGCTGGATGGCAATCCGCATCCGATCAATCCTGCCGGATTTGTGATTCACAGCGCCGTGCATGCAGCGCGCGAGAACGCGCAGTGCGTGCTGCACACGCACAGCCTGAATGGCGTGGCGGTGAGCGCGCAAAAAGGTGGCGTGCTGCCGATCTCGCAGCAGTCGATTTTCATCCTCGCGAGCTTGGCTTATCACGGCTACGAAGGCGTGGCGCTGATGGACGACGAAAAACCGCGACTAGTCGCGGATCTTGGCAACAAGAATTTTTTGATGCTGCGCAATCACGGCTTGTTGACCGTAGCGCCGTCAATCGCCGACGCGTTCCAGCAGATGTACTTTTTCGAGGCCACCTGCACGATTCAGGTTCGTGCACAGGCAGGCGGCGGCGAGCTTTTGATGGTGCCGCAATCCATCATCGACATGGCGCAGGCACAGGCTAAACAGGCGACCAAGGGCCGAGGCGGCATGATTAGCTGGCCCGGTTTATTGCGTCGGCTCGATCGCAGATTCCCCGGATACGATCAATAGTGCTTTCCTGTTGAGCGAACGCTCAAGTTACGTGAACTAGCATCAAAGCATGAAGCTTGGAGGAGCACTGTGTCGGATACGCTAAATCGAACTGAATTGTTCACGGGCACCATGCCGGTGACGGAGCGGCAACGCTTTGACGTCGCCGCGCTGGAGGCGTATCTGCTCACTCATGTCGACGGGTTTGTCGGTCCGCTGACCGTTGAGCAATTCAAAGGTGGTCAGTCCAACCCCACCTTCAAACTCATCACGCCCGGCAAGACCTACGTTTTGCGCTCGAAGCCCGGCCTGGCAGCAAAACTACTTCCGTCTGCACACGCGATTGATCGCGAATTTCGCGTGATGAGTGGGCTCTCGGGTAGCGACGTTCCGGTCGCCAAAATGCATGCATTGTGCGAGGACGAATCAGTCATTGGACGCGCGTTTTATGTGATGGATTTTGTCGACGGTCGCGTGCTGTGGGATCCACAGCTTCCGGGCATGACGCCTGAACAACGCGCCGCGATTTTCGACGAGATGAACCGTGTCATCGCGGCGCTGCACAAAGTCGATTTCGCCGCATCGGGTTTATCGGATTACGGCAAACATGACGGATATCTGTCACGGCAGATCTCACGCTGGAGCAAGCAATATCGCGCGTCCGAAACCGAGTCGATACCCGCGATGGATGCGCTCATCGAATGGTTGCCAGCGCACATTCCGGCGGGCGAAGAGACAAGCATCGTGCACGGTGACTACCGTCTCGACAACGTGATCTTTCATGCGACCGAGCCGCGCATTCTGGCGGTACTCGATTGGGAACTCTCGACGCTTGGGCATCCGCTTGCGGATTTCGCCTATCACTGCATGGCTTGGTATTTGCCGCCCGGCGCGGGTCGAGGACTTGGCGGGATTGACCTCACGGGCAGCGGGATTCCGAAGGTCGAGGATTACATCGCGAGCTACTGCGAGCGAACCGGACGCGCAGACGGTATCCCGAATTTTGAGTTTTACATGGCCTACAACATGTTCCGTATGGCGGGTATTTTGCAGGGCATTATGAAGCGTGTCGTCGACGGCACAGCAGCCAGTGCGCAAGCGGTGGCGATGGGCAAATCAACGCGACCGATTGCCGAGCAGGGCTGGGCAGTTGCACAGAAAATTCACTAGCACCAATTCACATATCCGTTCGTGGTGAGCCTGTCGAACCATGAACGCAACCAATCAACCGGTCATCCTTTGACAAGCTCGGGACGAACGGCGACTGATACATCAAGGAGCGACATATGGATTTCCAGCACAGCGACAAGGTCAAACACTATCAGGCAGAACTTCTGCGATTTTTTGACCAGTACATTTATCCAAACGAGCATCGCTACGAGCAGGATGTCGCTGACAACACCGCAGCGGGGAAGCGTTGGACGCCCACCCGCATCATTGAAGAGTTAAAACCTATCGCGCGCAAAGCGGGATTGTGGAATCTCTTCTGCCCGCACCCGGAATACGGCGCGGGCCTCAACAACATGGAATACGCGCCGCTTGCCGAGATCACGGGTCGTGTGCCGTGGGCTCCCGAAGTGTTCAACTGCTCCGCGCCGGACACGGGAAACATGGAAACCATCATCCAGTACGCCAGCGCCGAGAAAAAAGCCGAGTGGCTGCCGCGCCTGCTCGCAGGCGAAATTCGCTCCGCGTTCGCGATGACCGAACCGGGCGTTGCCTCGAGCGACGCGACAAATATCGAGACTTCGATCATCCGCGATGGCGACGATTACGTTATCAACGGCCGCAAGTGGTGGATCTCGGGTGCAGGTGACCCGCGCTGCGCGGTGTACATCGTGATGGGCAAGAGCGACCTGTCCGCACCGAAGCACTTGCAGCAGTCGATGATTCTGGTGCCGGCTGACACGCCGGGCGTGAAGGTCATTCGACCGCTCACGGTGTTCGGCTACGACGACGCACCGCACGGTCACTGCGAAATGACGTTCGAGAATGTGCGGGTTCCTGCTACCAATATGTTGCTCGGCGAAGGTCGTGGATTTGAAATCGCTCAGGGTCGCCTCGGTCCCGGCCGCATTCATCATTGCATGCGGCTTATTGGCCTGTCCGAGCGCGCGCTTGAGCTCATGTGTAAACGCCTCACCACGCGTGTCGCCTTCGGCAAACCCATCGCTTCGCAAACGGTCTGGCACGAGCGCATCGGCGAAGCCCGTTGCATGATCGATCAGGCGCGCCTGCTCACGCTGAACGCGGCATGGATGATGGACGTCGCTGGCAACAAGGTCGCCAAACAAAACATCGCCATGATCAAGGTCGTCGCGCCCAATGTGGCCTGTCAGGTTATCGACTGGGCCATGCAGGCGCACGGCGGCGGCGGCATGAGCGGTGACTTCCCGCTGGCGTACGCCTACACCGCGGCGCGCACGCTCCGCTTCGCCGATGGCCCGGATGAAGTGCACCGCGCCGCGATTGCCAAGCAGGAACTTGGGAAATACGTTTCGCGCTAGGTCTTTCCAACGGCAAAGGTCACTGTATTTGCAAATACTGTAAATACGTACATAATTCACGTAGCACAACCTTTTGCCGTCGTGCTGGAAAGCGTGAATCATGAGCATAAAAGATTGGCCCGCCGACGACCGCCCCCGTGAGAAATTGCTGGCGTTTGGTGCGGACGCGTTGAGTGACGCCGAGTTGCTGGCGATTTTTTTGCGGGTTGGCGTGGTTGGGAAGAGCGCGGTGGAGCTCGCGCGCGAGCTGTTGCAACGCTTTAGCTCGGTCGCGGGGATCGTAGCCGCGCCACGTGATGAGTTTTGTGCGGTGCACGGCATGGGCGAGGCGAAATTCGTGCAATTTCAGGCGAGCATTGAACTTGCGCGTCGCGCGCTGGCAAGCGCCATGAGCGAGCGGCCAATGCTGAACACGCCAGATATTGTGAAAGATTATTTGCGTCTGTCCCTTGGCCATGAACGGGTGGAAGTGTTCGTAGCGCTCTGGCTTGACGCGCAGCATCGTCTGATTGAAATGCAGATACTGTTCCGTGGCACGCTCGCGCAGACGAGCGTGTATCCGCGCGAAGTGGTGCGCGCCGCGCTCGCAAAAAACGCGGCAGCGGTGATCCTCGCGCACAACCATCCGTCGGGGTCAACCGCGCCTAGTCAGGCGGACCGCTCGCTCACTCAAGTGCTCAAAAGCGCGCTGGCGCTGGTTGATGTGACTGTGCTCGATCACTGTATTGTCGGGCGAGGTGACACGCGTTCTGCGGTGCGTTCGATGGCCATGATGGGGGACATGTAGTCTTATCAGCTTTTTGTGTAAATGACTACGGAATATGGGCTAAAGCCCTAAAAGCGAGCATATCGACTATTGACGTAATTCTGCTGTAGCCCCTGTTCAGCGGTATTTTCAGGGAAAAGCTGTGTAGCCACCTTTCGGATGCGAGCACAGATAACGCTACTTGGGAATCCCGTCGTTCGACAACTGATCAGCACGCTCATTGCCCGGATCGCCCGAATGACCTTTGACCCAGCGCCAGTCAACGTGATGCGAAGCATTCAATTCGTCGAGTGCCTGCCACAGGTCAGCATTTTTTACCGGGGCCTTTGCGGCTGTCCGCCAGCCGTTCCGCTTCCAGCCGTGAATCCAGGTTTCAATGCCCTGCTTCACGTAGTTTGAGTCGGTTATCAGACGGACCCGGCTTGTGCGTTTGAGCGCACGCAGCGCCTCAATCGCCGCCATCAGCTCCATACGATTGTTGGTAGTCAACCGCTCGCCACCACAGAGCTCGCGCCTGTGTTCGCCCGCGACCATCAGCACACCCCAGCCTCCCGGGCCAGGATTGCCTTTGCAGGCCCCGTCGGTGTAAACAATGACTTCAGGTTCTTGCATCTATTCTTTTTCGCTCCGGGTCAAATCAAATTCCTTGTGTGCGCGAGTCGGCACGGTCGCCGAGGCGCGTCTCCGGCGACCGGCGCGCGCCCAGTCGGGCTTGATCAAGCGAACGCCCGCCACTCGCTTCACCGCATGTAAAAAATACACGCCGCCGGCAAACGGCCACCAGCTGTCGCCGGCGCGCTCCAGGCCGTTCAGTCGCTGGAGTGTCTTTTCGTTCTGAGCTGGCCAGTTAAAGCAATCAAGCTGCGCATCGACCAGATCAAACCCCAACAACGTGAGCCAGTCTTTCGCGCGCGATAACGATATGAATTCCCCGCCCCACGGCCCTCGCCGATCACGCCCGAAGTAGCGCTTCACGCCAAACAGCGAATACGGATTAAACCCAGAAATCAACAACCGTCCCTCAGGCCGCAACACGCGAAACGCCTCGCGCAATACTTCATGTGGCAGCGCCTGAAACTCGAGCGTGTGCGGCAACACAATGACATCAAACTGATTTTCCGGGAACGGTAACTGATCGGGCTCGGCAAGGAGCGGTGCCGCCGTATCCCACGCCAGGGTGAACTTGTTCGTTACGCGACTGGTCTTTAGAAGTGGCACCGTCGCCGCGCCCATCTGCAGCGCATAAAATCCAAAGAGGTCAGGCAGCACGCGGTCGTAAATTGCCTGCTCGCGCGCGACCACATAATGACCCAGTGGCGTGTCAAGCCACTCATCAAAAGTCTCCATGTCAGTCGGTAAAGTCGGAGCGTCCAATGTCTACCAAAAATTCGATGCTTGAAATTGTGCCGATCCCGGCGTTTGCCGACAACTATATCTGGGCGTTGCTGAAGGACGATCATTGTGTGGTCGTCGATCCAGGTGACGCCGTGCCTGTGATCGCTTTTTTGACGGAACACCGCCTGACGCTGGACGCTGTTCTGATCACGCATCACCATGCTGATCATGTCGGTGGCATCGCCGGGCTCACTGCACGGTGGCCCGTTGCTGTGTACGGGCCCATAGCGGAAAAAATCGAGGGAGTAACACATGCCCTGCGTGAGAGCGATCTGGTTGCGCTGCCCAATTTCGTTGATGAGCCGTTCGTTGTGATTGAAGTGCCGGGGCACACGAGCGGGCACATCGCGTATCTCAGCGGTGACATCTTGTTTTGCGGTGACACGCTGTTTGCCGCAGGTTGTGGTCGCATGTTTGAGGGAACGGCACAGCAGTTACACACATCTCTCATGCGGCTAGCGGCATTACCGGAATCAACGCAGGTTTTTTGTACGCACGAATACACGTTGTCGAATTTGCGCTTTGCACTGGCCGTAGATGGCGACAACGACGCGCTAGTGGCGCGCAGCTTTGTTGAGCAGGAGCGGCGTTCACGCGGTGAGCCGACGCTGCCGTCAACCATCGCGATCGAACGAGCGACCAATCCTTTCCTGCGTTGCGCGGAATCTGCCTTGGCAGTGAGTGCGCTGCGTCGCGTCAAAGCTGCTCAAAGTAGCGCGCCTGACTTATCCGATCCCGCCACCGTTTTTTCGGTGTTGCGAGACTGGAAAAATGACTTTCGCGGATAGTCTGACTTGTACAGGATTATTTGACCCGGACGCGCCAATTGAGTAGCATCGCGCGAGATTTTTGGTTAGCTCACGCATGCTTGGTCGATTGATTCGTCAAGCTCGTTTATCCACTGACCGGCACTTTTTTGTTTAGGATGAGGCGTGCAACGCAAACACAACACTTTCACAATACTCCGCTCCTCGATCCTGTCCGCGCTGGCTAGCTCCCCCGCCAGCGCCCCAGAGAACAGTCGCTTCTCGAAACGACACACCCGCTTGCCACTCACAATGGCGGCAATTTGCAGCGCGATCCTGATGAGCAACGCGCACGCCCAGGTCAAATTTGACAACACGGGCGGCTCAACGGTTGTTGTCGCAGGTGCGCTTGGCAGTGCCAGCATGGCGCGACCGATTGATGCTCCGCAACAAGTAACGGCCCCCGCTTTCAGCGCCTATGCCTCGTCGCCACCTAACGCTGCGCCGACGTCGGCACCAGCAACGCCGACGGTGCCTGCGGTGCCCTTCTCGCCAAGTGTGCTGGCTGCGCAGACTGCGGGAAGCACACCGACCGTTGCGATCATCCCAGCAACTTCTGGCTCTGCGAAGTTGAACAGCGCTGGCTCATCGACATCGGCGTCATCTTTGGCCCAAAGTTCAGTGGTGGCGAATGAAGCGCCCTTGATCGGTGTGGTCGGCGATCCGATTGCTGAATTGCCGCCAAGCGATTTGTGGGATCGTATTCGCGCCGGGTACGCAATGCCAGATCTCGACGATCCGCTCGTCGCCAAATGGGAAAAATTCTACTCGGAGCGGCCAGAGTACATGGCTCGCATCGTAGATCGATCCGGCAAGTACATGTTCTACATTGTCACCGAGCTTGAGCGTCGGGGTATGCCACTCGAAATCGCGCTCCTGCCGATGATCGAGAGCGCATTCAATCCGATCGCACATTCAAGTGCGAAAGCTTCTGGTATCTGGCAGTTCATTCCGTCGACGGGCACAAGCTACGGCATGAAGCAGGACTGGTGGGCCGACTCCCGCCGCGATATCGTCAAGGCGACCAATGGAGCGCTTGATTATCTCTCGAATTTGCACGGCATGTTCGGCGACTGGCAACTTGCGCTGGCATCGTATAACTGGGGCGAAGGCTCGGTCGGTCGTGCAGTGCAAAAAGCCAAAGCCCGCAACAAGGATGGCACTTATCTGTCCCTCGACATGCCAGCCGAAACGCGCAACTATTTGCCAAAGCTTCAGGCGGTAAAGAACATCATCCGCAATCCTGCAGCGTTCGGAATCACGATCGCCTCAGTGCCCAATGAACCGTATTTCAAAACGATCACGCTTGCTCATCCGATTGATTTGAAGCGGGCGGCACAGTTGGCGGAAATGACAGAAGCGGACTTCGTGGCGCTCAATCCGGCACACAACCGCCCAGTCATCGGCGGCAGCAGCGAATATCAGGTGTTGTTGCCCGCGAACAAAGCCGACAATTTCCTGGCGAGACTCGAGACCAACGAAAAACCGCGCGTGTCGTGGATGGCCTACCGGACGCGCTCGGGCGATCGCATCGAAGCGCTCGCTGAACGCTTTGGCACTAGTGTCGCGGCTTTGAAATCGGTAAATGGGATTCGCTCTGTCGCACCGACCCTTCCCCCCGGCTATCACTTGCTGGTGCCAACAGACGGCCCGTCAGAAGACGCGCTTGGCAGCATTCAAAACGCGGTGTTCACCAAGTTTCCGGAATACGTCCCGGCTCGCGTGCACAAAGTGCGACGGGGAGACACGTTTGCCAGCATCGCCAAACGATACGGCATCAAACCGGCAACGCTTGCGCAGTGGAATCGTATGGGCAAGCAGACTGCGCGCGCGGGTCAGGTACTTTATGTCTCAGGCCCCGCACCTGTCCGTCAGGTTGCTAGCGCCAAGAGCGGCCGCGTAGTCTACGTGAAACGCGGAAGCAAAATGGTCAAAACTGTACGCCAGGCTGGACCTGTGAAGCAGCGCGGAGTCGCGGCCTCAAAGAAGGTCATCAAGCGTAAGCGTTAGTACGGGCGTTGGTCGTCGTGCGCGCCACGGCGATCTCGCCGACACGGGCCTGCGTCGGCATCGCGCAAACCGGTCATAATTCCCCGCGGCAATAGCGAGGCGTGCCAACACTCCTGCCAAGCCTGCGGCTGCCACTATCCGCTTTAGCGCCTCGCGCGTACGTAGCGAGTTGACCTGACCGCGCCGCAATAAGCTCGAGGTTTACCCAACGACGCTCAATCGTTGGCGTTTTTCTTTCGCACTTCGTCAAGACCGTTTTGCAACTGCTCCCTGGCGCGAAGTTTTTGCGCACGGCGGCGGTCTTCGTGTGCGCCGGACTTTTTCAATAACGCGTCCACGGCGATGGGGTTTCGCGGCTTGCTGACGGCAATAACTAGCGGTGGGGAGGACGCGACAACCAACGGCATAGGGCGCGACTTGCCGCGCGCAGATTTGGGCGCAATCGTCAGGAAGTTCTTCTTGAATGAAGAGCTGGTGGGCGCAGCCATTGGGCGAGCTTTCATTTTCAATCCCTCATTGCGAATCACTTTCAAACCGCACCAATGAAAACGGCGCGTTGCCGCGCCGTTTAGTTTAGAGAAAGTAATCTCGTCGACGAAATTACTTCTTCTTGGCTGCTGGCTTTTTGGCTGCTGCTTTCTTAGCGGCTGGCTTTTTAGCGGCTGGCTTTTTAGCTGCTGGCTTTTTAGCGGCTGGCTTTTTAGCTGCTGCTTTTTTAGCGGCTGGCTTTTTGGCTGCTGCTTTTTTAGCGGCTGGCTTTTTGGCTGCTGGCTTTTTAGCGGCTGCCTTTTTGGCTGCTGGCTTTTTAGCTGCTGGCTTTTTAGCGGCTGGCTTTTTGGCTGCTGGCTTTTTGGCTGCTGGCTTTTTGGCTGCTGGCTTTTTGGCTGCTGCTTTTTTTGCGGCTGGTTTCTTTGCAGCTGGCTTTTTAGCAGCCGGCTTTTTCTTGGCAGGGGCTGCAGCTGCAGCCGGGGCCGCCATCGTCATCATGTCGCTCATAGTGGTCTCCTAAGGGTTGACTCTCACAGTTTTTAAACATCACTTGAGGCGATCATTTGCGTCGTCTCGCGCATGGATTTCGACGAAAGAATTGTCGAAAGCAATCAGCGTTACAACACAAAACACCTCAGTGTCAGGCACTGTTGCAAACGTTCAAGGCACACGAACTTGTTTACAACATTTTTACCTGATGCGCGAATTCTAGCTTGATTTTTTTTGCGAACAAGACTACGCGCGTGCGCATTAGCACGCACGAATCGCTGTGTTGTTTTGTTGCACAAAATTTGCGCTGTGATTACCTGCGTTACTCGCACATTTGCGACAAAAAATTCTGCATCGCGTGCGCTGTACGATCACACGACGATACGCTCATGTGCGATCAAGTCTTCGAAGCGTTCGCGCTCACGAATGAGATGCGCTTCACCTCGATCAACCATTACTTCACATGCGCGACCACGTGTGTTGTAGTTCGACGCCATCGTCATGCCATAAGCACCTGCGCATAAAACCGCAAGCAGGTCGCCGGGCTCCAGCACAAGCGCACGCTCCCGTGCAAGCCAGTCTCCGCTCTCACACACTGGACCCACCACGTCGTAAATCGTAGGCGCTCCCTCTCGCTCAAGCACCGCCGCAACAGCGTGATACGCGTCGTAAAGCGTTGGGCGAATGAGATCGTTCATGCCCGCATCAACGAGTGCAAAGTTCTTTGTCTCGCCAGGTTTGAGGAATTCAACACGCGTCAAAAGCAAACCTGCGTCACCAACAATGGAGCGCCCCGGCTCCAGCAAAAGCTCAAGATGGTGACCTGCGATTTCGCGCTCAACTGCCTTCGCAAAATCGTTCATGGAAAACATCGTTTCATCTTGATAAGTGATGCCGCGACCTCCGCCAACATCAATGTGACGCAGATGAATTCCACGCGCTGATAAGTCGTCGACCAGCGACAACAACCTACGCAGTGCATCAACGTAGGGCGACAGTTCGGTGATCTGCGAGCCGATGTGGCACTCGATGCCATGCACCTCGATGCCGCGCATGCTGGCGGCAAGCGTGTAAAGCCGCACTGCATCGAGATGCGCCACGCCAAATTTATTCGATTTGAGACCGGTGGAAATGTATGGATGCGTTTTCGCGTCGACATCCGGATTGATGCGAAAGGTTATTCGCGCGCGCTTTCCAGCAGCAATAGCGATCTCGTTGACGCGATACAGCTCAGCCTCGGATTCAATGTTGAAGCAATGAATATTGTGACCAAGCGCCATCGCGATTTCCTCAGCGCGCTTTGCCACGCCGGAGAAAATCACTTTGCTGGCATCCCCGCCCGCCGCAATGACGCGTTGAAGTTCACCCGCAGAAACGATGTCAAAGCCCGCACCTTCAGAGGCTAGAAGCGCAAGCACGCTAAGGGTTGAGTTCGCCTTCACGGCATAACAAATCAGGGGTTTCGAAGCGGCAAATGCGCTCTGATACGCACGGAAATTTTCAACAATCGTGGCACGCGAATAAACGTATGTCGGTGTACCGTACTGTCGGGCGATCTCAGCGAGGCGCACGCCCTCATATTCGAGTTCTCCGCCGACCTGGCGATTTAAGTGTGGGGTGAGCATGGACGGAGTTGGTTAGCGGTCAGAGACTGTTGTTGAAACCGAGGCTATCTTGGCGGGCACCAGCGGCCCCTTTTGCCCGCAAGCGGATAGTCCAATAGCGAGTAGTAAGCTTGCGAGAACAAGTGTGGCGGCAGGACGCGTGCGCATAGACTTCTCTATTGATAAGTTCAATCCGATAATAGCAAATGATTTCTGCCACCGAATTCAATGAAACAGTTGATGCGCTCTTCGACCAAATCGTTGAGGTCATAGACGAATCCGAGGCGGCGGATGACGTTGAATGCAATCAGGGTGTGCTGGAAGTCACCTGCCTCGACCAGTCAAAGATCATCATCAATCGTCACGCGCCAACTCAGGAAATCTGGCTTGCGGCGAAAAGTGGTGGTTATCACTTTCGATGGGCAGATGGGGTGTGGCTAGACACTCGAAGCGGTGAGCCGCTGTCCGATGCAATCTCACGCGTTGTGTTTGAGCAGACTGGCCGCCGGGTTTCGTTTGACTAAGGGCTCCCTAGAGCTCCAGTAGCACTGAGTACCCTTTAATCGCTCGCTTGTGGGCTGTGGACTCCGGGTCAAGGCGCTCCACGATCGCCCAGAACCGCGTTGAGTGGTTGAACTCAACAAGATGCGCCAACTCATGCGCAACCACGTGACGCATCAACTCCGGAGGCAGTTGCAGAAGCCGGAAGTTCAAGCGCACCCTGCCGGTTGACGTACAACTCCCCCACATGGTACGGGCACTGCTAAGTGTTACCGACGTCAGGGGAAGCGCCGCATCTCTGGCCATGTTTCGGGCCATGTCTGGCAGCTCCAGTCGAGCAATACGCTTCAACTCTTCGTCAAAAGCATCTGCGTTAAAAGTGCCGCTCGGCGTGGTTACGACGCAGTGCTTTTCGGTCAAGTCGATTGACTCGAACAATCCCTGACGCACCTCAACCACAAGCTTGTTGCCTCGAAACAGTACATGGCCGCCATCTCGGTATGCAGCTAATTGCACCCTGCGAGCATTCTGTCGCGCCAACGCGGCAACGATCCATGCATTGCGCTCGGCAATAGCGGCGTCAATTTCATAAAGTGGCGTCCACTTTGGTGCGCGAATCAACAGCCCGTCGGTCGTGATGATGAGCCCGATCGATTTGCGCCGCACCCGCTCCAGGCGGTAGTCAACTCCGGACGTGCTGCGGCGCGGCTTCTCGGCGTCCGGAGCGACCTCCCGTCTTGTCGAACGTGCGGGTGGTCGCGACGTCGGTGTAGCGGGTGGCGAAAACAATGCCGTCCAGAAGCTCACGGCTGTCCGATCAGGCGCTTGCGCTGGCGCGTTCGCGCGGATCACCCAATCTCGCCACTTCCGCTTCAATCACGCTTTCAACCAATTCGTTCAGCTCCGTGAGCGAGCGCCCTGCGGGATCAATCGGTGGAAGCACCGACATGGTGACCGTCCCTGGATACTTTTGCCACGGATGACGTGGCCAGCAATATCCCGCGTTGTGCGCAATCGGAAGAATTGGCACATTGCAACCAATGGCGAGTCGCGCTCCGCCGGTCTTGTAGCGACCTTTGGTGCCGGCGGGTATGCGCGTGCCTTCCGGAAAAATGACGATCGTGAACCCGCGCTCGTTCAACCGCTCCTTGCCCTGCTCGATCATCTTGTCCATCGACTTCGCACCGGCCTTGCGATCAATCGTGATCGGTGAAGACAACGCGAAGCCCCAGCCGAAGAATGGCACCCAAAGCAACTCCTTCTTCGCCACGAAACTGCCGGGCGTAAACACGCTTTCAAGCATTAGTGTTTCCCACGTCGACGAATGTTTGGAGAGCACGATAAAAGGCGTCTTTGGCACATTTTCCCAGCCTTCCACGACGTAGTTGATGCGGCAGAGATGCTTCGCAAGCCAGATGAACAGGCGGGTGTACCAGGCGCACAGCTCGTTCCTGACTTTCGGTGGAGCCCAGAATGCAGCGCAGATGAGGAACGCAAAGGCCGGCGTCAACACCAGTTGCAGCAGAACATAGGTGACATTACGAAGGGGTTGCATAGGGTGCCGCGTTTCGATTTAGTCGGAGTTCAGGATTGCGTCTACGGCGGCCGACAAATCAGCATAGGTCTGTGTAGCGCTCGGCAATCCGCCGCTGGCCAATGTGGACGCGCCCTTTCCCGTAAGCACGAGTATCGGCTTGCCACCCGCCGCCTCGGCCGCCTGCAAGTCACGCAGGCCATCACCAATACACGGCACACCGGCCATCGACACGTTCAAGCGTTGCCCGATATCGACGAACATTCCGGGCGATGGCTTGCGGCAGCGACAATCGGCGTCACCGGAATGCGGACAGTAATAGATCACGTCAATATGACCACCGGCCTGCTGTACCGCCCTGAGCATCTTCGCGTGGATCGCGTTGAGCGCGTTCATGTCGAGGAGACCCCGCTCAATGCCGCTCTGATTGGTCGCCACAGCGACGTGATAGCCAGCACCGTTCAGTCGCGCAATCGCCTCCAGCGCCCCCGGAAGCGGACGCCACTCGTCGGGCGATTTGATGAAGCGATCACTGTCAAAATTGATCGTGCCGTCGCGGTCGAGGATGACGAGTTTCACGTCAGATTCCTAACTTGCCAGCTTCGAAAGATCGGCCACTTTGTTCATCGCATCACGCAGATCGCGTAGCAGCGCCAGGCGATTCGCACGCACGGCCTTGTCTTCCGCCATCACCATCACCTTGTCGAAGAACTCATCGACTGGTGCCTTGAGGGCGGCGAAGGACTTGAGGTAGCCGGTGAAGTCGCCTTTCGCGTAGAGCGCCTCGGCGTGGGGGCTCACCGCGTCGAGCTCCTGGCGTAGCGCCTGTTCGGCGACCTCCTGCGGCGCGTTGCTCACAGCGATGGTCTCGCCTGCATCCTCCGCTTTCTGGAGGATATTTGCGACACGCTTATTGGCCGCATTCAGCGACTCCGCTTCGGGCATATTCGAATATGCCTTGGCAGCCGCGAAACTTGCCGGCAATGCGCCCCATGCGCGTGGGTCGAACGCGTCGTTTTCAACCACCGCTTCCACTATCGCAGCACGATATCCATCCTCGCGAGCATACGCAATTAATCGATCAAGAATGAATCGCTTCACCTTGCTAGTGCTTAGGACAATGTTCTCGAACTGATGCGGAAATGTGGCGAATGCCCGTTCCACTATCTCATCCAAGGCGAGTGGAAGCGCATGCTCAACGAGGATTCTCAGGATGCCGAGCGCGTGACGTCTCAGTGCGAAGGGATCTTTGTCGCCGGTCGGGATTTGCCCAATGCCGAAAAGACCTACGATTGTCTCAAGCTTGTCAGCGAGTGCCACCGCCGTCGG
>JAYWHV010000043.1:0-20520 GCA_043777615.1 Burkholderiales bacterium | reverse complement strand
AAGGTTACGGCCTGTCGGAAACCTCGCCGTCGGCAACCTGTAATCCAACCGATTCCGAGGCGTATTCCGGGACAATAGGCATGCCTCTGCCTTCGACCGAAATTTCGATTCGCGACGATGACAACAATGTCGTCAAGATGGGCGATCCCGGTGAGATTTGCATCAAAGGCCCGCAAGTCATGGCAGGCTACTGGCAGCGTCCAGACGAGACCGCCAACGTGTTCAGCGCCGACGGTTTTTTCAAGTCAGGCGACATTGGCGTCATGGACGAGCGCGGCTACGTGAAGATTGTTGATCGCAAGAAGGACATGGTGCTCGTCTCCGGCTTCAACGTCTACCCGAACGAGGTTGAGGATGTCGTTGCCAGCTGCCCTGGCGTGATGGAGTGCGCGGTCATCGGCGTGCCGGATGACAAATCCGGCGAAGCCGTGAAAGTTTTCATCGTCAAGAAAGACCCGAACCTCACCGAGCAAGCCGTGCGCGATTATTGCGAGGCCAATCTCGCGGGCTACAAAAAGCCGAAGTACGTGGTGTTCCGCGCTGATTTGCCAAAGACGCCGGTCGGCAAGATTTTGCGGCGCGAGTTACGGGATATGGACAAAAAAGCTGCTTAGGCCCGGCCCAACACTAAGAACAAACGGCCCTTCGGGGCCGTTTGTTACGCCTCACTTTGCTTGAGCGCAGGTTGACTACGTCGGATCCTGAAAGCTTTTGGCGCGATACGTCAAAACCAAGGTGTCCCTGACCCCACCTGCACCATCTGGCTGAATCGGAGTTGTTTCGTGAATCACGCGCGCGTCGTCCAGCAGGAGTACAGACCACGGCTCGGTTAATGTGAAGCGCACACCGCTTGTGCCATGCGCATCAAACACACGCGTTTCACCGCCCTTGACGCCCTGACGATTGACAAGAATGACGGCCACGAAATCCACGCCATCGCGATGCGCGCCCTCGGGCGTCGGGCGGCCAATACCCTCGGCAGTGTCGATTCGAAACTGATGCGCCTCAATGAACCAACTTGGCTCCGGCTGCAAAACCGCGAATATCTGGCCCAAGCCCGAGATTAGCCCGCGCCATGCCGCATCATCACAAACCGATGGCGTGACAGGCTCAAACATTCGCTCTATGCCGCCGTGCAGCGCGTTGTAATCCACCGGCTGCCAGTGCGGCCGATGCGCGACCTGAGTTAGCTGCGGGGGCGAAACGGTCTGCACAAAGCTGCTGTGACGGCGCGAACGATACTTGCCGCCGTCTTTCAAGTAAGCGTCGCGCGGCAAATTGTTCCACGTCGGAGACAACGGCAGCAGAGTCGTATCCGCAACGCCGAAGCATGCTTCAACATGCCGTGGCGACACCAGACAAAAGCCACGCGCCTTCATTTCTTGCACAATGGCGCCTCTGGTCTCAACCGTTTGCATCCCTGCTCCTCTTTTTGGTCAACAAGTGACTCATTTTTCCGCCAATATCAATCGCATCGCACTTCTGCGCAACAGCCGCGACAACGGCCTGCCCGACTTGCTGCATGCCGCAAAAACCATTCTCGACGCTGGCGCCGACGGCATCACCGTGCATCCACGCCCCGATGAACGGCACATTCGCATGAACGACATCGCGCCTCTTGCGGCACTGCTTGCGCAATATCCTGATCGCGAATTCAACATCGAGGGCAATCCGCACCACAACCTGATGGCGATTGTAGAAGCCGCGCTGCCGCAGCAAGCGACCTTTGTCCCCGACGCAGTCGGTGTGAGCACGTCGAATCGTGGTTTCGCAGCGGGCGCGGAGATGGACGCGGTGCAACCGCTGATCGCACGGCTCAAGGACAAAGGCGTTCGTGTGAGCGTGTTTGTCGATGCCGAAATATCCGCCGTCGAAGCCGCACACGGTGCCGGAGCCGATCGCATTGAGTTGTACACGGAGCCGTATGCGGCGGCGTATGCGGAGGGTGGTTCGGGCTCGGCGAAAGAAACGCTGCAAAAATTCGTCCATGCCGCATCCCGTGCCCGTGAACTCGGCCTCGGCCTCAACGCCGGGCACGATTTGAATTTACACAACCTGCCCGATTTCATTCGCGACGTTGCGCCCGATGAAGTGTCGATCGGTCACGCGTTGATTGCTGATGCGCTTTGGCTTGGACTGGATGGAGCCACGCGACTCTACCTCGCGCGGTGCCAGGCGCAGCAATGAATGCTCTGGCGCAGAAGCCACTCGCGCTCACGATGGGAGACCCAGCGGGCGTCGGCCCAGAGATTGTTGCCAAAGCGCTGGCGCATGACGCGGTGTTGCGCGGGCGCGTAGTTGTGGTCGGCGATCCGCTTGTGTTGGCTGATGCACTGTCGCGCTACGCGCCGACATTCAGCGTGATGCATGTTGATCTCCACGCTGCGATCCCTGACCTGCACGAACATCAGATCGCCCTGCATCCAGTCGCAACACTCGCCGCACTGCCTCCGGCTGGCAAGGTATCGGGCGATGCCGGTCGCGCGGCGAACGCAGCCATTGTTGAAGCGGCAAAGCTCAGCATGCAAGGCGCGACCTGCGGCCTGGCGACAGCACCCATCAACAAACTCGCGCTTCGCGCCGCGGGTGTCAGCGAGCCGGGGCACACCGAAATCCTTGCGCGAATCGCGGGTCTGGCCGGCACGGATCGATTCGCCATGATGTTTGCCAGCGAACATCTGCAAGTCGTTCTCGCGACCATTCACTTGCCGCTGGCCAAAGCGCTCGAAGCGCTGACGCCAGAGCTCGTTCTGCAAAAGATTCAGCTTACGCACGCAGCTGGTCGATGGCTCGGCAAGGCGAACCCGCGCATTGCAATCGCCGGAATCAACCCTCACGCGGGCGAAGGCGGCATGCTCGGCGATGATGAACAACGTGTGCTCATTCCGGCGATTGCCGAAGCGCGTGCTCAGGGCATTTCGGTGACTGATCCGCTGCCCCCGGACACCGTTTTTATGCGTGCCCGCACCGGCGAGTTTGATGTCGTGCTCGCGATGTATCACGACCAGGGACTCATCCCCGTGAAGTTACTCGGACTCGATAGCGCGGTCAATGTGACGATTGGATTACCGTTTTTGCGCTCCAGCGTAGACCACGGAACAGCGTTCGATATCGCCGGGCAGGGCATCGCGTCACAAGCCAATTTATTGCATGTTTTGCGCTGGCATCTTGCGCGAATTGACGAGTTGAAAGAGGAATAAAAATGCGACTGAAAGACAAGGTTTGCATCATCACAGGCGGTGCCAGCGGCATCGGTGCTGCCTGCGCCCGGGTTTTCATCCGTGAAGGCGCAAAGGTGATTGTGGCGGACGTCAAAGCGCCGACTGAGGCAACGGACGCGCTGTTCGTTGACGTCGATGTTTCGAGTAAAGCGGGCGCTGAGCATCTTGTGTCGACCACGCTCGAGCGCTACGGCGCAATCGATGTGCTCGTGAACAATGCGGGAATCACGCATGCTGCCGACTTCCTGGACTTAGCTGAAGAGGACTTTGATCGTGTCTTGCGAGTGAATCTGAAAGGCATGTTCTTGTGCGGACAGGCTGTAGCGCGAGAAATGGTGCGGGCGAAAACTTCGGGCTGCATCATCAACATGTCCTCGGTAAACGCCGTGCTCGCGATTCCAAATCAGGTGCCCTACGTGGTGAGCAAAGGCGGCGTCAATCAGCTCACCAAAGTCATGGCAATGAGCCTCGCTCCGCACGGTATTCGCGTGAACGGCATTGGGCCGGGGACGATTGCAACAGAACTAGCCAAAAAAGCAGTGCTCGGCAGCGAGGAAGCCACGAAAAAGGTCATGAGCCGTACGCCGATGGGGCGCCTGGGTGAGCCGGATGAAGTGGCAAATGTGGCGCTGTTTCTGGCGAGCGACGAGTCAAGCTATCTCACGGGTCAAACCATTTATCCCGACGGGGGACGGCTGGCGCTGAATTACACCGTGTAGCCGCGTAGGGGCGGGCACTGCCCGCCTCGTACTCGCGGCGAAGCCCCAATATTTAGCGCTTTGCGAGAAACCACAAGTGGGCAGTGCCCGCCCTGCTGCGGTGACTCCCTATGGCACAAACGGAGAGCAAACAAAGCTGCGAAAATACTCGTATGAACACGACCATGTACCTCTCCGGGCTTGAACCGCTCGAAATCGGCCCGGAATCGCTTTTCGTTAACGTGGGTGAACGCACCAACGTCACCGGCTCTCGCGCCTTCGCGAAATTGATCCTCAATGACGACTACGCGGGCGCGGTGGAAGTGGCGCGCCAGCAGGTCGCGAGTGGCGCACAGATCATCGACGTCAATATGGACGAGGCGATGCTCGATAGCAAGGCCGCGATGATGAAATTTTTGAACATCATTGCAACTGAGCCGGACATTTCGCGCGTTCCGGTGATGATCGATTCGTCGAAGTGGGAGGTGATCGAAGCTGGCCTGAAGTGTGTTCAGGGCAAGAGCGTCGTGAACTCGATTTCGATGAAAGAAGGCGAGGAAAATTTCATCAAACAGGCGCGCCTGCTGCGTCGTCACGGAGCGGCTGCCGTCGTCATGGCGTTTGACGAGAAGGGGCAGGCCGACACGTATCAGCGGAAGATTGAAATCTGCGAGCGTGCATATAGGTTGCTCGTTGATACCGTCGGTTTTCCGCCGGAAGACATCATCTTCGATCCGAACGTGTTTGCGTTGGCGACCGGGCTTGAGGAACACAATAACTACGGCGTCGATTTCATCGAAGCGGTGCGCTGGATAAAACAGAATTTGCCTGGCGCGAAGACCTCCGGTGGTATCTCGAACATGTCGTTTTCCTTCCGCGGCAACGATCATGTGAGAGAGGCCTTGCATACGGTGTTCCTGTACCACGCGATCAAGGCGGGGCTCACGATGGGCATCGTCAATGCGGGACAGGTTGGCATTTACGACGAGCTGGATCCAGAGTTGCGCGAGCATTGCGAAGACGTGGTGCTGAACCGCCGTCAGGACGCGACCGAGCGCATGCTGGCGCTCGCTGAAAAAGTCAAAGGCGGCGGCAAGGTTCGCGTTGAAGATTTGTCGTGGCGCGAATTGCCGGTGAACGAGCGCCTGAAGCACGCGCTGGTCAAGGGCATCAACACCTTCATCGTCGAGGACACGGAAGAGTCGCGTCAGGGGTTCGCGCGACCACTGGAAGTCATCGAAGGCCCCTTGATGGCGGGTATGGACGTAGTGGGTGACCTGTTCGGCCAGGGCAAAATGTTTTTGCCCCAAGTGGTGAAATCTGCGCGCGTGATGAAGCAGGCTGTGGCGCATCTGGTGCCGTATATCGAGGAAGAAAAGCGCCTGCTCGGCACCAAAGCCAAGACCAAAGGGAAGATCGTTTTGGCCACGGTCAAAGGGGACGTGCATGACATCGGCAAGAACATTGTGGCCGTGGTGCTTCAGTGCAACAACTATGAAGTGATTGATCTCGGCGTGATGGTGTCGTGCGACAAGATCCTCGCGGCAGCGAAAGATTCCAACGCCAACATCATTGGGCTCTCCGGGCTCATCACGCCCTCGCTGGAAGAAATGGCCTACGTCGCAAAAGAGATGGACCGGCTCGATTTTCATGTACCCCTGCTGATCGGTGGCGCAACAACGTCGCGCATGCATACAGCGGTCAAAATCGCGCCGAATTACCGCAATCCGGTGGTGCATGTCGTCGATGCTTCTCGCGCGGTGGGTGTCGCCACGGCATTGCTGAGCGATGAAATGAAGCCGCAATTCGTGGCCGATACGGCTGCCGATTACGCAGTCATTCGCGAGCGTCACGCCAATAAAAAGACGGTGCCGCTGCTGGAGCTGGAAGTCGCCCGTGCGAACCGCTTCTTCCCGTTCGCGGGCGATCACCTTCATTACACGCCACCGACACCAAAGCACACGGGCGTGCATCAGCTGACGAAGTATCCTTTGTCAGCGCTGGTGCCGTACATCGACTGGACGCCATTCTTTCTGGTGTGGGATCTTGCGGGCAACTATCCAAGAATCCTGAACGACGAGATCGTTGGCGACGAAGCACAGAAAGTGTTCCGTGACGGGCAGGCGATGTTGAAGCGCATCGTGCAGGAAAAGTGGCTCACCGCAAACGCAGCCTACGGCTTGCTGCCCGCGCAGAGCGACGGCGATGACATCATCGTCTTCGCGGACGGTGGCCATACCGAAGTCGCCATGCGCTTTCACACCCTGCGTCAGCAAAACGCAAAGGAAGCGGGCCGTCCTAACTTTGCCCTCGCGGACTTTATCGCGCCGCGAGACAGTGGTCACGCCGATTACCTCGGCCTGTTTGCGGTGACGACGGGGCTTGGCGGCGATGACCGTCTGGCCACGTTCGAGACAGCTGGCGACGACTACAACTCCATCATGTTCAAGGCGCTCGCCGATCGCCTCGCTGAGGCGTTCGCAGAGCATTTGCATGAGCGCGTACGCAAGGATTTCTGGGGCTACGCGCACGACGAGAAGCTCGACAACGAAGCGCTCATCAAGGAGAAGTATCGCGGCATCCGTCCTGCGCCGGGCTACCCGGCCTGTCCGGATCATCGGGAAAAGGTTGACCTATTCCGCGTTTTGAACGCCGGCGCAATCGGCATGGGTTTGACCGAGTCGTACGCGATGACGCCGGCGTCCAGCGTGAGCGGCTTCTACTTTGCCCATCCGGCGTCGCAATTCTTCACCGTCGGCAAACTCGGCGACGACCAATTTGCCGATCTGGCAAAGCGGCGCGGTGAGGATATTGAGACGCAGAAAAAAGCGTTAAATACACTTTTGTGACCGACAAAAACGTTAGCCTGCGGGGTCGCGTACTCAAACAGCTTTTTCGTGAAATGACCGCCTCGTTGGGGCTGAACGCCCAATTCGTTACTTATCGACTTTTGCTCAAATCGGGCAATAGCCCCGGTTAAATAATGCGTTGCGCCTAAAGCTGCCAGATTGGGTGAAAAAATATGGCGGGAATGTGGCATTGCCGACACGCCTCAGCATCGCCACCCCCCATTTGCCCGCAACGCCTCTGGGCATTGGGCACAAGACCGATGTAGCATTGAAATCGTGCATAAATCAGACGCGCCACAAGCGCCGCTCTGATTCCACTTCCGCACCAGAAAGGACGACCCCATGCAGACCGCACTCATCAACTCCTCTCGCGCCACTTACGGCGTCATCGGCGTCACGATGGTTGCTGCGTTTGTACTGCGTGGAAAACGTCCCGCTTGGGCCAATCCAAAGCATCCGCGTTGACTGGTAAACGACCGCGCTGGTTTTCAGCGCACGTGTGACCCAAAATCACCCGAGCCGCCACTAAGGCGACGTCGACAACCACCGCTTGCGCAGTTTGTGCCAATCGTCTCGCCGACGGCTGGTGCCTCGTTGCTTTGTTTTTTTCCGTTCCGATGGTCGAGCCCGATGCGTCACCCGTATCGCCAGCGTCCGCCGCGAACACGTTATTTTTGAGGTTTGCCATGCAAGCTGTTTTGTCACTATTTAGCCGAATATCGCGCCAGATCGCGGTGCGGTTTCGATCCATTTTCAGCTGGCCGACGCCGCCCGCTGGCGATTTGCTGAACGATCCAAACTATCGGCGCATTTTTGCGTCGGTGGTGATCACGCATTTCGGCGCACAGATCACCATGCTTGCACTTCCGTTGACGGCGGTCACCGTGCTCAACGCATCACCGTCACAAATGGGTTTCCTGATGGCGGCCGAAATTGCGCCATTCGTTCTGCTTTCGCTGCCTGCGGGCGTGTGGCTGGATCGAATGAAAAAGCTTCCGGTTTACGTGATTGGCGAAATGGTCTTCGCGGCGGCGCTGATGACGGTTCCAGTCGCGGCGTGGACTGGCTACTTGTCGATGACATGGCTCTACGCCGTAGGTGTCGTGCTTGGCTGTGTCCACGTTTTCGCCGGATCAGCGGCGCAAATCGTGCTGACACAAATCGTGTCGCGTGACCGGCTGGTTGAAGCTCACAGCAAGAACGCGCTCGCGGTTTCCGGCTCGGAAATCGCCGGGCCTGGTCTGGCGGGCGCGTTAATCAAGCTTCTTGGCGCTCCGATCGCCATCGCCTTCGATGCGATTCTGATCGCGGGCTCGGTTCTGTTGCTGCGCAAAATTCGTGTCGATGAAACAGTCAACCCAACGGGCACGACCAATTTCATGGAGCAATTACGTGAAGGTGTGCGCTTCGTGAAGGGTACGCGCATGCTGTGGACGCTGGCGCTGTTCGTCGGCTGCTGGCAACTTTTGCATCACATGGCAAGCGTGGTGCAAATTCTCGTGGCGACGCGTGAGCTGGGCATGACTGCGCAGGCGATTGGGCTCTGCTATGTCGGCATGGGCGTGGGTACGATTCTCGCGAGCGTCTATGGCAAGCGCGTGAGCGAAAAGTTTGGGCCCGGCCCGACGATTGTGGCCGGCATCGCGGTGAGCGCAGCCGGCTGGATCGCACTCGCCGTTGCCCCCGCGAACGTCTGGGGCGTCGTGTTTTTCGGCTTCATGCTGACCTGCTTTTCCGGCGGCGCGACGCTCATCTTCGTCAACTTTTTGTCGTTGCGGCAGGCAGTGACGCCGGAGCCGCTGTTGGGGCGAATGACCAGCACAATGCGCTGGCTGATCCTCATTGGCGCCGCTCCTGGAGCGCTCATCGGCGGCTACGTCGGCGAGCATCTGGGATTGCGAACGTCACTCGCGCTCGCCGGCGTTGGCGCGATCGCACTCACATGGTTCGCATGGAGGAGCGAAGTCATGATGGGCACGCGGACACTTCCAAAGCCGGCGCCTTATGAATAACGTAGGCGCGTCGCTTCAATCCTCCGGCGTCATAAAAATTTTCGGTGGGCAGCGGCTGCCCACCCCACAGATCTGAGTTTCCATGTTTCAAATATTTGAACGGCTCGTTGAGCCCTACCCCGACACCACTCCGGTTGCACCGCCTAAATCGTTCTTCGCTTTTTTGTGGGAATGTACGCGCGGGTTGCGGCCCTACCTCGTGGCGATGATGCTGTTCACCGCGGCCGTCGGCGTCATCGAAGCATTGCTTTTTTCGATGATCGGCCGCGTGGTCGACTGGCTGGCAAAGACTGATCCCGCCCGGCTCTGGGACGATAACCGCACCGGCCTGCTGCTGCTCATGGGCATGCTCATCCTGAGCCCGCTCTTGGTGTCATTTCAGGCACTGTTCAAGCATCAGGCAATGATGGGGAATTTCCCGATGCGCCTGCGCTGGAATTTTCATCGACTGATGCTCGCGCAGAGCATGAGTTTTTATCAAAACGAATTCGCCGGACGGGTCGCTGCGAAGGTCATGCAAACCGCGCTCGCCGTTCGCGACGTGTGGATGATCCTCGCTGACGTGATGGTGTTCGTCATCATTTACTTCGTGACGATGGTGCTCGGAGCCGGTGGTTTTGATCTGCGCTTGATGTTGCCGTTTCTGGGCTGGCTTGTGCTCTATATCGCCGCGTGTATTTACTTCGTGCCACGCCTTGGCCGCATCTCGCAGGCACAGGCCGACGCCCGCTCGCTGATGACCGGACGCATCACCGATGCGTACACCAACATTGCGACGGTGAAGCTCTTCTCGCATGGTCAGCGCGAGGCCAGCTACGCCAAAAGCGCGATGCAGGAATTCATGCAAACGGTGCTCGTTCAGTGGCGACTGGTGACAGCGTTTGACGTCGTTCATCACACCCTGTCCGTTCTGCTGGTGGCCGCCACCGCGGGCGCAGCGCTCGTGTTGTGGACACAGGGCCAGGTCGGCGTTGGCGCGGTCGCAGCCGCAAGCGCGATGGCGCTGCGATTGAACGGCATGTCGAACTGGGTCATGTGGGAACTCGCGGGGTTGTTCGAACACATCGGTACCGTTCGAGACGGCATGGACACGCTATCGCGCCCGGAGACTGTCGTTGATGCAGTCGATGCCAAAGCCATCGAAGTTCCACATGGCGAGGTTCGTTTTGAAAACGTGACCTTTGCTTATGGCGCAACTCATGAGAAGTCGCGCATCATCGACGATTTTTCACTGGTCATCCAACCCGGTGAGAAGATCGGTCTGGTCGGCCGCTCCGGTGCGGGCAAGTCAACGCTCGTCAATTTATTGCTCCGCTTTTACGACGTGGAGAGCGGACGTATCGTGATTGACGGCACTGATATCGCAACCGTTTCGCAAGACAGTCTGCGTGCGCAAATCGGCATGGTGACGCAGGACACGTCCCTCCTGCACCGCGCAGTTCGCGACAACATTTTGTACGGCCGACCTGACGCGACGGACGTTGACATGATTCACGCTGCAGAGCGCGCAGAAGCGTCTGACTTCATCGCCGCCCTGACCGATCCGAAAGGACGAACCGGCTTCGATGCGCACGTCGGCGAACGTGGCGTCAAGCTATCAGGCGGGCAACGCCAACGCATTGCGATTGCCCGCGTGATGCTCAAGAACGCGCCCATTCTGCTGCTTGACGAGGCCACCAGCGCGCTTGACTCGGAAGTAGAGGCCGCGATTCAGCGCAGCCTGTATCGCCTGATGGAGGGCAAAACAGTGGTCGCCATCGCGCACCGCCTGTCCACCATCGCCGCGATGGATCGCTTGATCGTGATTGATCAGGGCCGCATCGTTGAAGAAGGCGATCACAAGAGCCTGCTCGCGAAGGACGGGCTGTATGCGCGGTTGTGGGCGCATCAGAGCGGGGGTTTTTTGGGCGAGGTTTAGTTTTGCGTTCGCTTCACGCCACATGTGGCGAAGCAGGTCAAGTCAGTGCGAAAGTGTTTACCAGTAAGCCTCTGTCGTAATCTGCCCGGCCTCTTTACGGCGATGTTTTCTCAGGCCGCGTGCTTTCAGCACTTCCTGTGTGTCGGCCACCATCTGCGGATTTCCGCAGATCATGCAGTGCGCGGTTTCGGCGTTCAATGCGATGCCTGCGCGCGCTTCGAGTGAGCCATCAGCGATTGCATCAGGAATCCGGCCACGCATCGCTCCATCGTGATCTTCGCGGGACACAAACGGGATGTACTGAAAGCGTCCCGGATGCGCGTCGGCGATTGCCGCGATCTGGTCACGATAGGTGAGTTCAGCGGCGGTTCGAACCGCATGAACGAATACGACTTTTCTGAATTTTTGCCAGAGCGTCTCAGTTTTCAGACATGACAGCAAAGCGCCATTGGCGGTACCTGTCGCGAGGCCCCAAAGCACGTCAGCATTCGGGACTTCGGGCATTGAGAAAAAGCCGTACGCGGCGGGACCGATACACACGCTGTCGCCCACGTGCAGGCGGTGCAGCGCGGGTGTGAGCACGCCGCCGAGGGCGGTTGGAACTTCGGTCAGTACGATCTCGAAGGGTCGCTCATCAGGCGCGTTGACGAGGGAATACGGACGCATGACAAGAGCATGAGTTGACGTTTCAGATTCGCCATCTGCGGGCAGTTTCAGGCCCACCTGACAATACTGGCCCGCGATGAAGCCCGAAAGCGGTGCCTCAAACTGCAACGAGAACAAATTACTGGTGTGATCCGTACGACCTACGATACGGCCTTCGATAAACTTCTGTGACATGGGTGCCCCTAGCGCAAGGAGAGATTTTACGTGCCGATCACAACGCTGTTCTTTGACCTCGACGGCACGGTGTCGAATAACTTTGACGGCATTGCCCGTTGCCTGAACTTTGCGTTGAAAGAGCTGGGGCTGCGCGAGCTGTCCGACGCGGAAGTTCTACCGTTTGTCGGTCCGCCATTTCGTGACTCGTTGCCGCGCACTTTTCCAGGCATTGATGCCGAAGCTGCGCTCCGCCTCTACAGAGCGCGCTATGAGGAAAAAGGCTGGCTGGAAAACAGTGTGTACGACGGTATGGCGGATGCAATTCGTTCGCTGCACTTGCAAGGTTTCACCATCGCGCTATGTACGAGCAAGCCGCGAATTTTTGCCGAACGCATCATCGAGCATTTTCAGTTGACGCGCTATTTCGACGGCATTCACGGCCCCGAGCTCGACGGCAAATTTGATCGTAAAACTGATCTTCTCGCGCATCTGGTTTCGCAGTACAACGTCACGCCAACCAACGCGCTGATGATTGGTGATCGCGACAAGGATGTTGAAGCCGCCCAGCACACGGGCGTGCACTCGCTCGGCGTGCTGTGGGGTTTCGGCTCGCGTGAGGAGTTGCAAAATGCGGGCGCACACCGCATCATTGCGCAACCGACCGAACTGATACACACCATTCACGCGATGGCCTGATCCATCCGACCGAGGCAAACCCCATGGAACTCATTCACACCGTTGCCGAGCTGCGCAAATATCTGCAGGGCGTGCCAAACAATGTGTTCGTGCCGACGATGGGTAATTTGCACGAGGGGCATTTGCGACTGGTTGAAGAGGCGCGTCCGCGCGGGGCTTGCACGGTGGTCAGTATCTTTGTGAACCGCTTGCAGTTCGGCCCGCGAGAGGATTTTGACCGTTATCCACGCACGTTGAGCGATGATTGCGCCAAGCTTGAAAGCATCGACTGCGACGTCGTGTTTGCGCCGGACGAGAATGAGCTGTATCCGGAGCCGCAGACCTACACCGTGCATCCGGACAGCATCGAAAATATTCTCGAAGGTGCGGTGCGGCCGGGTCACTTTCGCGGCGTGGCGACGGTGGTATTGAAGCTTTTCAACATGGTGCAACCGCGCGCGGCTGTGTTCGGGAAAAAGGATTATCAGCAATGCCTTGTGCTGCAAACGATGGCGCGGCAACTGGCCTCGCCGGTTGAGATCATTCTCGCCGAGACCGTGCGCTCGGACGACGGCCTCGCGCTGTCATCGCGCAATCAATACCTGAGCGCGGCCGAGCGCGCCGAAGCCCCGCGGCTGTACCGCGTCTTGAATGAAGTGGCTGACGCCATTCGCACCGGAACACATGCCTACGCGACGATTGAAGCCGAGGCCATGACCGAGCTTGAGCGACACGGATGGCGGCCGGATTACGTCACCGTGCGCCGTCGTAGCAATTTGCTGCCGCCGCACGCGGATGATCGGGAGCTCGTTGTTCTGGCCGCAGCAAAACTGGGGACACCGCGCTTGCTGGATAACATTGAAGTGACACTATAGCTTTTTAGCGAAAGCCATTCTGATTATGGGCTGAGAGCGTAAAACGCTAATTGTCGACTTCGCGGCTTTTTGCATTTCAGCCCCAATGCAACGGTCGTTTCAGCAAAAAGCCAACACCGTCAATACCACTGCGGCCACGCTTTGAGTCGCACCGCGAAATCGAGCGCTGCACCTACAAACACGCAGATTCCGAGCAGGTTGTTACCGCGAAACGCCGCAAAACATTTCATGCGATCACGTCCTCGTATCAGCCAAATGTGATTGATCGCCAGCACGGCGGCCAGCGCGAGTCCGGCGTAGTAAAAAATCCCGGCGCGCTGCCACACGCCCACGCCCGCCATCAGCCCTAAAAACGATGCGTAGCTCACGGCCACCGCAACCACATCAAACCGCCCGAAGAACAACGCGGACGTCTTGATGCCAATGCGGATGTCGTCATCGCGATCCACCATCGCATATTCGGTGTCGTAAGCCATCACCCAGAAAAAATTCGCGAGCATCAGCACCCAGGCGAGCGGCGGCACTTCGCTCCTGACGGCAGCAAACGCCATCGGAATGCCCATGCTGAACGCGAGTCCGAGGATCGCCTGCGGGATGGCAAAGAAGCGTTTGGTGAACGGATAAATTGCCGCGACTGCGAGCGCCGGAAGCGCCCACAGGCGTGCGTCCCAATTGAGCGGGACGAGCAACAGCGCGGCCGCCAATGCGCATGCAGCGCCAACCCACAATGCCTCGCGCCCGCTGATTTCGCCCGACGCCAACGGTCGCATCGCAGTGCGTTTGACGGCACCGTCAAATTCGCGATCCGCCCAGTCGTTAATGGCGCATCCGGCCGAGCGCATGAGGACAGTGCCGAGCACAAAAATGAACACAAAGCGAATGTCCGGCCCGCCATAGGCGGCCATCCACAAACCCCATAGCGTGGGCCACATGAGGAGCAAAAATCCGACGGGTTTATCGAGCCGGATCAGGCGTTCATACGCATCCAGCTTGTTTTTGATGCCCGTGAAAGTCATAGCAGCGATCTTTGCAACGCGGCGGCAGGTTTCATTTCGCGCAAGAGCGCAGCAGGCGTTGGATATTTGAACCGCAAGCGCAACTCCCGCTTCAGCCTCGCATTGTCGATCCGTCGCGATTCGCTCATGAACGAATAGAGCATCGGCGACACCTCGCGCATCAAGAGCGCTCGCGGCAAACGCGGAGGTTTCGGCAGACCAACCGCGGCCGCCACCTGATCGAAATAGTCACCCATTTTTTGCTCACCGTCGTCGACGACATTAAACACGCGGTTCGCACCGCCACGAAAAACAGCCAGCCAGATCGCCCGCGCCAGATCGTCGCCATGAATGTGATTGGTGAACACGTCGTCTTCTGCGGACAGCGCAGGCGTACCCGAACGCAGCCGCTCGACCGGCAAGCGCTCGGCGGCATAAATGCCCGGCGCGCGCAGAAGCGCGAATCGTTGCGAGCGGAATGCGCGCAACCGCGATTCCGCCGCAACACGCCGCTTGGCGCGCGCATTGGCGGGCTTCGTGCGACGCGTTTCGTCGATGCGCTCGCCCGCGCAGTCGCCGTAAACGCCCGTGGTGCTCACGTACACGTTGCGTAGCGGTTTGTGCGGCCGGATCGTGCTGCGCATCTTGATGGCGCTTGAAGGCGGGCGCTCGGCGGCATGACGCCCCAGTTTGCTTGGCGTCGCCGATGCCGCAAGCCAGCGCTTCATGCGCGGATCGTCGGCACCTTCGCCCGGAGGCGGTGCCATGTGCAGCACGGCGCTGGCGCTGCGTGCGAGCGCCCCCGCGCGCTTGAGGCCCGGCAAAAAATCCAGATCACCGTCAATCGGTAAAATTCCAGCTTGACGCAACGCATTGGCCGTGTCCGCGCTGCGCGTCAGACCCAGCCATTGCACTCGTTCATCGACGCCGACGTGTGTCGTCAATCGTCGGGCCACATCGCCCGCGCCAACGATCAACAGTCTCAGCTTCCGCAGTTTCTTTTTCACGCCAGTCAAGCCTTCAGTCCATGCCTCAAATCACGCTCGAACCCGGTGGTCACATTTTTACGTGCGACGCCGATGAGACTATTTTGTCAGCAGCGCTGCGCGCCGGCTTTCTGATTCCGTACGGCTGCAAAAATGGGGCCTGCGGTTCATGCAAAGGCCGCATCATTTCCGGCGTCGTCGAGCACGGCCCGCATCAGGCAACTACCCTGCCAGCGCTTGAGCGCGAGCAGGGCAAATGTCTGTTCTGCGTCGCAAAACCACAGGGCGATGTCATCGTTGAAGCCCGCGATGTGCGCAAAGCCGGCGACGTCGTCATGAAAACGCTGCCGTGCCGCATTGAACATCTGGACCGGGTTGTCGATGATGTGACGATCATGCGCATCAAGCTGCCCGCCAACGAGCGCCTGCAGTACAGCGCGGGGCAGTACCTCGAATTCTTGTTGAAAGATGGCAAGCGGCGCAGCTTCTCGATGGCCAACGCGCCTCATGATGATGCCCTGCTCGAGCTGCACATTCGGCATCTACCGGGAGGCATGTTCACTGATCGCGTTTTCGGCGTCGCTGAACCCATCCTGAAAGTGCGCGATATTCTGCGTTTTGAAGGCGCGCACGGCTCGTTCTTTCTGCGCGACGAATCCGACAAGCCGATCGTGATGGTCGCCAGTGGCACCGGCTTCGCGCCGATCAAGGCGATCATCGAGCACATGATTCATAGCGAAATCAAACGGCCGGTGACGTTGTATTGGGGTGGACGCCGGCCCAAGGATTTGTACCTTGATCACCTTGCACGAGCGTGGGCGGAGAAGTTTCCGCAGCAGTTCAGCTACATCCCCGTCGTGAGCGACGCTTTGCCGGAAGACAACTGGCAGGGGCGCACGGGTTTCGTTCATCGTGCGGTGTTGGCGGACTTCCCTGACCTTTCTGCGCATCAGGTTTATGCCTGTGGCGCACCCATTGTCGTGGACTCAGCGCGTGCAGATTTCGTGTCGAAGTGTGGGTTGCCAGACGACGAATTCTTCGCGGACAGTTTTGTTGTGGCGGCGGCCAACCAGAGCTAACCCGCCGCGACCACGAGTTCGTACTAGCATGCCGGTGATACCTGCCCGACGAGGCTTGAACCAAAGGAGAAACTGGTGCGACGATTCATTACCTGCTGCATTGCAACTTTTGTGGTGGCCTCGGCCAGCGCACAGAGCTACCCCAATAAACCTGTGAAGTTGCTCGTTGGCTTCCCTGCCGGCGGCGGACTCGACGTGCTTGCACGTATCGTCGGCCAGCGCGTGAGCGAACAGTGGGGCCAGCCGATCATTGTGGAAAACAAGCCCGGCGCCGGCAGCAATATCGCTGGCGACGCGGCGGCCAAAAGCGCACCCGACGGCTACACCCTGCTGCACACCAACATCGCGCTGATGAGCATCAACCCGGCGCTCTACAGCAAGATGAGTTTTTCGCCGATGAAGGACCTCACGCCTGTGATCCAGCTCGTGAATCTGCCGCTCGCCGTGATGGTTCGCGCTGATTCGCCGTTCAATTCGATGAAGGATCTCGTCGACTACGCGCGCGCCAATCCGGGCAAATTGAACTTCGGATCGGGTGGCAACGGCGGCGTGCCGCACCTCGCACTGGAGCTGTTGAACTCAAGCTACGCGCTGAAAATCACGCATGTCCCGTACAAGGGCAGCGCCGACGCGGTGAAGGACTTACTGGGCGGGGCGGTGGACGTTATGTGTGACGCCATTAGCGTGGGGCTGTCGCAAATCAAGGCGGGAAAATTGAAAGCGCTGGCAGTAACCACCGACACCCGACATCCCGCCTTGCCCGATACGCCGACGACCACCGAAGCGGGCTATCCCAATTTTCAGGTCACCGGCTGGCAGGGTTGGGTCGCGCCCGCGGGAACGCCGCGCGCTGTGATCGAGCGCGTCAACTCGGAGGCGAACAAGGCCATGCAGGATCCTGCGACCCGGGCAAAGTTGTTTGATCAAGGGTATCTGCCCGCCGGTGGCAGCGTGGACGCATTTGCCAAACAGCTCGCGACGGACCAGGTCAAATGGGCGGAGCTCGTGAAGATTTCCGGCGCAAAGCTCGATTAGTGACAGCAGGCGGCTTTCAGCGCAGCTCAACGTCGGAGTAGCAGGCTTCGGCTTTACCGCCCAGGCTGTCGGTGTCGGTCATTAAGCCCACGCTTTCGATTTCACCCGGCTCTTCGCCGGGAAAGGCGAGTCGAAAGTCGGCGCGTACATCTCGCGTGAACGACTGCCAGCTCGCGAGACCGCTCGGGCCGCTCTTCACGACCAGCTTCTTGATGCGCGAGGTATTGGCGTTCGGGACGATGGTTTCTGGCGCTGCCTTGCCCTCCCAAATGTATTGAATCGCAGCGAATGGAAGCTCCACGCCGCCGAGTGCTTTAGCCAGACTCATTGTTGATCGGTCTGCCGCATCAAGCTTGCTGCGATCGCCCTTGAATGCGACGACCACCCGGGCTGGCGAATCGTCCTTTCCCGGAACCAGATTGTCGGCATCGGGAATCAGTGCTGGCACATTCCAGTTCCACGACAGCTTCGTTGCCTTCGCCATGGCAGCGGGCACATCGGCCACCCAGAACGACCATGCCGCATTGGCAACGGCGCGAATACAGCGTTTGCCGTCAATTTCGCGCAGCGTGTACTCGGTGGGCGTCTTGAAGCGGAGCGTCACGGGACGCCACGCCGGGTCCGCCGGGTCGTTCGGTGGCGCGAAAACACCTGACACGGATGAGCCGCTGCCCGGCGCTGCGGCGCCCGCATCGGGGCGCGGCATTTGCGCGCAGCCAGCGAGCGTCAGCACGGCCAACAAAAAACTCGCGCTTTTGACACGGGACGGGCGGCTGGCGCGGCGGGCACGGACTGCCAGACGCACAGGCGAAAATTGTTTCATTACGGCGATAGCCCCGATAAGTCTTACATTTTGTTTTACTTGATTTCGGTGCGTTTGGTTTTGGATATACCCGTTATTTCGCCCGCAGAGCGTACGGGCGCAACATCTGCGCCATCTGGGTCACCACTTCTATCGTCCCGGCAATCACCTGATTGGTTTGCAGAAACTCGTCGCCGCCCGCGAAATCACAGACCCGCCCGCCCGCTTCGCGCACCAGAAGCGCGCCAGCTGCGGCGTCCCACGAAGCGAGACTCATCACAAAGAAGCCGTCGAGTTGCCCCGCCGCGACGTGTGCCAGATCAAGCGCCGCTGCGCCGGTTCTGCGAATGCTTCCCGCTGCGCGCGCCACATCGATCCAGGCCGGGAGGACAGTCTCAAAACTTTCGTTTGCTGCCGAAGGCAGCACCGAGCCTACGAGCGCTTTGTTCAACTGTGTAGCTCCCGACACCGACAGCGGTTCGGGCGGCTGGTCAGCGCGATGTCGCCAGGCTCCGAAACCTTTACCGGCCGAAAAGATTTCGCGGGTGAGCGGGTTTGCGATCACGCCAACCTGAATTTCCCCGTTCGCTTCAATCGCAATGGACGTGGCGATGTACGGAAATCCGTGGACAAAATTGAACGTGCCGTCGAGCGGATCAACAATCCAGCGCACGCCCGTTTCCGGCGCGTCGCCGAGCCGTTGCTCGCCGCCCTCCTCGCCCAGCAGGCGATCACCAGGGAACGCCTGTGCAATGCGCCTTGCGATCTGTGCTTCGACTGATTTGTCGGTTTCAGTGGCGAAATCATTGCCGGATTTTTCGGTCAGCGCATGATTGCGTTCGTGGAAGGCGCGCGCGATTTCGTCGCTGGCTTCGCGCGCCAGCTCAAGGGCAAGTTGCAGGCGGGGATTCATGCAGCGACAATAGCGCAAACACAATCACTCTGGAGGTCGGCATGTCCGAAATTTCAATCCGGCGCGCGCACCATAGCACCCTGGCAGACGCAAAAAAAATGGCCGAGAAGATCGCCGCGAAGCTCGAAAAGGATTATCAGCTCAAGTCAAGCTGGACGGGCGATGTGCTCAATTTCACGCGGAGCGGGGTGCATGGCACGCTCGATGTAACGGCGAGCGATTTGAAAATTCACATGAAGCTGGGCTTTTTGATGGCAGCGTTCAAAAGCCCGATTCAGGACGCCGTTGAGAAAAATCTTGACGCTCTGGTCAAACCCGCCGCGAAACACGTTGCCAAACCGGCGGTCAAGGCCGCAGAGGCAGAGAAGACCCCCGCCAAAAAGCCCGCCGGCAAAGCAAAAAAATAACGCTACAGTCCGAGCCAGCTGCCGAGCGCGACATAGGCCACCGGGTCATACGTCACAAATCCCTGTGCGAGGCCGACGCGCTCAAGCTTTGCCTGTCCGTCGGCGCTGGCGCTGAGCTCAGTGAAATAGTTCCTGATCGTTTCGACCGCGTCTTTGCCCAGCGCGTTGGAGACGATGACGTTTTTGATCGGTACTGACTTTGACGTCGTGAGCACTTTGCCCCCCGCCGCCACCCATTGCTTCACAATCGGCTCCGACGCCGTGGCTGCGATGTCGACAAAGCCGTTTTCCACCATGTAGGGAATTGACTCCTGGTAGCGCGTGAATTTGAGCTGTGGGGCTGTTGTTCTGGCTGCTGCGGATGCATCGCGCAACGTCGCACGGATCAGCCATGCCGTAATGGAGTTGGAGTCGGGCGAGCCGATCATCTTTGTCCCGGACGCGAGCAATTTGCCGAACTCCGCAGGTGTTTTCGCCTCGGCGCTCATCTTCGACAGGAACGAGGCCTTGTAATTGACATGCGCCTTCGACACCGCGGCAAGCGAGTAGGTGCCGTTTTTTACCGGGGCGAGCGCGATGTGGGTTGGGTGGATAAACGCAATGTCGTAGCTTTTTGACGCGAGGTCTTTTTCGAGCGTGGCGTATTCCCCGATCACGTCAACGCGCACCTTCGCCTTTAGCAATCTTCCAAGATCGTCGGCAATCTGCTTGTAATTCTGCCGGGCAGCGTCGCCTCCGCCGCGATAGGTAACGCCTTCATTGATGGCAAAAACCAGGGTTTGTTGGGCAGAAGCCAGGCTGGAAGCGGCGAAGACAATTGCGGCGATCAGCGTTCTTTTAAAAATCATGAAACTCTCTTGTTGCGGATAATTCGGGGTGTGACGTGACCGACCGGCTTGCAGGTCGAAGCGGCTGGAAACGGGTGGGAATGTTTAATTTGCAGAGGAATGCGTTGGCGCTGAAGATTATTCTTATTGCCTAAATTGAGTTATGTACATGCTTAGCAGAAAATATGCCAAATACATGAACTGGCGATTGGCACCGCCAATGCGTCGAGACCAGAAGCAGTTGGCAAGGCGTCTTCCATGAATCAGGACGCTCAAGACAAATTCATCGCCGACACCACGCGCTGGCTCGAGCGTGCCGTGATCGGGCTCAACCTGTGCCCATTTGCGAAAGCCGTGCACGTAAAAGGGCAGATTCGCTACGTCGTGAGCGCGGCCACGACGCCAG
>JAYWHV010000042.1:0-5485 GCA_043777615.1 Burkholderiales bacterium | reverse complement strand
CGCTTCCCAGATTAGCTCGACCAACGTATCAAAGTCGAGTGGAATCCATTTTTTCTTGCCATCAGCCTTTCGGCCATCTTTCAAATATATGAAGCAGGGACTGAGTGCATTATTCTTGTGTAATTTCTGCCAGTCCTTACCTGCATTTTCGTAGTCATCCAGTTGGTGAGCTGACAACTCAGCCTCCACCTTGGCTTCGATGATGACCAACCAAACACGATCGACGCCATCCACCTTCGCGATGCCGTTAACCCACAAATCAATTCGTCCCTTTCCGTCTGTTCCAGTATGTCGTTCGGGCACCACCTTTTGGACAGAATATTCCCCTTGGGGAAAGATAACTTTTGATTTGCTGGGATGGGATTGAATCCAAGAGATGAGTGAGTCAACAAAAATACTTTCCCCCAATTTGTGCTCACCATTTTTACTCGGATCAAATATCCACGCGAGCATTCTTGTATGTGCAGTTTCTTGCAATCCAGTACCACCCAGAACCCGCAGAAGACTGGCCTCGCAAAAGGCCGGATTTGTAGGATCTGCTGCATGAAGTTCTGAAATCAGTCTTGGCAATTTTATTTTGCATCGAGCGCGCAATTGATCAAATATTTCTCTCTGTGAGTTCCGCGCATTCCGATGAAGTGTCGCAAGCTCCGACTGAAATTCGACCCAGTTATTTTTTTCCATTTGTCATTACTCAATTCGACGAAATTGACACGCGATCATTCATGCTTACTTGAAGCCAAAGTTGACTCGGAAATCGGTCGATCGACCTCCACCGTCGTATCGTGACCAAGCGATCGTTTTTAGTGCAGTTCAACCGTCTCGCGAATTTTTCCGATTCGTATCTTCTTGGCATCGTCGATCTCATTGCGGAGCCATTCAAAGTGCTGCCCTCCGCTAATGATCCAACATCAAGGCCGTGATTGAATTCTCAAAACATTCGTTTTGCGCAAGTTGCGTCATTCAGCGAAAGGAAAACTTGGCCCCACAAAGCGCGTTGAGCCAGCGAAACCGAACGGTAAATAACGCGAGTCTACCGTTCGATTCCGATAGCGTTTTGCGACGTCGGCACTTGCAAGTTTGCCCACAAACTCGTGGCGTCCAGACGCTGCAAAATGCTCGCTACTCCGAGTCGCATACATAGTTGAACCGGCAGGATGCCAACTGGCAATTTCGTACACCTCCCGAATTTTCCCTTGGTACAACGCGCAAGCGTGCGTCACAACGTCGCGCTTTCCTTCGGCGATTTCCCAGACTCCACGTGTGGCTTCGTACAGTTGCATATCGTCGAAGGCCGGGTCGTAGCGTTGGTTAATGCTAATCAACACCATATCGTGCCTGAAATCACTTACAACGCCATCGCCAAGCTGCGCGCACACGTCATCTACGGATCGGCGTCCGTACCGCGCACTATTGTGACCACTTTGTTGATTGGTAAGATTGTTAATTCCGATGAGATCAATGGCTGCGGCCTCAACAATCAAGGCCTCCTCCTCCGTCAGTGCAAATGCGAGTATGTCGATACGCGGTTCAATACCTGCAAGCCTCAACTTATCTATTCGCTGGGATTTCTCACTTTTGTCCGCGCTTTTTAAATGTTCAAAACACCGATTTCCTTTACCTTTGCCGACGTAAAAAACCGAACCATCGGACGGATCACAATAAACGTATACATATGACTTGAGCTTGTCAGCAATTGGGCCAGAAAATACAGCGGCAGACATAGATTTCCTTCTTGTTTAATGCAGCGCAGCGTCGGGACGGGGAGTGCGGGTGGGCAAAAACGGTTGTTCTACAAGGATGTCAATGGCAACAACGATAGTACCTGCGTGCCGCATTCAGCCCCTCCGCTACCCGCTCACGCAGCGCAACCGGCTCCAGCACTTCTACCCCCGCTCCAAAGCTCAACAACCACCACACCAGTCGCTCGCTTTCAGGCACGGTCGCCTCCACCGTCCAGTCGTCATCGGATTCGTCGCCACGCGTCACGGCTTGATCTTCGCCCATGGGCGATTCGGACAGGATGCGCCCTAGAAACGGTAGCACTGACAACGTGACCCGAATCTGGTTGCCGGTGCCCCAGCCGGTGGGTTGCGATGCTACGAAAGCATCTAGCGAAAAGTCCGCCGGATAGACAAACGATTCGTCTTTGACGTTGGCCATTTCGATGCGCGACAGCGCTAGCGTGCGCGGCAGATTGGTGGGCGTATCGAAGCGCTCGAACTGCGCGACGAGATAGTTGCGCGGGCCTTCGAGGATGAGACCGAGTGGTTTGACGCGACTTTGCGTGACGAAATCATTCGCGTTGCGATAGCGGATTTCCAGCCATTTTTCGTCGATGATGGCCTGGGTGATGGTGGTCATACGACTGCTGTCGATCTGCATCGGCTGCAACGCAAATGCGGATGATGAGAAGGCCACTTTCTTCGGCCATTTCGCGGCTTTGCTGCTGCTGACTTCGCGCTTGAGCGTGGCGTGTGCGGCGTTGAAATACGGCGATATTGCGCGCTGCACATTGCCCGGCAGTGAGCCCGGCAACACGCGCTCCGCCAGCGTGAGCACGATCGCTTGATCGAGCGACATTGCGGGTACGTTAATTGGCAGTGCCTTTGCTGACCAGCTCCAGCCGAAAGGTTTGCTCTCGTCTCGACATTCGAGCGTGGGGTAATGCGCCTGAATGTCTTTGAGCGTGCGCTGGACGGTGCGTTGATCCTTGATATGACCGCGATCTCGAAGTTGCACCGTCAGCGTTTGTGCGTCAAGAACGCGCGGTGCTGCCGGAATAAGTGACAGCAGATCGAGCACAAATTTCAACGTGTTTTGCGTGGAGGATTTACCCATGATTGGGCGCACCGGCTTCGCGCGTTGCGGTGAAGAGCAATCCAGCACACGCACGGCGAAGCGCTCGCGCGTCTTCGAGCGCGTGATGACGGGGCCAGTCGCGCGGTGCGGAAAAGTAGCTATCAACCGCGTCGGTGATTTGCTCGCACTGCGCGGCTGAAAGCACTGTGACGCCAGTAATATTGAATGCACGGAGGACATGAGCCGTATAGCCGTCGATTAGCTCAATCAGCAGGTCAGCATCGGTGGCGAAATCGCACACGATTTCCAGAGGCTCCGCAGCCTCATTTAGCCATTGCTTCAATGACTGACGTAGCCCACTTCGATAAAGCGTTGTGCTCGGCCAATGCTCAATGATGGGCAATACAACCTCTCGAACAAACACCGAGCATTTGTGAAGCGGAAAGTTTTTCAGCACTGCGTAAAACTCGCGGCCGTTGTCGGCAACGAGCCCAATGCTGATCAGATTGGGGTGCGTGAAATGCGTGAACTCGGTGTCAAGGTAAACACGCATCGCTAGCCCTTAAGTAGCGCTTCACGAACCCGCAACATTGCGAGCGTATCGAGTTTGCAATAGGCGAGCAGCTGCTTGATGCGCTGCTCCTTTCGCTCCGCGGTCGTGTCTGATGCGATGATTTCGAGGAACGCAAGCTGTGCGCCACCACCATCTTGTACTTCGTCCAGTTGGTCATAAGCCAAATCAGGTACCAGCGCAGGCAGCACGGCCTTGATGCTCCAACTGCCCTGCTGCGAAGGGTTGTAGTAGTGCGCCTTTGCAATTGGCAGCAGGTCAACCAGCCGATCAACGAGAGAGAGTAGCGCTGCGCGATGCTTGGCAAAACGCTTGGCCAGCTCTTTGATGCGAGCAGATTCGAAGCCTTGGTTGTAGACAAAGATCGGCGCACTCGATGTCTCCGCGTCGCAAGCGACCAACAAGGCGGAGACAAAGTCTGCGGACGGATCGCTACTGTCGACGTGCAGAAATTCGCGATGCTGCAAGCTGCCGTTGCGGCTCAGTCGGTGGCAGGAAAACTGGAACGGAACCTGCTGAAACGGACGAGTGCCCGCCCACAAGGGCACGGCCGGACTGATGGTTTCAAAGTCAAGAAAATAGGCTGGCAGTTTGTGTGGCTTCAACGCGGCGGCTGTGCCCTTTGCATCGAAGTAAGTTTTTCCGCTCAGGCTTGCCGCTTTCACGCGCTGCTGCAAAACGGTTAGCAATTCGTCGGGCACCTGCTCAAGTTCAATGATCTCGGGATTCGATAGGTGCGTCTTTAGGGCTTTCGTTTGTACCGTCGGCAACCACGACACTGGATGCGTGACCGGTGGCTCCTGCGCGCTGCAATGGTCGATGAATCCACAGGGAAATGGGTCGTTGCAGTGTGCGCCCGTGCGAATATTGGGCTCGGTGCGTTTGCGTGACGTGGCTTGTGCCTCCTTGATCCAGCTCGCTACTTCGTCGGTACGCTTCGCCACCTCGGCCGTCACGTCCGTCTCAACCAGCATGCCGTTGTAATCGCCGCCGCCTAGATACACCCACGTTGAATCGATGTGCGCCAGTGCTAACGCTTTGAGATTCACGCCTGATTGCGTCGCAACGAAGTATTGAATCGCAGCGTCATCGCGGTGGTAGTCCCTCATCTTTGTCGACGATTTGACCTCAATCATCTTCCACGCTGCGCGTCCATGCGGTTGCATCACGTCCGCAAAGGCAAGCGCACCGCCCGCCGAGAAGAGCGCTTCGAAGAACGGTGATTTTCCGAGCAGCAGCTTGGCCGTGCGCGCAGCTGCGACGTTGTATCCCTCCATTTGTGCGTCAAGTACGACACGCTCAGGGCGCGGGTCGTAGAGCGCCTGCGCTACAGCACCGACACTGTGTCCCGTGGCAAAGCTTGCCTCTGTCTGTGCACTGTAATCGGGCTTCACGTCGGGCTGAAGCTCCAGCCAGAGACGTTTCGGGCACTGGCGGTGAGCGAGAATTTTGGATTTGGACAGCGTTCGCACTGGGTATCACTTCACATTGATTCGATACCACCATGTTAACTATGCTTGCGACGACTTGTGTCGCAGACGGTGCTGTTGCCGTTGAGCTTGTTAGTGAGGTTTTTGGCGTGCTACAAGGCAACGACCTCCTCAGACTGAACGGAATTTGAAGTTTGTAGGGTGGGAAGCCTCTGCCCACAATCACTGTGCAAACGAACAATTTTCCTTTGCACAGTGATGGTGGGCACGGGGTGCCCACCCTACGAAAGTTTGAGACTCTTGGGTGGGGAGCCTGCCGAACCGCTACCGCACCAAAGTCAACCCACCATCCACTGCCAAAATCTGCCCCGTCGCGTATCGCGTTCGGAGTAGCCCGAGTGCCGCCTCTACGATGTCATCTGGGGTCGCGGAGCGCATCAGCGGCGCCATGCTTTTTACGGCGTCGTGTTGCGGCTGCCAGTCTTTTGTCCACGGTGTCGCGACTAGACCGGGGGCGACGGCGTTGACGCGCACGGGGCCGCAGGATTTTGCGAGCAGCAGCGTCATGTGGTTTAGCGCGGCTTTGGTCATGGAGTACGCGATGGAGCTGCCGGTCGGGCGCAAGCCTGCGATGGAGGTGATGTTGATAACGTTGCCGTCGTCACTCTTCTTCAGATACGGC
>JAYWHV010000041.1:0-5488 GCA_043777615.1 Burkholderiales bacterium | reverse complement strand
ACTGAGTGCATGCGCGAATCAAGGCCCGGCAATCACCCTCGCAACCGCTGCCGCTTGCGCCTTCGTCAGATTGCCAAGCACGACCCGCGCGATGCCATCGGCGCGCTGGACCAGCACCAGTATCTGCGCACTGCCCTGCACGGTCGCGGCCCGCGTTCCGGCGTTGGGCAGGCCCGTGATCGCTTCGCGCTTGCGGCCAGCGATTTCTTCGGCCGCTGACGCAATCATTTCGTAGTAGCCGTCGGGTGAACTCACGACCGGGTTCGCGCTGATGGCCGTGCGCTCAAAGAACTGCACTCGAATCGTCGGCCCGCTGCCGGTTTCTGCGCCACCCGTGCGCGACCAGTTGCAATCAGTGACGCCCGCCTCTGCCTTCTGTAGCGCGCCGACCTTTAGCGTCGCGCCAACGACCGCGCGAACCTGTTCGGCGGTCAGAACTTGTGTGCATTTGATCGGCGCAGGCTGCGCCGAGGCTGTCGTCGCAATTAGCCACAGCAATGCCAGTGCGCCAGCCGCATACAGACGCATGCTGCCGAAAACTTCAGCGCTCTGACTATTTCGAAACTGCCGGAAAAACACCCGGAACCCCTCTCTGTCATCTGGTCGAATGAACTTTTTTGTGTGCGGTACCACGCGTTCTTATTCGTTTTAAACCGCCACCAGAAGCTATGCTACCCCTGCGCCCTGACAGGAAACAAGACTAATCTGATATCCGGAATGTCATGGCGACTACGATGCGACGCAATTTCAAAACGCTGGAGGCAACATGACACATTCGCACCTATTCCCGACCTCAATCGCGGGCAGCCTGCCGAAGCCGGCCTGGCTGTCGGAAACCCAGAAGCTGTGGCCGCAGTGGCGCGCCGAAGGCGGCGAATTGCTGGATGCAAAACGTGACGCGACCATGTTGTGGATCAAGACCCAGGAGGATGCCGGCGTCGACATCCTGACCGATGGCGAGCAGTCGCGACAGCACTTTGTGCATGGCTTTCTGGAATACGTCGAAGGCATCGATTTCGATCACAAAGTAAAGATGGGCATTCGCAACAATCGCTATGACGCGATGGTTCCGGTCGTCACCGGCGCGCTCAAACTCAAGGGTCGCGTGCATCAGCGCGAGGCGCAGATCATGCGGGCGCACACGAACCGAAAAGTGAAGATCACCATGCCTGGCCCGATGACGATCATCGACACGCTGTCCGACAATTTTTATGGCGACAAGGTGAAACTTGCGATGGCGTTCGCCGATCTTCTGAATCAGGAAGCTCGTGCCCTGCAGGCCGACGGCGTTGACGTCATCCAGTTCGACGAACCGGCGTTCAACGTCTACATGGACGACGTCAAGGCATGGGGCGTTGACGCGCTGCATCGCTGTATCGAAGGCCTGACGTGCACCACGGCCGTTCACATTTGCTACGGCTACGGCATCAAGGCAAACCTCGACTGGAAGGAAACCCTCGGCGGCGAATGGCGGCAATATGAGGCGATTTTCCCGGCACTCGCCGCGAGCCGCATCGACCAGATTTCGCTCGAATGCATGAACGCCAAGGTGCCGATGCATTTGATGAGTTTGCTGAAGGGCAAGACCGTGATGGTCGGGGTCATTGATGTTGCGAGCGACGTGATCGAAACGCCCGAGCAGGTTGCCGCGACCATCGGAAAGGCGCTCGAATTTGTACCGCGCGACAAACTCATTCCCTGCACCAATTGCGGCATGGCACCGATGGATCGCAACATCGCGGTGGCGAAGCTCAACTCACTGGCCGCCGGGGCACGACTGGCGCGCTCGCTCTATGGCGGTGCGTAGCGCAAAGAGTCACCCAAACCCTACAGAAAGAGCGTTGCTTTGACAACCGAGCCCACCGTAGCTGCCGCCAAAACGGCGACTGCGTCCGACCTGCGTGGCGCGAGTCGCCTGATCATTGACGCCACCACCGGAATCACCGATCTGGTGGAGGCGATGCATCGCAATATTGCCCGCGTCCCGGTGGTGACGACATCTGCCGAGGACGGACGCACGTCCGGTATCGCGGGCTTCGTCTATCGCACCGTGCGCGGGGTTACGCGCGTGGTCGGTGGCGGCATCGACGCGGGTCTGGCGCTGCTGACGCCCGCCCTTGCCAGCGTTCCGAACGTGCCCGCGCGCGAGGCAGTATTGTCTGCGGTGAACGGCGTTTTGGGCGATCATCTGGCGGCGAGCAAAAACCCGCTTGCGATTCCGATGCAATTGCGCCACGGCGGGCACGCGCTAACGCTCACGCGCGACGGCATCAGGGAGCACTTTCCGCAGGCAACGGGGAAAATTGTGGTGCTCATTCACGGACTTTGCATGAATGATCTGCAATGGAAATCTCGCGGCGATGGGGCTCGCCAAGCACATGATCATGGTGCAGCCTTGCAGCGTGATTCTGGTTTTACGCCTGTCTATCTGCGCTACAACACCGGACTGCATGTATCGACCAACGGGCGCGAATTTGCGGCAACACTTAAGGGGTTGTTCGCCGCGTGGCCTGTGCCCGTGGATTCGCTGGTGATCGTCGCGCACAGCATGGGCGGGCTTGTTTCACGCAGCGCGTTTTACTATGGCCGAAAAGCGCGTCATGCCTGGTGCAAATCGCTCGACAAAATAATCTTCCTGGGCACGCCGCATCTCGGCGCGCCGCTGGAGCGTGGCGGCCACTGGATTGACATTCTGCTGGGTGCGACGCCCTACGCATCGCCGTTTGCGAAGCTCGGCAAAGTGCGAAGTGCAGGCATCACCGACCTCCGTCACGGCAGCGTGCTTGATGACGACTGGATGGGTCAGGATCGCTTTGAGCCGGCGCTGGAGGCGCTGACGCCCATCCCGTTGCCTGCGAGCGTGCGCTGTTACACGATTGCGGCCACAATCGACGACGGAACGAAGTCGAAGTCAATGCGTGCCACCGGAAAACGACTGCTCGGCGACGGCCTCGTGCCCCTTAAGAGCGCTCTCGGAAATAATGAAAATCCAAAGCGAAATTTGAAGTTTCCGCCCGAGCATCAGTGCGTGTTGCACGGCGTGAATCACATGGAACTGCTCAAGGAGGCGCAGGTGTACCCTGCGCTCAAGTCGTTCCTTGACGATTAAGACGCAGCACCGTCGCTTGATGTGAAACGCGGCGTAGTCGCGCGATCGCCCGGTAGGCGTATGCTGTAACGACACTCACCCACTCGAGAAATTAATGACCATTTGCCCTGTCGCAATCGCAGTTGGCTGCAAAAAATGCCCGATTTTCAAAGTCTGCCCGGTTAAGGGCGTCATCGGCGACTACAAGCCGGAGGTAAAAATACCCCCGAAAGCCACAGCCAAATCTGCACGGAAAGCGGCTCCGAAAACCGCGTCAAAAAGCGCGCCAAAGAAGAAAAAATAGACGCGAACACATTGGCGTGTCGGTTCGTTGCGTTGCGGCCAACGGAGTCGTGCGGCTGGCGCGCGTTTTGCGTACCATTGATACATCTAAATCTGGAGATTCACATGCCACGCCCGCTTCAGCTCATATCCCGGTCTCTCGCTGCAGCTGCCGCAATTGGCGGCCTCACCCTGTTGCCAATGGCATCGGCACATGCAGCAAGGACTACAGAATGCACGGCGCTCAAACTCTGCTTCTGCGTCAATGAAGACTTCAAACCGCTGATCGCTGAAAAGGTCAAGTTTTTCCGCGCAGCGATTGCAGAACAGCGCGCCAAAGGCAAGGCAATCGGCTACATCAGCGTGCCGCTTTCAACACTAGGCGGCGGCTTTTTTGATGTAAATGCGGAAGTCTCACTCGCTGCCAAAAAACGAGTTGAAGCGCGCTTTGGTGAAAACAATGTGTGGGCATTGAATCCCGGCTCGACCGAATCCGAGCTGAAGGTTGGCAACACGTTCGGAACCAACGACGACTACATGCATATGTGGACGCAGATCCTGGAGAGCCCGTCCGGCATGGGGGACGATTTCGACTTCGTCTACTTTGTCGGCCCAACGGATTTCGGCGCGCTCTTCGGGCTCGACGGCAAGGGCGACATGGACAAGATTGCGGCTTACTTCGACAAGCGTCTGGAGACCGACGCCGGTTTGAAGCGCGAAGTGACCCGTGGTCGCGTGACTAAAAATTCGTTCCGAAACTATTACGCATTGAAGGCCTCCGTTTCCTTCAGCAACGGCGCGCATGACGAATGGAACATCTTCCGGTTGCTCAACGAACGTCGCCGCGCTGACGCCAAATACGGCGTGGCCAACCAGATCAGCGTGTTGTTCGACGGAAAGCCCGCCTCGCCGGTCGAATCAGAACTCGCTGTCGCAGCTGGCGTCAGCGGGGCTTGCAAACTCTGATCGGGTATCGCACGCGCGCGGACTGGGTAGAAGCTTCGTAGCTCGTGAACATTGCGCTCGTTCGGTCCGCTTTGTGCCTGGTCTGCGTGTTCAGCGGACTTGGGCACGCCAACGCGCAGGGCTTGCCCGTTCAGTCGCAAGCCACTAAACCGGTAGCCACTCCAACCGGACGTCCAGAACCTGTACTGATCGCGTTCGTCTACCGCGACGGCGTCACGGACAGTCCATGGACACAGTCACATGAACTGGCGCGCAAAGTGGTGGATGCCGAATTCGGCGCGCGCGTGCACACCATAGCCGTTGAGCGCGTGGCAACCGCTGCAGACGCTGACCGCGTGTTTCGCGATCTGGCAGCGCGGGGCTACAAAGTGGTATTCGCAACGGACCCGATTCACAGCGACGCTGCGGCCAGAATGGCCGCAGCCGACTACGACATCAAGATCGAGCAGGCGATGGGCACGCAAGAGCTCATCAACATGCGCGCCTATTCCATACGACATGTCGAGCAGGCCTACCTTGCCGGGATCATTGCCGCGGGAAACAGCGCTACAGCGAAACTCGGGTTTATCGCGGCCAATTCGACGGCGGCTTCGCTGGCGGAAGTCAACGCGTTCACACTCGGCGCGCAGAGCGTCAATAAACGGGTAACGACTGAGCTAGTCTGGACCGGCTCGCCATCCAGTGCCGTCGCGGTCGCCAGTGCAGCGGAAATCCTGATCAGGCACGGTGCGGACGTCTTGGTGGCAACGACGGAATCTGCCGCTGCCGCGGTGGTTGCCCAGCGCCGTCAGAAGCGCATCGTCGGCTGGCACATGGACCAGAGCGCGCTGACCCCTCGCGCGCACGTCGCCACCCTTGCGCTCGACTGGGCGCCGTTCTATAAAACAGCGATCCGCGAATCGTTCGATTACATGTGTACCAAAGCGGATACGTCGCGCGGCTATCGCGAAGGTGCGATCAAGGTGGTCGGCTTGTCGAAATCCATCTCGAACAGTGCAAAAGTCCGCCTCGCGCACGTGCAGAGCGAACTCGTTCGCGGTACGTTTCAGGGTCTCGCGGAGCCTGTCGTGACCGGCGCCAGCGTCCGCGCAAGCGCGGCGACGAACGCCGAAAAGGTCTTTGGCGACGAGGTGCGGCGAAACTCAACGTCGC
>JAYWHV010000040.1:0-20711 GCA_043777615.1 Burkholderiales bacterium | reverse complement strand
CGCAGTTTTGGCGACGCAATTCGTGTGCAGCCATCAGTCCAGATCGCCTCGGGCGGCTTTGTCGGCGGCAGCATCAATCTGGAAACAGGGGAGCGATGGTTTGTCGGCGGCGGATTGGGGCGCACGAATCTGCGCCCGTACTTCAACCTGAACTTTGATCCAAACGACTCATGGTCCTTGGCCGCCGGTTACCGTGGCGAGAATGGGCAAAGTTACGCCGCCTCGTACGTCCGCGATAACCGGGAGAATCCCGATCAACAACACTTCCATCTCATCTCTCGCACACCGCTCGAGGGCAAGGAGCGTCTGACGCTGGATCTGCTCTTTAAGCGCGGCCTCGTTGAGGGGCAGCGCATCAACAAAGTCGGCGCTACGGTCACCTATGACTGGCCGCGGTCCTTCCTGCGGCTGGCGTTCGATCCGAACACCAACTTCACTACGGACAATGTGTGGCGACTAAGCGCTGGAATGCGCTTTTAACTCCACTTAGTGCTCGCGACCGCCTATCGGCAGGGCACGCGTGTCGGCAGAACACACGTGGGCGTCCGCATTGTGCTGTTCTTGCATTGTTTGCCACAAATCAAAGTTCGCGGAAACAGCGCGCACCACCGCGCGCAACGAGCTACGATTGCATGCACGATGCCAAAGTTTGCGCGACGAGCGCGGCGACATTGACGGCACTCTGCGCCTTGTGTTTATCATTTGCCCGTCTTGCTGCGAACTATCATGCAGTGACGCAGCCCTACCAGACCTTTAAGCCCCGCCTGTCCATGCGCTTTTTGATCGTCGAAGATGACGCAGTTTTGCGTGATGTACTGTCGCGTAGCCTCGCTGACGCCGGACACCGCATTGACGCTGCGGCGACTCGCGCCGAAGCAGATTCTTTTTTGCTGGTCCAGCCGTATGACGCGGTTGTGCTTGATCTCAATTTGCCGGATGGTTCCGGGCTGACCACGCTCAAGGAGCTGCGTCGGCGCGGCAACGCAACGCCGGTGCTTGTATTGACAGCGCGCGATCGCACCGAGGAACGCATCAACGGGCTGAACGCCGGAGCCGACGACTACGTCGGAAAGCCGTTTGAACTGGCAGAGGTGGAGGCACGGCTTCGGGCGCTTGTACGTCGCTCGCAAGGCGGGAATGATCGCGTCGAAGTCGGGTGTCTCGCGCTCGACCGCACATCGCGGCGCTTCTTTGTTCGCGAGGCCCCATTCGACTTGCCAGCACGCGAATTTGAGGTGCTCTGGGAGCTCGCGTCTCAACCTGGTCGGGTCGTCAGCAAACGGGTGCTTTCCGACAAACTCTCGAGCTTCGATGACGCGCTCGGCGACAACGCACTCGAGGCTTTTATCTCACGGCTCCGCCGGAAACTACAGGGTAGTGGTGCCACGATCAAAACCTTGCGTGGTCTGGGATACTTGCTCGAAGTTGATGAATGAGTGAGCGCTCGGCTTCGCTGGTAACGCTTCGGCAGCGTCTGTTGCAACACGTATTGACGCCACTGTTCATCGTTTGGTGTCTTGGCACGGCGATAACAGTCGGCCTCGCGTACTACTTTACGTTAAAGGCATTTGACCGGGCGTTGCTCGACGACGCGTTTGCACTCTCGGCTCAGGTTCGACTTCAAAATGGTGATCCGACCCTGGCCCTTTCGCCCCCCGAATTGGCTTCGTTGTTGTTTGACAAGTCCGATCAGGCATTTTTCGCCGTGCAGCGCCGGGATGGCACGCTGATAGCTGGCCACGACGGATTAATCGCAGCCGCCATCCAGCAACAGGAACTCGTTGGTGCCCCCCGAACAAACGACACACCGTACGCGTTTGCGGACACTGTTCATCTTGGTTCGCCCGTCCGGACAGTCACATTGGCTTCAACAAGTTCACGACCGTGGATAACAATCGTTGCTCAAACAAACGGATCACGCCGCGCGCTGATCGAGCGACTGCTGCTTTATTCTGTGGTGACTCAGGCGCTGTTACTAGCCGCGCTGGCGGTCTGGCTTCTGACCGCCATTGAGCGTGATCTGGCGCCACTGAACCGCCTGCGCCTTGCGCTTCAGCAGCGCGACGCCACCGATCTTTCAGCGATTCCTGCGGCGGCGTCCTCGCGCGATGTCGCCCAACTGACTGACGCCGCGAATGCACTGCTTGCCCGTATCCATCAGGGCATTCAGGCACAGCGGGAATTTAGCGGGAATGTGGCGCATGAGTTGCGCAACCCGTTGGCCGGCATTCGTGCGCTTGCCCAATACGGCCTACGCCAGAGCGATCCGGTTGTATTGCGCGAGCAACTCCAGGCCATCGCGACGAGCGAAGTTCGTGCAAGCCATCTGATTGATCAATTGCTCGCGTTAGCCTTGGCGGACGAAGCGCGCGGGCAGATGGAGCTCAGCAAAGTAACCCTGAATGAAGTCGTTGAAGACTGCGTAAACGACCTGCTGCAACGGCTGCGTCAAAGCGGTGGCAGTAACGTGGAACTCACAGTCTCGGGGCTCGATCACCCGGTGAGCGTGACGGGCAATGAGAGCATGCTGAAAGGCTGCCTGACCAATCTACTGAACAATGCGGTCGCTTATGGCAGGCCGCGCGAGAACATTACTCCCCGCATTTCAATCGACGTGCGTGCCGACAACGACGCGACTGGCGGACGCGTCAGCCTTTGCGTGGTCGACAACGGCCCGGGCCTCGAGCCTGATCTCGCCAAGACCCTGCAACATCGCTGGGCTCGGGGGCAGGGCAGCGAGCGCGCGCAAGGCGGGGCCGGTCTGGGTCTTGCCATCGTCGCACGTTACGCCGAGTTGATGGGCGCTATGTTCGCGCTTGGCAATGACGACACAACGGGTGGATTGCGCGCTGCCTTGACGCTTCGCAAGTTTGAATAAACGAACTGACGAACCGCGGCGATCAGACCGATTTCGCCAACAGGCTGAAGTGCTCAACCACGGGTGGCTGCGCAAAATACGGACCGACGATAGCGCGCCACTCTGGAAACAGCGGGCCCTGACGGAAAGCCACCGTATGATCCTCCAGCGTTTCCCAGTAAATCATCAACAGGTAGCGTTCGGGCGACTCCACCCCTTTGTTGACCTTGAAACCGCGAAAGCCTTTGGCCTTCGAGATTACCGTCGCGAGGCCGCGCTGGATCGCTTCGTCAAATTCGGCCTGCTTGCCGGGTGGAATATGAATGTCTGCGACTTCGAGAATCATGGTGTGGTCTCCTGTTGATGGGTTGACCGAATGCTAGCCGCACAAACATATACTCGCGCGCCATGAGTTCAATCCTCGTCCTTCTCAACCCGCATGCTGGCGGAGGTCGCGCCCTGCGCTTTGAGCCAGAAATTCGCGCCCGAATTCGCACCGATCATCCGCGCGCGCGCTTCGTTGTCACCGAGTCAATTCAGGCGGCGCACGCGCTCATAGGCGACACAGGGCCTGACGCCCGTATCGTTCTGGTCGGCGGCGACGGTACGATCAACCGCCTGCTGCCCGCCATTCTGGGTAGTGATCGCGAGCTTTCCATTGTGCCGCTCGGAAGCGGCAATGACATCGCGCGTGCGCTCGGCCTGTACAAGCTGACGTGGCAGCAAGCCCTGGCGCACGCGATGACTGCGCCTGTTGCAAGGATGGACGTAGGGCACGTTGCGTTTGATGGTCGCACCGTGCCTTTTCTCGCCTGCTGCACATCCGGGTTTGATTCTGCGGTTGCGCTGCGTGCACTGAACGGCCCGCGCTGGCTACGGGGCATGCCGCGCTACCTGCTCGCCACATTGCGTGAGCTAGCAGCATTTCGCACGTGGAATCTCACCGTTCACACCGATGGCAAACCACTGCGCGCAGGTGTTGCGCTGTTTGCCTCTGCGCTGAACACGCCCACGTTTGGCAGCGGCATTCCGGTCGCGCCTCACGCATCCATCAACGACGGTCGGCTCGATCTGATCGTCGCTGGCCGCTTCACACGCGTGAGCACGCTCCTCATGCTGCCGAAACTGCTGCTCGGAAGGCACCTGCCGGACGCGCGCATCCACACCTCAACATTCCAGGAAATGCAAATTGATGCCTGGCCCGCCGTGCCGCTGGCGGTGGACGGTGAATACATCGGCGAGGCGGCGAATTTGAAAGTTCGCTTGCTGCCTGCGGCTCTCAAAGTGGTGGCGAACACAGATTGATTTCACGACTTTGACGAACGACTAAACTCCTCGCTTCAACGCAATACCGCCATTCCATGACCGCTACGATCCGAGAACTATCCTGCGCCGACGACTACGATCCGAATTCGATGCCTGTGGACAAAGCGCGCGAGTTCATCAGCAAGGTGCTTACGCCGATCAGCACCACCGAACGGGTGCACATTCGCGCCGCGCTGGGCCGTGTTCTCGCGGAAGATATCGTTTCCCCGCTCGATGTGCCAGGGCACGATAACTCGGCAATGGACGGCTGGGCTTATCGCCATACGGACACGCTGTCGTTCGTTCATCCGGAGGCGGTCGCAGGTTCTGTCGGCACCACGACGATGCAACGCATTGGCACCAGTTATGCCGGCAAGCCCTTCCTCGGTCCGGTTGGCAAAGGCGAGTGCGTCCGAATCTTTACTGGGGCGGTGATGCCCCCCGGTTGCGACACTGTGGCGATGCAGGAGCGCGTGACCGAAGACGACGCAGGGATTCATATTCCCAATGATTTGAAGCCAGGGCAAAACCGGCGTTTTCGTGGCGAAGATTTGAAGACTGGTGCGTGTGCGCTCAAACGTGGCACCCTCTTCGGCCCTGCCGCTTTAGGACTGGTTGCGAGCCTCGGTATCGGCGAAGTCTCCGTCTACCGAAAGCTGCGCGTCGCGTTCTTTTCGACCGGAGACGAACTGAAAGGCATTGGGTCGACGCTCGGCCCCGGAGAGATTTACGACAGCAACCGATACACAATTTACGGCATGCTGGAGCGCGCCGGGTGCGAACCCATTGACCTCGGCAATTTCGTCGATTCGCCCGAAGCGATTCGCACAGCGTTTCAACGTGCGTCAGCCGATGCGGACGTCGTCATCACCAGCGGCGGCGTGAGCGTGGGCGAGGCGGACTTCATCAAACAGATGTTGAACGAACTGGGCGAAGTCCTGTTCTGGAAAATCGCGATGAAACCCGGTCGACCAATGGCCTACGGGAAAGTCGGCGGCGCACACTTCTTCGGTCTGCCGGGCAACCCGGTGGCGGTCATGGTGACCTTTTATCAATTCGTTCGTTCTGCGCTCGCCACGTTGCAGGGTCGCACCGATTACGCGTTGCCGCCAATGGTGAAAGCGACGCTCGTGAACAAGATCAAAAAAATGCCGGGGCGCACCGAGTTCCAGCGCGGCGTGCTCACGATCACCGCCAACGGCGTCGAAGTTAAAACCACCGGCGATCAGGGCTCGGGCATTCTCTCGTCGATGACGCAAGCCAACTGCTTTGTCGTGCTGGCGACTGACGTGGGCGGCGTGGAGCCAGGCGCGATTGTCGACGTGCAAATGTTTGAAGGCGCTATGTAGGCGGACGGCACCGCCCGCAAACAAACGCATCAACCATGCGCATACTGGTCGTCGCTTTGGTGCTCGTGTCCGGCTGGGGCGCATACGACGGTTACGTGCATCGTGATCGTCACCATCCGCCTGGCCAAATCGCCCCTGACGAGCCGCGCCAGCGAAGTATCGCGAACAGTGCGTCATTTCGTAGCGGCGATTTCACGCTGACACCGCGTGCAGAATTCTCAGCAGAGGCGCGTGTGCTGGCGAAGGAAAGCTACTACGTCGACGCGGGCGCCAAACTCATTCCAGTCGATTTCGCGATGGGCTGGGGGCCGATGTCCGACACAGCGCTGATCGAACGCCTGCGCATTTCTCAAAGTGGCCGCTTCTACTTTTGGGGCTACTCGGGCGCCCCTCCCGCGCCCCATGAAGAAATCATTCGCTCGTCAGCGAACATGCATCTGATTCCCGCCGACTCGTCCGTAAAAAAGGTTTTGTCCGCAGCCCGGGTGGGTGACGTCGTTGCCATCGAGGGCGATCTGGTTGATGCAAAAAGTGATAGCGGATGGTCCCTGACTACCTCGCTCACGCGAGACGATTCGGGCGCGGGGGCTTGCGAAATCGTCTACGTTCGGCGCGCGTCGGTACGGAAGTAGGTCGCCAAAACGAGTCGCCGCACAACGTTTTGCGGCTGCCGCTAATCCGGTTTCCGCGTTACGCTTCGCTCTTGTCTTCAAGAAAGTCGCGAAATGGCAAAGCAAAAGCACTTAACCGTCGAGCACCTCTGGCAGTGCGAGCGCCTCGGCACGCCGAGCGTCTCACCGGATGGGCAATGGGCAGTCGTCGATCAATCAACTTACTCGATGGAAACCAACGAGAGCGCAACGCAGCTCTGGCTCTACTCCACCGATGGAAAAACGCGCAAACAGCTCACCAGCGCAGGCAAGAAGAACGCCGCGCCGCAATGGTCCCCCGATGGCAAGCTGATCGCTTTCTGCGCCAAACGCGGCGAAGGCAAAACTGCAGACACGGACCCACAGCTGTACGTCATCGCCCCCGACGGCGGCGAAGCGCGTCGTGTGACGACGCTCGCCAACGGCGTGGACGGTATTCGCTGGTTCCCGGACAGCAAGCACGTGGCCGCAGTATCGTGGGTGTGGCCCGACTTGAAGACCGACGCGCAGCAGGCAAAGCGCGCGAAAGAATTGAAGGAATCCAAAGTTCAGGCCAAGGTCGTCGAAGTCGACAACTACCGCCATTGGGACAGCTGGATTTGTGACGGTAAGCGCCCTCACATTTTTGAAATCAACGTGAATAGCGGGAAGGCAAAAGACCTTTTCGCCGGCAAACCGTGGTCGTTGAGTCAAGGCGATCCGGGCGCGAACGACTACGCCATTTCGCCGGACGGCAAAGAGATTGCCTGGGTGCAGCCTCGGGACGTTACACGCCTGACCGACCCCACAACGCTCACGCTGCTCACGATCAAATCGCGCAAGTCACGCACCATCGATCTCGGCGAAATGTGGCTCGCGTCGCCCGTGTATTCGCACAGCGGCAAGCAGATGATCGTCTGCGCCATCCCCACCGTCGCGCCGAGCAAACACACGCGCCTGATGCTGATCGATCACAAGAGCGGCAAGTCCGAGCGCCTCGCCGCAAACTGGCCGCGCTCGGTCGGCACCTATGGCAGCGCCAACCCGTTGTGGAGCGCTGACGACCGCGCGATCCTCTTCTGCGCGGAAGATGCCGGCGTGCAGCATTTGTGGGAGTTGCCGCTGGAAACGGAAGCGCCCACCGCCATCGCCCACGGCGCCCACGTCATGGCGTTCGCGCAATCAGCCGATAGCCAGACACTAGTGTTCACCAAGGCAAGCATCGATCATCCCGCGCGCCTGTATCGCCTCGACAAGGAAGAAGAAAAAGGCCACAAACGCCTCGACCGCCTGAACGCCTTCCTGGAAAAAATCGCGCTCGGCAAGTGGGAAAGCCGCATCGTTAAAGGCTGGAACGGCGAGCCCGTTCAAACCTTCGTCTGCTTCCCGCCGAACTACGACAAAAAGAAAAAGTACCCGCTGCTGCACAGCATTCACGGCGGCCCGCACGCCGCGCACATGGACACCTGGCATTACCGCTGGAACGTACAGGCGTTCGCCGCGCAGGGCTACGTCGTCGCGGCTGTGAACTATCACGGCTCGGCGGGTTTTGACGAGCCCTTCCTCGGCAGCATCGACGGCGATCTTGGCCCGCGCGAACTCGCCGACACCGAAGCCGTCACCGATGTGCTCCTCAAGGAAGGCATCGTCGACAAGAACAAGCTCTACGCCGCAGGCGGCAGCTACGGCGGCTACATGGTCGCGTGGATGAACGGCCACACGGACCGTTACAAGGCCTACGTCTGCCACGCCGGCGTCTACAACTGGACCACACAATTCGGAGACGACGGCTACCTCTGGCTCAATCAGGAGCTAGGCGTCTGGCCGTGGGAAAACCTCGAAAAATACCAGTCGCAATCACCGCACGCCTTCTCGAAAAACTTCAAGACGCCGACGCTTGTCATCCACGGTGAACTCGACTACCGCGTGCCGTACTACGAAGGCCTCGAGTACTACAACACGCTGCGCGCCAAAGGCATCACCGCCCGACTCGTCATCTACCCCGACGAAAACCACTGGATCCTCAAACCGCAAAATTCGCGGCTTTGGTATCGGGAGTTTTTTGCCTGGCTTAAGAGGTTTTAGTTGTTTCAACCCGGCGACTCGCCTAGCAATCCATCACCTGAACGCGCAACCGTCGCTTGGTTCGACGAGGTCGCGGGTTTCGGCTATTTAAAGTTGGCCAATGGCGACCTAGTTCACGTGAAATTTGAATCTATCGATGGTTCGGGGCCTCGATCGCTTTTAGCGGGCGAACAAGTCACTCTGTGGCGTGACTCCCGTGAACTAGCAAAACTCGTAGTGCCTGATCTTCCGCGACCGTATCCTTGGACTAGACCGACGTCGCGGATTCTGCGCACAATTTTCAAGAAACTGCACAACCGTCACTCCGTACGGTACATGTGGACAACGACAGGGAAATCACCAACTGTCAACCTGATTCGATACTACCTTTACCATGGGCAATGGTGCGAAATCTATTTTCACCAGTTTCTCGATGATGACCTGGATTTGTTTCACGATCACCCTTGGAGCTTTCTATCCATCCTCTTGAATGGTGCATACGAGGAAAAGTATCTGGATTCGTTGGAGACAAAGCGCCGGTCAAGTCCATCAATTGCGTACGTCTCTCGAAAGACTAGACACCGAGTTGTTGTTACCGAAGCTGAGCGCGGCAAGACAGTGAGTCTTGTGATGACTTTCGGCAAACGTCGCAATTGGTTTTTCTACGCGAACAAAGATGACAGAGGAATGTCGCCAGAAGATCGCGCAGCTACGTCGGACTATTGCTTGCAGACTTACTCCTCGCTATCGCCAGAACGGGGACTGATGCCGACAATCGACGGTGGGACTGTCGCGCCCACAAAGCGGAAATAGTCAAATGCCAGGTTCAACAATCCAGCCCATATGGGGTCCAGCTTGCGCCAAATGCTCTGCCGACGATCGCATATCGTTCGCCGATTTTGCGATTGAGAACCTTTTTGGCACCGGTTATTGCGAATTGCACTACCCATCGGAGTTGCAGAAAGAGCCAACGGCAAAACGAGAATGGAGCAAAGACCGTCACGACAAAATCGGGCAAAAGCTTAGCGAACTACTCAGCTCAGGGGCAGTAGTACGCCTGAAGGACGTCTCCGTCTTTGGAGACATAAGAATCAGTCACAAGGAGTTGACAGCGTTCGACTTTGACAACTGTCAGTTCAACGGCGTACTCTCAATTTACGATTGCACGTTATCGGGAACTACGCTGCTAAGGAAGTGCGCCGTACACGCGCTTATTGCGCGGGGATCGCATTGGCACGACCGGTTCTCCGCTCTCGAATGTACGTTCGGCAATGTGCTGATTGTCGACTGCACCTTCAAAGGAGATACTCGCTTTTCAAAATCGACTTGCCAGGAAAACTTAGTGGTGCATAGAGTCGTTTTTCACGAGTACGCGAGTTTTCGCGGGTGTGAATTCTTCAAGAATGCGGTGTTCGATGAAACACAGTTCAACGGCTACGCTCATTTTCTAAAAGCTAAGTTTGATCGACTCGCCAGCTTTGCCGACGTGACTTTTCGATCAATCACAACCTTTGATGAAGCACAATTTGCGGGCTCTGCAAAATTCTCGGCGACGATTTTTCGAATTGCGCCGACATTTTTCGGTACGACGGTCAGCGGTTCGGTAGATTTGAACGATGCGGAATTTGCCGACAGGAAGAGTTCCTTTGCGTACGAGGCATACCGCGATTTGCGGCTAACACTCGGGAAACGGAACTCTGGAATTGATGAAAGTAAACTTTATTGGCTTGAGCAAGAGTCACTTAGAAATGCGCGGAGGAAGGGCGGAGGAGCCGTGTTTCCGTTTCTTTACGGGAAATTTGGCGCTTATGGCACCAGTTGGCTTCGTCCAATCGCCGTCTTCGCCATTACCTTTTTGCTTGCAACAGCGGTCTACTTCTTTGCAAATGCCACGACGATAGATTTTGGAAAGCGTTTTGAATCCGCCGTTGACTATTCGCTACGGCAAGTCTTTGCTCCTTTCTCTGTATGGGCAAAACCCGACACAGTTGCACTGAGCGGCGCGCAAATCGCCAGCCCGCCGACACCAGTTTGGCTAAGGCTTGTTGCAGCGCTCCAGTCAGTCCTTACACTTTTGAGCCTCGGTCTTCTGACTTTGGCGCTACGGTGGAGATTCAAGAAGGACAACTGAACTCACATGCATATCCGGTAAATCAGGCCGGGCAACCTACACCAGTTGAGCAATCAAGCCAACATTGAGCAGCCCGTTCAAGTGCTGTCAACCAAATGAAAATCCGCATCAGCGACGTCAACCTCTTCTTCGACACAGAAGGCACATCCCTGCGCGCAAGCGGCAGCGCCATGCGCGAAGTCCCAACCGTGATCCTGCTTCACGGCGGCCCCGGCGCAGACCACTCCATTTACAAGCCTGATTTCACCGCGCTGACCGATGCAGCGCAGGTGATTTATCTGGATCATCGTGGCAATGGCCGCAGCGATGATGGCCCGCCGGAGCTTTGGACGCTGGCACAGTGGGCGGATGATCTGGTGGCGTTTTGTGATGCGCTGGGGATCGTGAAGCCTGCCGTTTACGGCGCGTCGTTTGGCGGCATGGTGGCGATGGCTTACGCGACGCGCCATCCCGAGCATGCGGGCAAGCTCGTGCTGGTGAGCACGTCCGCGCAGGCGACGTCACACACGGACGCGAAGGTTGCGATGTTCACTCGGCTGGGTGGCGCTGCGGCGGGCGAGCTGGCGCGTCGCCGTTTTGTGGAGAGCGACACCAGCCCCGCGCTACTCAAGGACTGGATCGACGTCGCGTTTCCGTTCTACACACAGACCGCGCCAGACCCCGACATGTGGCACCGCATCGTGATGAAGCAGCCGGTGCGCGAGCGCTTCTTCGGCCCCGGTGGCGAGGGTCGCACGCTGGACATGCTGCACGAGCTCTCACGCATCCAGTGCCCGACGCTGGTGATGGGCGGCGCGCTCGATCCGATGGCGCCAATTGAATGTCAGCGCGATATCGCTGCGGCGATCCCGCAGCATCTCGTGCGTTATCGCGAATTTGCAAACTGCGGCCACGGCGTGATTCCGGATGCTCCGATTGAGGCGATGGCGTTACTACGGGAGTTCATTGCGGCGTAGGCGATGAGTCTGCCGAATGTGCGGACAAATTTGTAGCGATACGCCCAAAGGCGGAGATCAACGCCAGCACATGAATGCTCGTGGCAAGCCTTGACGCAGCGCCCCGCGTTGCCCCCTGCACAAATTTCGGGCTAACATCATTCGACTCTTTTCGGGGGATCGCCTTGAAGTACGCAAAGATAATTGTCGGACTGGCGATAGCCTGGCTGGTTTTGTTGCCCGCGACAGTATTTGCAGCGGGGCTTTGGGTGGATGTCGAGCCCTCTCAAGTCGCGGCGCGAGGGGAGCGCATTGCGGCGCCTCTGACCGGTCGTACGATGGCGCTCAACTACGTTGCGATGGCGGAGTTGCTGCGCAGTGCGCCGCTGGAACGCGACGTATTCGCGGCGGATAGCCCGTTCGAGATGGAGTTGCCGCTGCCAGAGGGAGGCTACGGCCGTTTCCGCGTGGTGGAGTCGCCGATCATGGAGCCCGAACTGGCCAAGCGCTACCCCATGCTGAAGACCTATGTGGGTCAGGGCATAGACAACCCGACGGCGACCGTTCGCTTTGACATCACACAGCGCGGGTTCCGGGCGCAGGTGATCGCCAACACGCATACGACCTACATCGAACCGTTGCAGAAGAGCGATGTTGAGCACTATGTGGTGTTCAACAAAAGCGACTACCGCAAGGCGAGCGAACCATTCGTTTGCGGCGTCACCGGGCAGGAAGTCAAAACGGTATCGAACCTTCTGAAGCGCAACGACGTGACCGCGATTTCCTCGGGTGGCAATCTGCGTACGTACCGGCTCGCGCTGGCCGCGACGGGCGAGTACACCGCCGCGCTGGGCGGCACGGTGCTTGATGGGTTGAGCGGCATGGTGACAACCATGAATCGGGTGAACGGCATTTACGAGCGCGAGGTGAGCGTTCGCATGATTCTTGTGGCCAACAACGATCTTATCGTCTACACCAACGGTGCAACCGATCCCTACTCCAACGGCAACGGTTCGGCGATGCTCGGCGAAAACCAGTCGAATCTGAGCACTGTGATTGGCAACACGAACTTTGACATCGGGCATGTCTTTAGCACCGGCGGAGGCGGGATCGCGGGTCTTGGCGTTGTTTGCGGAACAAGCAAAGCGCGCGGCGTCACCGGCTCATCGAACCCGACTGCTGACGCCTACGACGTTGACTTTGTTGCGCATGAGATGGGGCATCAGTTTTCCGGAAACCATACCTTCAACGGGAGTGGCGGGAACTGCTCCGCAGGCAACCGCAATGGTGCAACGGCCTACGAGCCGGGCAGCGGCGTCACGATTCAGGCGTATGCCGGGATCTGCGGCGGTGACAACACGCAGCGCAGCAGCGAGGATTACTTCCATCGCCTGAGTCTGGATGAGATTTTGGGCTTCACCACCAACGCAGGCTCTGGTGGGAGCTGCGGAGCGTTGACAGTCACTGGCAACACCGCACCGACGGTCACGACCCCAGCAAGCTTTACGATCCCGCAACAAACACCGTTTGCACTGACAGCGACCGGCAGTGACGGCAACGGCGATGCGCTCACCTATCTTTGGGAACAGTTCAATCTCGGGGCAGCCAATGCGGAGGACGTGCTCACCGACAACGGCGGTCCCCTGTTTCGAAGCTTCATCCCGACGCCGTCGCCCACGCGAATTTTTCCCAGCCTGCGCTACATCCTGAACAACGCCAACGTCGCCCCCGCCACCGCACCACTGCCGGGCACAACCACGCCCAGCTGGATGACCGCCGAGCTGCTACCCAGCACTAACCGAACGATGAATTTCCGGGTTACAGCGCGCGACAATCGCGCTGGCGGCGGAGGCACTAACGACGCCGCGACGGTGATCACCGTAACAACCACAGCCGGGCCCTTCGCAGTGACCGCGCCCAATACCGCGGTGAGCTGGGCCGCCGGATCCAGCCAGACGGTGACCTGGAACGTCGCCAACACCACGGCCGCGCCCGTGAATTCGGCGAATGTCGAGATCGCGCTGTCCCTTGACGGCGGCTACAGCTTCCCGGTCATTCTGGCCGCGAGCACACCGAACGATGGCACGCAGACGGTCACGATTCCAGCGGGCACGCCACCCACGACCCAGGCGCGCATTCGCGTATCCGCGGTTGGCAACATCTTCTTCGACATCAGTGACAGCAACTTTACGATCACAGGCAGCAACACAGCTCCGACGCTCACCGTCACTAGTACCGTAACGACGCGACAGGGGTCGCCTGCTGCGACGGCTGTTGTCGCCACAGTGAGCGACGCGCAGGATGCGGCGGCTAGCCTCTCCGTTGCCGTGTCGCAGGTTCCACCTGAACTCGCAGTCACCGTCAGCAATGTTGGCGGCAATGTGAGCATGACAGCGACGGCGAGCTGCACCCTCGTCGCGCCCACGAGCGGTAACAAGACCTATCCTGTGTTGTTGACCGTCACTGACAGCGCAGGTGCCAGCACCACGCTGCCGGTGAACGTGCTCGTTGGCGCGAACCTGATCCCCGGATTGGGCACTTACGGCAATATTTTCCTCATACGCGGCAACGCCACTACGGTCACGCCGAGCGCGGGAATCACGGATGGAAACAATAATCTCGTAGCGCCCGGTGTCAGCCCCGCAGTGCTGCCAGGCAGCGGCGCCGGTGCCACCCTGTCGGTGAACAGCGCAGGCGTCGTCACAGTCAACACCGACAGCAACACAACTGTCGGCGCGCACGTCGTTCGCGTGCAAGCCAATGACAGTTGCGGCGCCGCGCGAATCCGGCAGTTCACTGTCAACGTCACCACAACCGCGCCACTCCTCGCGTTTTCGGGCGCAACACCGACCGGCAACAACAACCGCCTTGATCCAAACGACTGCAACGCGCTCACGGTGCGTGCCGTCAACAACGGCGGCGGTGCAGCGACTGCCGTTTCGGCCGTCTTGTCGAGCACGACGCCGGGTGTGACCATCACGCAACCCAACTCAAGTTATCCCACAATCCCGGCGGCTGGCGGAACCGCCGATAACGCCACGCCGTTCCAGGTATCTACGAACGGCAGCATGGCTCAGGGCAGCACAGCGAACTTCACGTTGACGCTCACGTACACAGGCGGTGGCTCACCCGCCACGCTGAACTTCTCGCTGCCGGTCGGTGTCACCAGCACCAACTATGTTTTCTCTTCGTCCACGGGAGCTACCATCCCCGTTGGCGGCACTCTGGTATCCGGCAGCAACGCGGACGACGCACTGGTGAGCGTCGCAGTACCGGCAGGCTTTAACTTTTCTTTGTACGGAACGCCCATTGCGGGCGGTTCGACATTGCGGGTATCAACCAACGGCACATTGCAGGTGGCCGCAACTGGCGGGAGCCGAGAGTACGACAATGTCGCACTCCCAAATGCCGGCACGGGTAACTTCGGCGGCGACACCTTCCCGGCTGCGGCACCGGTGCTGTTTGTTCACTGGGATGACATGGACCTCAGCGTGGCCGGCGGCGGAATCTACACGAACACAGTAGGTACTGCGCCGAACCGGCAATACATCATCGAGTGGCGAGGTGGCGCATACATTGGTAACACGCCCCCGTCATTGCTCGTCAACCGCTTTGCCGTCAAGTTCAACGAAGGCAGCAGCTCGTTCGAATATCACTACCTGCTGGGCGGCGAGAGCACTGCCGCAGGCGGCGCAACCGCAACCATCGGAGTACAGTCAGCGACCACGGGGGCCATCTTTACGCAGTACTCGCTTAACCAGACGCTCGCCCCGACGGGGACTGTGCTGACTGCGGTCTTGCCGCCCAATCCGCAGGGCCCCGGCGTATGCGGCGCGGGCGCTCCTGTACTCAACATTGACAACAGCAGCGCGCCCGATGTCTACAGCGCATCGACAGACGGTGTGCTGCTGATTCGGTATCTGCTCGGGATGCGCGGCACGACGCTGACACAGGGCGCACTGGGAACCAATCCGCTGCGCAACGCAGCGCAGATCGAGACCTACATTGCGGCGAATCTGGCGTTGTTTGACGTGGACGCTGATGGCTCGACCAAAGCGCTGACCGACGGGCTGATGATCCTGCGCCGCATGCTCGGTCTATCCGGTGCAGCACTGACCAACGGTGCGCGCAACCCCGTGTCGATCCGCACCGACAGCGACATTGCCAACGCCATTGATGCTTTGAAACCGTAGCGCTGATGCACCTGACCACAGGCAGCGTGCATGGATCTGCACGCAGCCTAAGGGTGGCACCCGTTACAACGCACGCTGGCGCCTAACAGCTAAACGCTGAAACGACCACTACACGTGAGATGGATGCACTTTTATTGAAAAATCGACTTTATTACAAATGGGCTTCTACCCCAAATGCAATAAGGCTTTGACAAATTTTGTTGTTAGCGTTTCTTACGGTCGCTCATGGATCAGGCGACGTCTTGCTGGGGCCGCAGCCGCCTGACGGACGTGATTTATCGTACACATTAGACTGCGGTTTGCTTTTCAACGGATGAATCCATGACCGAAACTGCTGACAAAATCGCCACGACCGTCACCACCACTGACGACGAAAAAAAGCGCATGCGTGAACGTGTGGAGGCATTGCTGAAGCTCCCGACGAGTACCAGCACCGGCAGCGTCACTATCAGCGGCAGCAAGAAAGCTTTGTCGTATGCCGTCAGCGCCGGGTTTGTGCCCATCGTGGGCAATATGTCCGACACCCACAAAGGCGAGGCGGACGCCGCGCTTTTTCTGACCAGCTATACGCAGCAAAACAAAGGCGCGCCGCTTGATCCGGCAGCGCGTCCCCTGTTGTTTGCATTCAATGGTGGCCCCGGTTCATCCTCGATCTGGCTTCATCTCGGCGCGCTCGGCCCGAAACGGCTGGCGATCAATGACGATGGCACCATGCCGCCACCGCCGTACGCCGTGCAGGACAACCCGCACAGCTGGCTTGAGCACTTCGATCTCGTGTTTATCGACCCGCCGCACACCGGTTATTCGCTTACTGCGAGCGACGCAGCGCGCAAAAAAATGTTCAGTGTCGACGGCGATGTCGAGGCCCTCGCCGAATGCATCCGCGTGCATTTGACCCGCACAAAGCGCTGGGGCTCGCCGATCTATCTGGCTGGGGAAAGTTACGGCACCACTCGCGGTGCGGCGCTGGCCGACAAGCTGCTTGACCTGGGCATTGCGCTGGCTGGCGTCATTCTGGTGAGCTGCGCGATGGATATTCAGTCGCTGGATTTTGAGGGCAAGAACGATCTTGCGTACGGTCTGTTTGTGCCCGGTTTTGCTGCTACCGCGCAATACCACGGGAAGCTGAAAGGCCCGCATGCCAAATCAGGCGCGGCGGCGCGTTCGGCTGCCGAAGAATTTGTCACAGCGGATTACCTCGCGGCACTGCATCTGGGAGCTCGGCTGCCAACAGCGCGGCGTAAACAGATAGCACAGCGGCTCAGTGAATTAATCGGCCTGCCAGCGCAACTAATTCTGGACAATGACTTGCGCGTTTCCGACGCCACCTTTTTCGCGGAGCTGTTACGCGACGAGGGAAAAATTGTCGGCCGACTGGAATCCCGCGTCACCGGTCCGCTCGGCGCGAAAAAGTCCCGCGCGTGGGACTTTGACCCCGGAATTGAAGCATTGGTTGGCCCCTACGCCATGGCCGCTAACGCGTACTTTCAGTCCGCACTCGGCGTTGCGAGCGACCAGAAATACGCCGTGTTCTCTGACATCGCGCACAAAGAGTGGAACTGGCTGCAGGGTGAGTCCAAAGGCAACAGCTACACCACAACCAGCAACGCATTGGCCCGGGCGCTGCGCCGAAATCCGCATTTGCGCGTGCTGGTTGCCAGCGGCTATTACGACCTTGGCACGCCCTACTCCGCGAGCGACTGGTCGCTGGCCCGGCTGGATTTGACGCCGGAAGTCATGGCCCGAATCACGCATCACTATTACGACGCTGGGCACATGATGTACACCCGCACCGACGATTTGCTCAAGCTGAAGTCGGATTTGAAACGCTGGTTGCAGGCCTAGCGATCTGCTGGTTGAGGCATGTTTCATTTGCTGATGCGGCGCGCGATGGCACCACGAATGCGGCGTAATATCTGGATTGGTCAATTCCAGACAATCCCAGAGGAGTCACTGATGAAATCAGATCGTCCCGCAGTACCCCGCAGACGGAATCGCCTGCTACCCGCTTTGAGCATCCTGGCGGTGACCCTCGCGGCGTTGAGCCTCAATGGTTGCGGCAGCGACGACGCTGTCGTGGTGACACCACCACCACCCGTGGTGGTAGTGCCACCTGATACCTCGTGTGCTGTACTCACCGACGCAGGTAGCGTCGTCGTAGGCTCGGGCGTACCGGGTGATCCATCAGCGCCAGAACCTTCATCTGGATTTCGTGCGAAAAACCTGACGTCGGCTAGAACTTATATGGTGGTTGCGGCCAATCCGTATGCCAGCAAAGCAGGTTGCGAGGTGCTAAAAAACGGCGGGTCGGCTGTTGATGCGGCTGTAGCGGTACAAGCGGTCTTGGGTTTGGTGGAGCCCCAATCGTCAGGGCTTGGTGGTGGTGCGTTCATGCTGCACTACGACGCCAAGACAAAGAAAGTGCAGTCGTACGATGGCCGCGAAAAAGCGCCAGCCGCCGCCACAGAAAACTATTTGCGCTACGTGTCGGCGACTGATTTAACACCGCCGAAACCGGTTGTGTCAGCACCCGAGGCGGGCGCTTCATTCAATCTGTTGCGGCAAAGCGGTCGCTCAGTAGGAACGCCTGGCGCGGTGCGAATGCTGGAACTGGCGCACAAGGATTACGGTAGCCTGCTGTGGAAAGACCTGTTCAACTCGGGCATTCAACTTGCAACCGATGGCTTCCCGATCAGCGGGCGCATGGCCGATGCAATTGCAGGAAGCCGGACGTTGTTGCAGACCGACCCTGAGGCCGCTGCATATTTCTTGAATGCAGATGGCAGCGCAAAAACGCTGGGCACCGTGATTAAAAATCCGGCTTACGCCGTCACGCTGGCAACCATCGCGACCACCGGTGCCAATGCGCTCTACACCGGCCCCATCGCGCAAAACATCGTCAACAAAATCAAGATGACGAGCGGTGGCAACCCCGCGTTCGCCATCACGCCGGGCCTGACCGAAATGAGCGATCTAGCGAACTATCAGGCGATTAAACGCGACCCTGTGTGCACCACCTACCGCGCCTATTGGGTATGCGGTATGGGTGCGCCTTCCTCCGGTGGCATTACCGTCGCGCAGACACTGGGCATGCTTGAGAACTTTTACATGACCGGACTCAAGCCGACGACCCTTGACGGCAACGGCGGCAAGCCGACGGTCGCGGGCGTGCATTTGATGGCTGAGGCCGAGCGACTTGCTTATTCAGACCGCAATGTCTACATCGCCGACACGGACTTTGTACCGCTGCCTGGCGGCTCACCGGATGCCATGTTGAGCAAGACGTACCTGCGTAATCGCGCTAACCTGATTGACTTCAACAAGAGCATGGGCACGGCCGTCGCTGGCGTTTTCCCCGGCCCCAAGCTCGGCGTCAGTACGGCTGAAGGCAAGGGTACGACTCACGTCACCATCATCGACAAAGCAGGCAACGTCGTGGTGATGACGACGACCATCGAGAGCGGCATGGGCTCGTTCCGGATGACTAATGGTTTCTTGCTGAACAACCAGCTGACTGACTTCTCGGTACTGGCCAGCGACAGTGTCGGCCCTATCGCCAACCGCGTTCAGGGCAACAAGCGGCCACGCAGTTCAATGGCACCCACACTGGTGTTCGCGCAAGCCAACGACGGCAGCGTGGGTGACTTTTTGATGGGCACAGGTTCACCAGGCGGCGCAACGATCATCCAGTATGTTGCCAAGACATTGGTGGGCGTGCTCGACTGGGGATTAAACGCGCAGCAGGCCACGTCGATGATTGACTTTGGTGCCGCCAACAGCGTCACCACGAACGTAGGCGGCGAGCACCCGAACGTGAACATCGTCGCGCCTGTGGGCGGTGTTGCGGGTGATAGCGATCCGTTGGTCAGCGGCCTGCGCGCACTCGGCCACACGGTCAGCGTGGCCGCACAAAGCAGCGGCATCGGCACGATTGTGAAGACACAGAAGAGTGGCGCAACGGTGCTCGAGGGCGGTGCTGATCCGCGGCGCGAAGGCCTGACGCTGGGCGACACGTTCAAACCGTGATTCGTTCGATGGACGGTCAATGATTTACGCGGGCTTGCTGTAGCCCACGTGAAACCCGCGTGCTGCGAAATCGCAGCAAGCGCAAAAATCACGACTTGGAGGTCGCGGGAATGCGCACCGCTTTGCCCAGGTGAATGCCGGAATCCAGCAGCATCAATTCACCGGTCATCGTACGTGCGCCATCAATCAGCCAGATGATGGCGTCTGCCACGTCCTCAGGCGTGCAGGCACGTGCCAGTGGCGTGCCGTGCTCGTATCCGGCTTTGACCTTTTCGTAGCCTTCCTGTCCTATGCCGTCGACGAACCAGCGCGACGTGATGAGGCCGGGACAGACGGCATTCACGCGAATCTCGGGCGCGAGCTCGCGTGCCAGATAAAGCGTCATGGCGTTTACCGCGCCTTTCGATGCGATGTAGGGAACCGCCGATCCAATGCCCAGTGCGCCCGCGATTGATGACACGTTGACGATGGCACCGTCGGGCGATTTCTTCAAATGCGGCACGGCGGCACGCACCATCTGGAAGGTGCCGATCGTATTCACGCCGTAAATGCGATTGAAAATTTCGGTATCGAGCACATCCCAGTTCGCTGCTCCGGTAAATGTGCTGATGCCAGCGTTGTTCACCAGCGCGTCAAGGCGCCCCCACTTGTCGACGACCGCCTGAACCATTGCCTTGCAGTCGACGTCATCGGCGACGTCACCACGCAGCAATAGCGTGTCAGCGCCCGCCGCCCGACACGCAGCCGCGGACGCATGCGCTTCACTTTCGCTCTTTGAATAATTGATCAGCACGCTGTAGCCGAGTCGCGCGAGTCCGAGTGCAGTCGCTGCACCGACGCCGGTTGCCGAACCCGTGACAATTGCAACCTTTTTCTCGATCACGTCCATTCCCTTCAGCCAATCGTGAAATTCCCATCCAAGTTTAAGCTTTGTACGGGCTGAGGAATGACCGCGTTCCGAGTACGCGAAAGGATGAAATGGCCATCAGCGCATCGCGGAACGGATGGGCTTGTGTTTACTGCAGGGTTACCGTGTTCGTGTCAGACTTGACGCGGGATGCGATCTGCCGTTTGCCGACTGTGCGCGTACGACGCACGGACATCCAATTGCGACTCTTTGCAAGAGCGACGACGCGGCAGCGCAAGTCAGCCGCGCCAAATCGCCATTACTTGCGTTTCTTCTCGTCGTCTTCGCCGTCGGGTTTCTCACCGTTCTTTTCAC
>JAYWHV010000039.1:0-5552 GCA_043777615.1 Burkholderiales bacterium | reverse complement strand
GACGGAACCTTCGAGACGCCGCGCTTGTCCCATTCGTCGTCATTCCGGCGCACGCCGGAAACCAGAAGCCAATCCATGCGTCCGCCTTCAGATCGTCGCCATTCCTCATCACGTCCGTTTTGGATGCCGGCTTTCGCCGGTATGACTGCATTCGTTTGTTTCTCGGTGCTTTCAGCCGCACCAATCAAGACCGATCACGCCGAAGTCGAACTGATCGCTGAAAAGACCGCGCTGGTTGTTGGTGAAAAGAACGTCATCGGGCTTTCGATCAAGCATGCACCTCATTGGCACACTTACTGGAAGAACCCCGGCGACTCCGGTTATCCGACAAAAATTACCTGGGATGTGCCTTCTGGTTACGGCGTTGGTGAATTCGACTGGCCGACACCAAAGCGCCTTCCAACTGGCCCCATTGTCAATTTCGGGTACGAAGGCGAAGCGCTGCTGCCGGTGACGATCAGCGTACCGCTGTCTGCGAAGGTTGGCGAGACGATCACCCTCAAAGGCAAAGCCGAGTGGCTGGTGTGCAAGGATGTGTGCATTCCAGAGGAGGGCATCGTGGCGGTGAGCCTGCCGGTGGGCAAGGACAACGCGCCGACCGGCGCAGCGAGTCGTTTTGCAGCAGCTCGCACTGCGACGCCGGGCGACGCGAGCGCCTGGGCGGCGACACTTTACGCGGCGGCCAGTCCGGCCAGAGAAGCATGGCTTGACTTGGTCGCACCTGTTGGGGCTGCCCCGCTGACCGCGCTAGATGTATTTCCGGTGCCAGAGCAGGTCAATGACCCCTCCGTACAACAGGTTTATCGTACGGCGCAGGGCTACGCGGTCAAGCTGAAACTGGTGGACGGCGTCAAACTGCCCGAGCGCATGCCTATCGTGCTTGCTGCGTCTGGTCCGATCGGAGCCAAAGGCGAAGTTGCGGGCAACACGTTGGCGACGGTGAGCAATGCGGCGTTTGTGTTGCCCGCTGGCGCGACCGCCCTGAATGGCGCGGCTGCCAGCGCGGGCTCGTCATCAAACTCGCTGACTTTCTGGTCCGCGCTATTGCTCGCTTTCCTCGGTGGCATGGTGCTTAACCTCATGCCTTGCGTGTTTCCGGTTTTGTCGTTGAAGATTCTTTCGTTTGCGCAGCATTCGGGCAAAGCCGCGGAGAGCCGCACTGCCATGCGCCAGCACGGCATCTACTACGCGATCGGTGTCGTCCTCTCGTTTCTTGCGCTTGCAGGTGTCATGCTCGCACTCAAGAGCGCTGGCAGCGCCGTGGGCTGGGGCTTCCAGCTACAGAACCCCGGCGTGGTGTGGGTGCTGGCGGTGATCTTTTTCCTGATCGGGCTCAATCTGATGGGCGCATTTGAGGTGGGCCAACTCGCTCCATCTTCGCTGTTGTCGATGCAGGCGAAGCATCCCGGCGTGGATGCGTTCTTCTCCGGTGTGTTGGCGGTGATCGCCGCGAGCCCTTGCACGGCACCATTCATGGGCGCAGCGCTTGGTTTTGCGTTGACGCAGAGCGCCGCCGCTGCGCTGGCCGTGTTTGCGGCGCTGGGTATTGGTATGGCATTGCCGTATGTTTTGCTTGCGTGGTTTCCGAAATGGCTGGACAAGCTGCCGCGTCCGGGCCAGTGGATGATTACGTTTAAGCAATTGCTCGCATTTCCGATGTTCCTGACTGTCGTCTGGCTGGTGTGGGTGATCTCTTTGCAGGCGGGCGCGGACGGCGCGGCGATTGGTCTGCTTGGGCTCGTTGGTCTCGCGTTCGCGGCGTGGCTGATCGGTTCGATGAAGTCCGGCGTGCGCTGGGCGGGCGTCGCCGCAGCGGTGATCGCGATGGCGCTGGCGTGGCCTGCGAGCGAGCCTGTTCAGGCAGCAACAAACTCTTCAAAAACGAGCAAAGCCAATTGGCAACCGTGGGATCCCGATGCTGTTGCCAAGCTCAACGCGGAAGGCAAACCCGTGTTCGTCGACTTCACCGCCGCCTGGTGCGTGAGCTGCCAGGCGAACAAGCGGTTAGTGCTCACTCGCGCTGAAATCGAGACTCTGTTTGCCCAGAAGAACGTGACATTGATGCGCGCCGACTGGACCAATCGCGACGAGCGGATTACGCAGGCGCTGGCCGCCATGAACCGCTCCGGCGTGCCGGTATATGTTTTGCATGCGCCGGGTAAAGCGCCACAGCTGTTGCCGGAACTGCTCACCACCGGTATCGTCAAAGAAGCTTTATTGGCGCTGAAATAGCGCACACCCACGCCGAAATCCGTCCCTCATTCAACCCAGGAGTCCCCATGATCCGCACCGTCGCTACGCTTCTCGTGACCACCGCAATGGCGGCTGCCCACGCCATCACCGTCGGCCAGGCAGCCCCAGATTTTTCGCTGACCGACGTCAACGGCAAGACGGTAAAACTCTCCGATTTCAAGGGCAAAAATGTAGTTCTGGAATGGACGAACCCGGGCTGTCCGTTTGTGGTCAAGCACTACGGCTCCAACAATATGCAGACGCTGCAGAAAGACGCGACAGGCAAAGGCGTTGTCTGGCTGTCAGTGAACAGCACGGCAAAAAGTCATCAGGATTACCTCGAGCCGGCCAAACTTAGCGCCAAAATGAAAGGCGAATGGAAGGAAGCGTCCAGCTATTTGTTGATGGACGAAACCGGCAAAGTGGGTCAGGCGTACGCGGCGAAAACCACGCCACACATGTACGTGATTGACCCGACCGGAAAGCTCGTCTACGCCGGTGGTATCGACGACAAACGAAGCGCCAACCCGGCTGATGTGAAAACTGCAAAAAACTATGTGCGCGCAGCGCTGGATGAGACGTTGGCGGGCAAACCGGTGACGGTTGCGACGGCTCAACCTTACGGTTGTAGCGTCAAGTATCAATAACAGCTTTTAATCGTTTCTTCCTGAAAGCCCGGCTGATGCTGGGCTTTTTTATTTGGTAGTGCTAAGTCGACTTTAAGCATTTCGCCAATCTAGCCCCAATGCAGTGGCGCTTCTGATGAAAAGTTGCCAGGTGCGATGCAATCGTGATGTCACGGGAAAACCCGTATTTGCAAATATGCGTTTATGCGCATAATTGATAGAAATACAGGAGGAGCATCACGGTGCAAGAACTCGAACCCGTCTTTGACAAAGTGGCTCGCTACTTTTCGCTGCTGTCGGACTCGTCACGGCTCAAAGTCATTCATGCGATCTGCAATGAAGAACGCTCCGTGAGCGACGTCATGAGCATGACTGGCCTGACGCAAAGCGCCGTGTCACGCCATCTCTCAAACCTGCATCTGTCGTCCGTAGCCTCGCGCCGCAAAGTTGGCGCGCAGGCGCTCTATCAGATCACCGACCGCACGTTGACTGACATTTGCCGCACCGCCTGCGTGAGTCTCGTTTCACGCGAAAGCGATGAACTCATGGCCGCAAACGCGCTGCAGGCGCAAGTTGCGCAGTTCATGCCCGCCGAGGCCAGCGTTCCTGAATACAAATCGATTGCTGCAACGGCGAACAACGGAGCACAGCTATGAGTTTGACTCGACTGGGCCGATTACAAAAAGCGCCCGAATTTTTTCTGACGCGAGACGCATTGACGCTTCCTCGGGATGATCGCCGTAGCTTTCTGCGCAAGGCGTTCGCCGCCGCCAGTGCTGCGTCGGTGGTCGCGGCCGCACCGCGAGCCTTCGCACAGGCGGGCCCTGCCGGCGCGGCGGGCGACCCCGCGATCCTGAACCTGCCCGCGCACAGCAAGGGCCTCGGCCAGCCAGTCGCGGCACGTCCCTACGGCCTGCCCTCTAAGTACGAGGAGAACCTGCAACGCCGCGAAAGCCCCGGTCTCACCCGCGTCGGGGCAGCGAGCGTGAGCTTCGCGCCGTTGCAAGGCTTCTTCGGCATCATCACGCCGAGCGGTTTGCATTTTGAGCGGCATCATCAGGGCTGGTGGGACATTGACCCTTCGCAGCATCGCTTCATGATCAACGGGCTCGTCGCGAATCCGAAGGTCTACACGATGGACGATCTGATGCGCATGCCGAGCGTGTCGCGCATGCACTTCCTTGAGTGCGGTGCCAACACCGGCATGGAATGGGGCAATGTGGCCGTGCCGACGGTGCAGTACACACATGGGATGCTCTCGTGCTGCGAGTTCACGGGGGTGCCGCTCAAGTGGCTGCTTGACGATTGCGGTATCGACATGAAAAAGGCGAAGTTCGTACTTGCCGAAGGTGCCGACGGCAGCAGCATGACACGCACGATTAACCTGGCCAGCGCGCTGGATGACGCGATGGTCGCCTACGCCATGAACGGCGAAATGCTGCGGCCCGAAAATGGCTATCCGCTGCGCCTCGTGGTGCCCGGTGTTCAAGGGGTGTCGTGGGTCAAATATCTGCGTCGCATCGAAGTGGGCGACATGCCATATGCGACCAAAGACGAGACGCTGCATTACGTTGATCTGATGCCCGACGGTCAGCATCGCCAGTATTCAAGCATTCAGGAAGTCAAGAGCGTCATCACTTCGCCATCCGGCGGACAGGTGCTGCTCGACAGGGGCTTCTTCAACGTCACCGGCATCGCCTGGAGCGGACGCGGCAAGATTCGCAAGGTCGACGTGTCGGTGGACGGTGGCAAAAACTGGAAAGTGGCGCGGCTCGAAACGCCAATCCTCGACAAATGCCTGACACGTTTCAATCTTGACTGGACGTGGGACGGTGGCGACGCGATTTTGATGGCACGCGCGACGGATTCAACCGGGCAGGTTCAGGCCTCCATCAGCGAAATGCGCAAAGTACGCGGCACCAAATCGATTTATCACAACAACGCGATTCAGAGCTGGCTCGTCTCGGCGAACGGGGAGGTCAGCAATGTCCAAATCGGTTAACACGCATATCACTGGCTGCGACGAACGTCTGCGGCTTTGCGCGACCGCTCGCGTACCGAATGTACGCGTCGCGGCCGCGCGCCTTGCATCCATTTCGTCTCGCGCAGTGCTATGCGCGTTAACGGTCGGAATAGGCCTATTTTCGGCAACGCAAGTCGGTGCGGCCACGCTCGGCCGCCCCGCCACCCCCGCCGAAATCAAGGCCTGGGACATCGACGTGCGCCCAGACTTCGCGGGGCTTCCCAAAGGCTCGGGCACCGTTGCCCGTGGTCAGGAAGTCTGGGAATCAAAGTGCGAAAACTGCCACGGCGCGTTCGGTGAATCGAACGAGGTCTTCACACCCATTATTGGTCACACAACGAAGGACGACATTCGCGCCGGACATGTCGCAGCCTTACGATCAGACACCGTGCCGCAGCGAACCACGCTTATGAAGCTCTCCGAGCTTTCGGTGCTGTGGGACTACATCAATCGCGCGATGCCGTGGAATGCTCCGAAAAGCCTTTCAACGGACGATGTTTACGCGGTGGTTGCGTATGTGCTGAATCTGGGTGGCGTGGTTCCGAATGACTACGTCCTCTCGGATAAAAACATGCAGGCGACACAGAACCTGCTGCCTAACCGCAACGGAAAAACCCGGGCGCACGGGCTCTGGGAACTGGGTGGCAAGCCCGATGTTCAGGGCTCGGCGT
>JAYWHV010000038.1:0-1681 GCA_043777615.1 Burkholderiales bacterium | reverse complement strand
TCTTTGGTAATCGCGGCTTGCCGCGCTTTGTTGTACGACAGTTGCAGCTCGCCGATCACGCTCTTGGCGTTGTCGGACGCTGATTTCATCGCCACCATGCGCGCCGATTGCTCGGACGCCATGTTTTCTGCAACAGCCTGATAAACGAGGGCCTCAACGTAGCGAACGAGCAATTCGTCGACCACGGTTTGCGCATCCGGCTCGTAGATGTAGTCCCAGCTATACGCCTGCTTTTCGGCGGCGGATTGCGTGAACTTGTCAGCCGTCAGCGGCAGCAATTGCTCAACCACGGATTCCTGCTTCATCGTATTGATGAATTTGGTGTACGCGAGGTAGACCACATCCACTTCGCCCTTTTCGTAGGCGTCGAGCTGAATCTTCACCGCACCGATAAGTTTTTCAAGATGCGGTGTGTCGCCCAAACCAATCACGTGCGACACGAGCTTGGCGCCGAGGCGATTCATGAAGCCAAAGCCCTTGTTGCCCACCGCTGTAACTTGAACCTTAACGCCAGCGGCATCGAATTCTTTGAACTTGGCGACGGTCAGACGCAGCACGTTGGTGTTCAAACCACCGCACAAGCCTTTATCAGTCGTCACTACAATCACGCCCGCGTTTTTGACCGCGTCGCGCTTCACTAGAAACGGATGGCGGTACTCGGGATTGGCCGACGCCATGTGTGCTGCGACATTGCGTATTTTGTCCGCATAAGGACGAGCGGCGCGCATGCGTTCCTGCGCTTTGCGCATTTTCGATGCGGCAACCATCTCCATCGCCTTGGTGATCTTGCGCGTGTTTTGCACGCTCTTGATCTTGGTTCTAATCTCTTTTGAGCCAGCCATATTTTGCTTTCGGCAGGTTCAGCTTAGTAAGAACCGTTGGCTTTGAAATCTTTCATCGCAGCAGTGAGTGCAGTTTCGTCGTCTTTCGACAAATCCTTGGTGTCCTCAATGCGCTGGGTCAACTCAGCGTATTTCGACTGCATGAACTTGTGCAGCGCTTTTTCGGCAGTCAGCGCTTTCTTGACATCCACATCGTCAAAGAAGCCGTTGTTGACGCCGAACAGTGTGAACGCCATTTCCGACACAGACAACGGTGCGTACTGCGCCTGCTTCATCAATTCGGTCACCAAGCGCCCCCGCTCCAACTGCTTGCGGGTTGCCTCATCAAGATCGGATGCGAACTGGGCGAAGGCCGCGAGTTCACGGTACTGCGCCAGTGCGAGACGCACGCCGCCGCCGAGCTTTTTGATGATCTTGGTTTGTGCTGCACCACCGACGCGCGACACCGAAATACCGGCGTTGATCGCGGGACGGATACCGGCGTTGAACAGATCGGTCTCAAGGAAGATCTGACCGTCGGTGATCGAAATCACGTTGGTTGGAACGAAGGCCGATACGTCACCCGCTTGCGTTTCGATGACGGGCAACGCAGTCAACGAACCGGTTTTGCCTTTAACGGCACCTTTGGTGAATTTCTCGACGTAATCTTCGTTCACCCGAGCAGCGCGCTCCAGCAGGCGACTGTGGAGATAGAACACGTCGCCTGGGAACGCTTCGCGGCCCGGAGGACGACGCAGCAACAGTGAAATTTGGCGATAGGCCACGGCTTGTTTCGACAAATCGTCATAAACGATCAGTGCATCTTCGCCGCGATCACGGAAGTATTCGCCCATCGTGCA
>JAYWHV010000037.1:0-20795 GCA_043777615.1 Burkholderiales bacterium | reverse complement strand
ATCAATCAGGTGCTCACTGGCAAATACGCCGATGGTCTGGGCGGCGTGAAAAACGTCCCGGATCGCGCGAACTTTGAGCCTGTGCCTTGGCACAGCATGGCCGTCTGGATCCTCACGCAGATGAAGCGTTGGGGCTATGTCAAAGGCGATGTGAACTACAAGCAGATCGCCGAAAAAGTATTCATGATCACCGACGCCAAGAAGTACATGACCGAAGCCGGCTGGCAGACGGATGCCGGCAACTACAAACGCTTCAAGGTCATGGGCAAGGACTTCGATCCAATGAAGCCCGAGGAATACATCAAGAGCTTCAAGATCAACAAGCTCGCGGCTTGATGCGATGAGTTCTGCGGTTTTCAAGTCGCTCGAATTCCGGGCGGGGCTGGTCTCGGCCCTGATTCTGGTATTCCTGCTGGCCGTGTGGCACGCGTTGACGTTGCCATCCGCGACGCAACCTGCGCCAGCGACTGCGGTTTCGAGCGAGCAGGCCGAATACGACAAGCTGATGGGCAAGAGCGCGCCAGTGGCGGGCGAGGCCGCCAAGACCACCGGCTTCCCGACGCTCTCGCAAATGGGCGCTACGGTGGTCAAGCAGCTCTCGAACCCGTTCTATGACAACGGACCGAACGACAAAGGCATCGCCATCCAGCTCGCGTATTCCCTGGGCCGCGTCGGACTGGGATTTTTGATCGCCTGCATCGTTGCGATTCCGCTCGGTTTTTTGATCGGCATGTCGCCCTTGTTGCGCCGCGCATTCGATCCGTTCATTCAGGTGCTCAAGCCCATCTCGCCGCTCGCGTGGATGCCGCTGGCGCTCTACACGATCAAGGATTCGTCGGTCAGCGGCATCTTCGTGATCTTCATCTGCTCCGTATGGCCGATGCTGATCAACACGGCCTTCGGTGTGTCGTCGGTCAAGCGCGAATGGTTGAACGTGGCCAGCACGCTTGAGGTGAAGCCGTTGCGCAAAGCGCTCAAGGTGATCCTGCCCGCCGCAGCGCCCACCATTCTGACTGGCATGCGCATCTCGATGAGCATCGCGTGGCTAGTGATCGTCGCGGCGGAAATGCTGGTTGGCGGCACCGGGATTGGTTATTTCGTTTGGAACGAATGGAACAATTTGTCGCTCACCAACGTGATTTTCGCGATCCTCGTGATTGGTGTGGTTGGCATGCTGCTCGACATGATGTTCGCGCGATTACAGCGTCTTGTGACGTACGTGGAATGAGTACGCACATGGATGGATTTCTTCGCGTCGAGAAACTCGGCAAGTCATTTAGCGCCCAGCGGCCTGTATTCAGCGATGTGAGTTTTCGCTTGGAACGTGGCGAATTCGTGTGCATCATCGGCCACTCTGGTTGCGGGAAGACGACGATCCTGAATGTGTTGGCCGGGCTCGACACGGCCACCAGCGGCAACGTGTTCATGGATGGTCGCGAGGTGATTGGACCGAGTCTTGAGCGCGGCGTGGTGTTCCAGAGTCACGCGCTGATGCCGTGGCTAACCGTGCGCAAGAACATCGCCTTCGCGGTCGAATCACGTTGGCCTGACTGGACGCGCGGGCAGGTGTCGGAAGCGGTCGTCGCTGTTGTTGAGCTGGTGGGATTGAGTCAGGCGATTGAAAAACTGCCGTCTGAGCTGTCCGGAGGAATGAAGCAACGCGTCGGCATCGCGCGCGCCTTCGCCATCAAGCCAAAGATGCTCCTCCTCGACGAGCCATTCGGTGCGCTCGACGCACTGACTCGCGGGACGATTCAGGAAGAGCTGATTTCTATTGTGCGCAAGACGCAACAAACCGTCTTCATGATCACGCATGACGTCGACGAAGCGATCCTGCTCGCGGACCGTATCCTGCTGATGAAAAACGGCGGCGATACCGACGCGGGTTACGTGCCCGGCGGAATCGCGGAGGTCATCGTGAACCAACTTCCGAAAGACCGCACGCGCAGCACGCTACATCACCTCGACGGCTACTACGAGCTACGCAACAACATCGTTGATTTCCTCGTCACCCGCGCCAAACACTAACTTTCACATCACATCAAGGAGCAAACCATGAACCGCAATGACGTTACCGAAAAAATCATCACCGTCAAAGTTAAAAAAGGCATCAAGTGGGCCGATGTCGCCACAAAAGTGGGCGAGTCGAAGGAGTGGGTCACCGCAGCCTGCCTGGGTCAAATGACATTGAATGCCGAGCAAGCCAAAGTGCTCGGCAAGATTTTCGGCCTCGATGCTGAAGAGCAAAAGTGGCTGCAAGTCGTTCCTTACAAAGGCTCGCTACCGACGCCTGTTCCGACCGATCCGCTGATCTACCGCTGGTACGAAATCGTGAGTGTGTACGGCACCACGATCAAGGAATTGATCCACGAAGAATTTGGCGATGGCATCATGAGCGCGATTGATTTCAGTATGGATATCAAACGCGAGCCCAACGACAAGGGTGACCGTGTCAATGTGGTGTTGTCTGGAAAATTCCTGCCCTACAAAACATACTAATCGCGCCATGAGCGCACCAGAAAATCCGCGTCCACCGTTACCGCCGTTCACACGGGAAACGGCAATGCAGAAAGTCCGCATGGCCGAAGACGCGTGGAATGCGCGCGACCCGCAACGCGTTTCGCTCGCCTATTCGCCCGACAGCGTGTGGCGCAATCGCTCAGAGTTCTTCTCCTGTCGTCCCGCGATCATCGAATTCCTCACGCGCAAGTGGGCGAAGGAAAATGAGTATCGTCTGATCAAGGAGCTGTGGGCGTTTGCCGATAATCGTATCGCGGTGCGCTTTGCCTACGAGTCGCACGATGATGCAGGCAATTGGTTTCGCTCGTACGGCAATGAAAACTGGGAGTTTGACGAGCTGGGCTACATGGGCGCCCGTCACGCCAGTATCAACGACCTTGCGATCACGGAAGCGGAACGAAAATTTCGTTGGCCGCAGGGCCGCAGGCCGGACGATCATCCGGGGTTGAGCCAGTTGGGCTTGTGACAAGCCTCCTCTGAACGTTTACCGAATGCGCAGGATCATCTCCATTTCACCATCCGTCACCTTCCCCGTTTCACGAAAGCCCATGCGCTCGTAAAAGGGTTTCGCATTGCCCTCGCGCTGCACATAGCTCAAGCTGACGGAGTTGATCCCGGGCATCGATTTCGCCCGGTCAATGATGAGTTGCATCACCTGCTGGCCGAAACCCTTGCCCTGATGTTTGAACTCGATCATGAAGCGCCAGATGTAGAGCGAATCGAGCGCTTCGCCCTCGGCCTTTGCCGCATCGATATCAAGCGTCGGGTCAAACAGCATGACGAAACCCACCGGCGTGTCGTCCGCCATCACTGCGCGAAACCACGCATTTTTGCTGTACGTTCCCTGTGCGATCGAAATTCCGTTGGTCGCGACCATGCGCTCGCCGACCGCGCCCGGATTCATGCGCACAATTGGGTTGACGTTGTCCTTCGTGATCTCGGCGAGCGTGACCACAGCGTTCTGGGACATTGCGGCGTCAATCGCGCCGCTTTTGGTCAATCGCGCTTCAAGTTTTGTCTTCGCTGCCGGCCACTCCGCAGCGAGCATCGAGTACATGATGGTATCGCGCACGCCACCATCACGCAGTGGCGCATGATGACGGATCGCGCCGTCGCGCTTCGCGCCCAGCCGTTCAATCGCCCGTTGCGAGGCAAAGTTCATATGGCTCGCGCGCCAACCGACAACCTCGCAACCCATGGTCTCGAACGCATGCTGCATGAGCATGAGCTTGCACAGTGTGTTGACCCCGCTGCGCTGATACGATTTCGCGTACCAGGTCCAGCCGATTTCTACGCGCGTGATCGCCGGTCCGATGTCGTGATAACTCGTACTGCCGATCACTTTGTTCGACGCGATGTCGATCACCGCAAACGCGAATCGACTGCCCTCGGCACGTTGTTGGACCGTCGTTTCGATGTAGGCGCGTGTCTCCTGCGGCTCGGGCACCGACGTGACGCGAATATTCCAAAGCTCGCCGTCGGCAGCGGCGTTTGCGATGCCCATCTCATGAGAAATCGAGAGCGGTTCGAGGCGAATGCCGTCGCGTTCAAGTGTGACATCGGCGGGCCACGGTTGGGCTTTCGTTGCGGCGGTCATTCAAGAGTTCCTGGGGTGAATGGCTTTTTCAAGAATCCCCCGAATGAATCTGGGGTAAACGTCAAAAACGCCTTAAGTCGACTTGCAAACAAAAGCGCACCTAGCCCATATGGAATGGCGGTTCTGTAAAAAAGCTGATCGTCTACGAAACGTCAAACTTTCGCGCGTCATCAATCACTTTGCCGTCGTTCGCCAGCGAGTCTGCTGCCGTGAAAACCACGTCGCCGCCGAGCTTCGTCACGTCACGTAAAGCTGCAGCTATTTTGGCCCGGAGATCATCGTTTGGCGATGCACATTCGGCATGAAGCGCCATCGCGTCCTTCTGATCAGGATTCGTGATGACAAGGCGCACACGACCGAGCTCTGGAAAGCGTTTGCCGACCTCCGCGACCTGCGACGGATGCACGAACATGCCCTTCACTTTCGCCGTCTGATCCGCGCGGCCCATCCAGCCCTTGATGCGCATGTTGGTTCGGCCCGTGGGGCAGGGGCCGGACAGCACCGCCGACAAATCGCCCGTGCCAAACCGGATCAACGGATAGTCCGGATTGAACGTCGTCACCACGATCTCGCCTACCTCGCCTTCCGGGACCGGATCGCCGGTGCCGGGGCGTACGATCTCGACGATCAAATCCTCATCAATCACCATGCCCTGCACGTTGCCGCTCGCGTCCGGCGCTTCGTACGCGATGAGGCCCAGGTCTGCCGTCGCGTAAGTTTGCGTGCCGATGATGCCTCGCGCTTTGAGCGATTCGCGCAACTGCGGCGGGAAGTATTCGCCCGACACCGACGCGCGTTGCAGACTCGTGATCGGCGTGCCCAGCTCGTCCGCTTTCTCCAGAAGAATACGAAGGAACGACGGCGTGCCGGTGTACGCGGTCGGCTGCAAATCCAGCATCGCAGCGATCTGCTGCTCGGTGTTGCCCACGCCCGCCGGAAACACCGTGCAACCCAACGCCACAGCACCCGCATCCATGATCCATCCGCCCGGCGTCATCTGATAACTGAACGTGTTGTGCACCAGATCGCCCGCGCGAAAGCCCGCCGCGTAAAGCGCTCGCGCGGTGCGCGCGTAAGCCGTCGAGCCATGACCCTCCGGCTCATAAATCGGACCGGGGGAAGCGAAGACCCGCGCAGCTTTGGCCGCGTGCGCGTTCCATCCGGCAAATCCCAATGCCGAGTAACCGCCGAATGGATCACCTTTCGCCGCACGCGACGCCTGCTGCTGCTCAAGTAATTCGCTCTTGCGGATTACGGGGAGTTTTGCTAGGGCGGCACGCGAGGTTACAGTTGCTGGATCGACGTTTACCAGCGATTTCGCAAAGGCGGTTGTTGCCGTTTTTGCGTGAGCGATCTGCTTACTCAGACGCGAGAAAAGATCGGCTTCGCGTTCGGCGGGGAAGCGAGTTTCGCGGGGATCGGGGAAGATTGGCATAGCGACAAAGACAGAAGTGGGCAGTGAGACCTGATGTTACAAGCGCGCAAGGCGCGCGGGCTTGCATGCGGTTTTTTCAACAGTCTCCACGCCAGCGCTGCTAGAACTACTAATAAGTTTCTGTTGTCAATTTTTCCGAATGCCACGCATCGCCGTCGTTTTCTTTTCAGCCATCGGTGCCACTGCGAAGCTCGCGGACGCGGTCTGTTCAGGTGCAGCCGAGCTCGCTGAGCCTGTCCGACACCGAATTCACGGCCACGATGCGCAGGGCCGCAACCGTCGGCACGCGCAACTCGGCGTCGTTAGTCAAACCATTAATGAGGAATTGTTGACGTCGGATCTGCTGATAGCTATACATCTTGGCCGACAGGCCGTATCACTTGTCAACCGATTGTTTGGAAACAAGATCGCGAACGCAAAGCTTTCGACGGATCACCCATGATCGCCGTTGCGCCTGTCACCCGCGCACAACTTCCTGAGCTGCTGCGCTTGCTCCAGGCAAAAGCAGACTTCGATGGCGCGCGTGCCAACCTGCGCGCGAATTTGGGCAATCTGGGGGACGAGCTGTTTTCCGCGAATCCCCGCGTCAAGGCAATCCTGGCCATGCGTGACGGCGAAGTCGTCGGCATGGCCACCTACCACGCGATCTTCTCCTCCTTTCTCGTGCGTCCCGGCATCTGGCTTGATGACTTGTACGTCGATTTGGCGCACCGAAAAGCGGGCGTTGGTGAAGCACTACTCAGCTCACTCTGTGGCGAGGCGTTAACAAATGGTTGCGCACGCATCGACTGGATAGTCAATGCCTCCAACGACAATGGTCTTGGCTTCTACACTCGCATGGGTGCGCGGGTTTTCACCTCGGGGCGTCTCGCGCGACTGGACGAGGGTGCGATTCGGGCACTGGCGGCGTCAAGGTTGGCGTCGCGTTAGCCTCCGCTCCGGAGCTTCTAGCCGCGAATTTTCCCGGCACATCAAACGTGGGCTACACAGTTTGAGCGAGGCTACTACCCCAACCGATCCATCGCCTCATTAAACCGATCCAGCGCCGCGTGCAGCGCCTCAAATTCATCTGAACCGAGTGCGTTGACAATAGTTGCATGCGTGGCCTCAACCTCGCGACCAATCTTTCGGTGCAGGGCATTTCCGCTCGTGGTCAGGCGCACTACGCTGCGGCGCAGATCGTCGGCGTGACTCTGTCGCTTGATCCAGCCGAACTCTTCCATACGACTCAGGATGCCGGTCAAACTGGGTTTGAGGATGACGCATCGCTTCGTGATTTCACCAGGCTCCATTTCGCCGTTCGCGGCCAGCGCGCGTATCACGCGCCACTGCTGCTCGGTCACGTCATGTTTCGTCAGCACAGGGCGGAAGTGCTGCATAAAACGCTCGCGCGTGGCGAGGAGCTCAAGCGCAAGATGCCGCCGATGCGTGCTCACCGCGTCGCCCGCCGCGCAATTGCCATTGACGCTCAAAGCCGTGTCACCGATCATCTGCGCTGTCTGATTAGAGGTTGATTGCATCGCTTGCAGCGAATCCAGAATGTAGTTAACATATTAACCGAATATACGTTTCAGCACTACAGAATCCATCCAAAAAAGTCACTTTAGGGAGACACCATGTCCGTCAATCGTCGTGAATTTGTGCAAAGTAGTGTGGCTCTGGCCGCGCTGTCGTCCATGGGATTTGTGCTGCGTGCAGAGGCGCAAGCCATCGACACGCTCAAGGTGGTGACAGGTTTTCCGCCCGGCGGTACGTCGGACACCACGTGCCGCCGTCTCGCGGAGAAGTTGCGCGGGACGTACGCAAAGAACACGCTGGTGGAAAACCGCACCGGTGCGGGCGGTCAGATCGTGATTCAGTCGATGAAGTCGTTGACGCCTGACGGCACGACGCTGATGCAAACGCCGATGTCGATGCTCGGCATTTATCCGCATATTTACAAAAAGCTGTCCTACGATCCGGTCAACGACGTGGTGCCGGTTTCACTCGCGGCCGTGTTCGATTTTGGTCTCGCGGTTGGCCCCGCCGTGCCGGCCAGTGTGACCAATGTGAATGAATTTGTGACATGGTGCAAAGCTAATCCGAACATGGCCAATTTCGGCTCGCCGGCTGCGGGATCGGTGCCGCATTTCATCGGTGCCCTGCTTGGGCGCGCAACCGGTGTTGACTTCAAGCACGCGCCCTATCGCGGCTCGCAGCCCGCGCTTCTGGAAATGATCGGTGGCAACTTGACTGCTGTGTCCGCGCCGGTTGGCGACATCATGCAGCACCTCCCGGGTGGCAAAGCGCGTCTCCTGGCCACCTCCGGCGCGAAGCGCAACAAGTTCGCACCGACGATCCCAACTTACACCGAGCAGGGGCTGAAAGACTTCGCATTCAGCGAATGGTTCGGTCTCTACACCGTCGCCAAAACGCCCGCGGATGTGGTGCAAAAAATGAATGCGGCCTGTCGCGAAGCCATCGCGTCAAAAGAATTCACCGATGGACTCGCGACGTTCGGCCTGGAGGCGCAATCGTCATCACCCGCTGAGCTCGCGGCGATGCTTAAGGCCGACACTGATCGCTGGGCGCCGCTGGTCAAGGCAATTGGCTTCTCTGCTGACGCCTGATCGGGAAAGCTTTATGCAGGACCTTCGCGTCGCTTTCAGCGGAAAGCTTATCACTGACGCCGCCGACATGCAGCCGTTCACCACCGACTGGCGCAAGCGCTGGTTTGGGAAGGCGATTGCGGTGGCGCAGCCCGACACCACGGAGGATGTGGCCGCTGTCGTTCGCTGGTGCGTCGCGAACAAGGTGCCTATCGTGCCGCAGGGCGGCAACACCGGCATGTCCGGCGCATCGGTGCCGGACGAATCCGGCCAGGCGCTGGTACTCTCGTTAGCGCGCATGAACCGGGTGCGCGAAGTTGATTTGCCGAACAACACGATCACGGTGGAAGCGGGCTGCATTCTGCAAACGGTGCAGGAGCTCGCGCGTGAAAAAGGCAAACTGTTTCCGCTGTCGCTCGGCGCGGAAGGTTCATGCATGATCGGCGGCAATCTGTCGAGCAATGCGGGCGGCGTCGCGGTACTGCGCTATGGCAACGCGCGCGAGCTGTGTCTCGGCGTTGAAGTGGTCACGGCACAGGGCGAAATCTGGAATGGCCTGCGCGGTCTGCGCAAGGACAATACGGGCTACGACTTGCGTGATCTGTTCATCGGCGCAGAAGGCACGCTCGGTGTGATCACCGCTGCAACGCTAAAAGTGTTCCCATTGCCCGCCGCCAAAATCACGGCATGGGCAGCGGTAAAAGACTTGCACGATGGCCTGCGACTGCTTGAGCTTGCCCAGAACAAACTGGGCGCGCGGCTCAGTGCGTTCGAGGCACTCACGCCGCCATGCATCGAGCTCCTGGGTGAGCAATTGCCGCAGCTGCGCTGGCCACTTTCTACGCGCGACACGCATGCTGTGTTGATTGAACTCTCGGATGGCGAGAGCGAAGCGAGTGGCCGTGCCGCACTGGAAACGCTGCTCGAGTCGGCGTTTGAGTCGGGCCTCGTGACCGATGCTGCGATTGCTGCGAATCTTACGCAATCGGCTGAGTTCTGGAGCCTGCGTGATCACATGACCGAAGCGCAGCAGCGCGCGGGCAAAAACATCAAGCACGATATTGCGGTACCAATCTCGCGCACAGCAGATTTCGTGTCCAGTACCAATGCAGAGATCGCGAGGCATTTCCCCGGCGTGCGGATGATAGTGTTTGGACATCTGGGCGACGGAAATTTGCACTACAACGTATCGCCGCCGAAAGGGACGGTGGGCGAGGACTTCGTCACTATCGAAGGCGCGATCAATCGCATCACCCATGACGCAGTGCACGCGCATGGCGGCTCGGTATCGGCCGAGCATGGCCTCGGCGTGCTGCGTCGTGGAGAGGCGGCACGCTACAAGTCTCCGGTGGAACTCAACATGATGCGCGCGATCAAGCAGGCGCTCGATCCGCAAGGCATCATGAATCCAGGTAAGGGATTGCCGCTGTGAGCCATGTCGCGCTGAATGTTGCGGGGCATGCTGTTTCGCCACTTCATTACATCAATGGCGAACGCGTAGGTTCGCCAGAAACTTTCGAGCTTTTCTCGCCGATTGATCAGCGCGTGCTGGGCCAAATTGCCCAAGCGACACCCGAGCAGGTCGCGAATGCAGTGACCGCTGCAAGCAACGCTTTTCCCGCGTGGTCGAAGTTCACAGCGGCCGTGCGGCGCGACTATCTGGATGCGTTCGCAGTGGAAATTGGCAAGCGCAAAGACGCCTTCTGCGAAGTTGAGTCGAACGACGCGGGCGTGCTCCTCTCGCGTATGCAACACGGCGTGGCTCCGCGCGCGATGCTGAACCTGACGTACTTTGCAGATCATGCGTTGACGTTGCAGGATCACCAGATTGTCACCGATCAGGCGACACACTATGTGAAGCATGATCCGGCCGGCGTGTGCGCCATCATCACGCCGTGGAATGCGCCGCTGATGTTGACGACATGGAAGCTCGGCCCCGCGCTGGCGTCGGGAAACACGGTCGTGATCAAGCCGCCAGAATGGGCGCCGTTGACGTGCTCGTTGCTCGCTGATTGCGCGCATGCGGCGGGTTTGCCACCCGGCGTCGTGAACATCGTTCAGGGCAGCGGTGCGGTGACGGGCGCTGCGCTGGTGGCCGATCCGCGGCTGGCGAGAATTTCGTTTACAGGATCGGTGCCCACCGCAAAATTGATCGCTGGTGCAGCCGCGCAGAATCTGGTGCCATGCAGCCTTGAACTCGGGGGCAAATCACCGTTCATTGTGCTCGAAGATGCCGACGTTGATGCGGCTGCGGCTTGCGGCGCACTGATGTATCGCAACGCGACGCAGGTGTGCCTCGCGGGGACGCGCTTTCTCGTGCACGAGCGTGTCCGTGATGCGTTCGTTGCCAGCATGCGTCGCGTGGTCGACAAGCTCACAGTTGGCGATCCACGCGATCCTGCAACGGAAGTTGGCCCGGTCATTCACCCAAGACAGCACGAGCGCATCAAGGCATTCGTCGAACGCGCGAAAGCAGCGGGCGCTACGGTGCTTTGGGGCGGCGAGCCGCATCCTTTTGGCGCGCTGTACTTTCAGCCGACGATGCTGACGGACGTTGCGCAGGATTCCGAAATTGTGCAGAACGAGGTCTTCGGCCCCGTGCTGACCTTGCAGACCTTTTCAACGAACGCTGAACTCATCGCCATGGCGAACGGGACAGACTACGGGCTCGGTGGTGTCTGCTACGGCGCGGAGCCCCATGCGAAGGCTGTTGCAGAGCAGGTACGCACGGGCTTTATCTGGGTCAACAGTTTCGGAATCCGCGATCTCGCGGCACCGTTCGGGGGCTGCAAACGCTCTGGCAACGGACGCGAGGGCGGCGACTGGAGTTTTGAATTTTTCTGCGACATCAAGGACGTCGTTATACCGAAGAAGCCGTTTGTTCCAAGCTTTTCTCATCGATAGTCGAAGGTGTTTTCATGGGAAAAATAGTAGGCGCGGCGTTGGTGTCGCATCATCCAGGCCTTTTTCAGAGCGACGAATTTCGCATCAAAATGGGCAACGGAGCAGACTCGGATCTGATCCCTGGTTACGATCGCCTTCGCGCAAAAATCGACGCCGTCAAGCCCGACACGCTCATCATTTTTGACACGCACTGGTTCACCACGGGCTATCACCTGATCGACGGTGGGCGGGTGCATCGCGGCAGCTACATCTCGGATGAAATGCCCTGGTATCTCTACGGGCAGGCTTACAACTATCAGGGCAACCCGGAGCTCGCGGGCCTGATCGAAACGGTGGCGGTCGAACGCGGCGTGATGTCGAAAGCGGTGTACGACCACGATCTGCCGAGACATTACGCAACGATCAACGTGGCCAACAAATTGGCCCGAGGGGAACGCGTCCTATCAGTGAGCAACTGCCAGAACTGTCAGCCGCATCACTTTGTCGAATCCGGCAGTGTGATCGCCGAGGCGATTGCCCGCAGTGTTGCGCCCAACAGCCAGCGTGTCGTGTTGCTCGCATCCGGCGCGTTGAGCCACAAGTTCAACCAGATTGACTGGGTGCAAAAGCATCCCCGCATTTATCACGAGAGCAACGTCTCAAGTCCGGAAAACATTGCGCTGGACAAGGAGGCCATCGCGCTTATGCAGGCAGGAAATCACGCATCGATTCTCGATCAATGGGACAGCAAGTTCAGGAAGATTCCCTGGGAAGGATTCGGCGGGCATTATCTGCAAATGATCGGCGCATTAGGCGCGCGCGATTGCAAAGCGGCGGGCACGACGCTATCGGACTATGAGAACGCGCGCGGAACCGGCAATATTCACATGTGGTTCGATGTCGAACCTCAACAGGACAAAGTATGAGCGTAGCAACACCCAGCCCGTTACCGAAAATCCTCTCCGGCCCGCGCGTTGAGCGTCGTCGCGTGCTCGTTGGCGGCAGCGCATATTGGGGAACGGTTGAAGAGGACGCATCGACCATTCTCCTTGATGACGGACGCTCCTTCGCGCTTGCTACCGTTCAGCATCTGGCACCGTGCGAGCCAACGAAGATCATCTGCGTGCATCTGTCGTACAGCTCACGCGGCGTCGAGACGCGTAACAACCCGGTACCGACGCTCACGCCAACATACTTCACCAAACCACCCACCGCGATCAATTATCACGGCGGCGAAATGGTGAAACCCGCTGACTGCAAGTACCTCAATTACGAAGGCGAGTACGCGGTCATCATCGGCAAAGTCTGCCGCAACGTCACGCCGGATGAAGCATGGGATTACATGCTGGGCTTCGCGCCTGCGCTCGACATGGGCCTGCAAAACTTTCGCGATACGGACCAGGGCTCGATGCTGCGTGTGAAGGGGGCCGACGGCATGCTGCCCATCGGGCCGGGGATCGTCAGCGGCATCAATATTCTGGAGCAGACGCTGCGTACCTATCGCAACGGATTGCTGGTGCAGGAAGCAAAGATTGGCGAAGAGATGATCTGGGGGCCGCATTACATGGTCGCAGACATTGCGCGACACATCACGCTGATGCCCGGTGACGTGATTCTTACGGGAACGCCATGTCATTCACGGTCAGTCGATGTCGGCGATCTGGTGGAAATTGAGATTACGGAGCTGGGGCGTTTGTCGAGTCGGGTGGTCGCCGGGCCGATACCGCGCGCATCAGCGTTGACCGAGCCTGTTGGCCATCAACCCGCCGACAGCGCGGAAGTGCGCCGTGTTGCGCTCGGGTTTGATGAGCGGGTGCCGCAACACTTCAAGGATAACTACGGCACGGCAGCTGCGATGACTCATCACGCGAAAAGCCCGGGTCAATAATGGCGTTGTCCACACAAACGATTGACATACTCGCCGCCGAACTCGACAACGCAGAGCGCATCCGCCAACCAGTCGAACACTTCTCGCGTCGTTACCCCGAGATGACGGTGGACGATGGTTACGCGATACAAAAAGCGTGGGTAGCGAGGAAGTGTGCCGCCGGTCGAAAGGTCGTTGGTCACAAAATTGGTTTGACCTCACGCGCCATGCAAATGGCCGCACAGATCACCGAGCCGGATTTCGGCGCGTTGCTTGATGACATGGTCTTCGCTGCGGGAGACATCCCGTTCAAGCGCTTCATCGCGCCGATGGTGGAAGTGGAGTTGGCCTTCGTGCTCAATCGCGATTTGCGTGGCGCGAACGTCACGCTTGAAGAGGTGCTTAGTGCGACCGAGTACGTCGTCCCCGCCATCGAAATCATCGATGCGCGTATCGAACGGCAAGATCGGACGACAAAGATCATGCGCCGCGTGTTCGACACGATTTCAGACAACGCTGCGAATGCGGGCATCGTTCTCGGAACGCAGCGCGTGAAGCCCGACACGCTCGATTTGCGCTGGACGGGAGCGATCATGTCGAAGAACGGCGTCGTTGAAGAAACGGGACTCGCGGCGGGCGTGCTCGGGCATCCGGCGATTGGCATTGCATGGCTCGCGACCAAGTTGTCAGTGCATGGCGAATCACTGATCGCGGGTGAAATTCTGCTCGCGGGGTCGTTCACGCGGCCTGTGCTCGCCGTGGCGGGCGACAGGTTCAGCGTTGACTATGGCGCTGCGTTCGGCACCATTGATTTTCAGTTTGTTTAGGTCAGGCAGGCGGTTGTCATGAAAGTATGTGTTGTGGGCGCGGGTGCCATCGGCGGCTGGATGGGCGTGAAGCTCGCGAAGGCGGGACATGCGGTGAGCGTGCTTGCGCGCGGCTCGACGCTGGCGGCGATTCAGGCGAATGGTTTGCAACTCGTTACTGGCGGCGAGACATTATCTGTGTCGGTGAAAGCCGCTGCGACTGCGAGCGAACTCGACACACCCGACCTGCTGATCATCGCGGTGAAAGCGCCGGGGTTGCGCGACGCTGCGTTGTCCGTCAAGTCACTGATCAGTCCGAACACCGTCGTGCTGACGGCAATGAATGGCGTTCCCTGGTGGTTCTTTGATAGAGCGGATCGCCCGCTCGCGGGAACGCAGCTCGCGACGATTGATCCCACCGGCGAAATCGCCGCGAGCATCCCGGCAGCCAACGTGATCGGCTGCGTCGTGCATGCCGCATGCAGTGTCGATTCGCCAGGCGTAATTCGCCACAAGATGGGTCAGCGACTTATCATCGGCGAGCCGGGTGGTGGGGCGTCCGCACGAATCCAGGCGCTGCACGAAACGCTGATCGGTGCTGGCTTCGAACCCGAGTCGAGCACGGATATTCAGCGCGACGTCTGGTTCAAGCTCTGGGGCAACATGACGATGAATCCTGTTTCCGCTCTCACCGGCGCGACGACCGACAAAATTCTTGACGACGAACTGACGCGCGACTTTTGCTCCAACGTGATGCGCGAAGCACAGGACATAGGCAACAAAATCGGCATCCCGATTGAGCAAACGCCGGAAGCGCGGCATGACGTCACGCGGAAGCTCGGCGCCATGAAGACCTCCATGCTTCAAGACGTTGAAGCGAGCAAAGGGGTGGAACTTGACGCACTCGTAGCGTCGGTTCGCGAGATCGGACAAAAGGTTGGCATTGCGATGCCGTTCACCGATGCAATGCTCGGCTTGACGCGGCTCATGGCGCGTGGTCGCGGCCTGTACTGAGCGATTTTTTGGGCCACTGCTCTTTCTCTGTATCGCTGTCGTTTTTAAAGCACAAGCGCACGCCTCGCTCTGACCATCGGCGATGGCGCAACAAACGAACGACAGATCAGGCACGATGCCGGTGCCCGCGTCGCAGGGCTTCATCGCCGACATGTCCGGGCGTCTGACCCCGGCCGAGCGCGAGCAAATATCGACGCAGCGCGTCAGCTGGAAAGCGAAACTGGCGCCCAACTTTTCACGCTGATCGTCGATCACACCGATCCCGAGACCATCGAGGATTACGTCCAACGCGTTTTCACGACATGGAAGCCCGGCCGGAAAGGTGTTGACGATGGCCTGCTGATGCTCTTCGCGCTCAGCAATACGTTGCGGAAGATGGGCTATCGAGCCAAATTACGGAAACTTGATTTCCATAAAAATTGATCGGCAGCCCTTTTGAAATAGGCCCCACAGCGAAAAGTCATTAGATCGTAGCCTGCGTTTGAGGTTCGAAATTCGGCACCTCTGAAATCGTCAGAATCGCCGGGTCGTCAACCCAGCCCACTTGCTTTAGTCACGACGCGTGAAGCATGAACGCCGCCCATGTGAAAAATCAGCGTCCAGCGATAGCTGACCAGCCATTGCGGATCACTAGCGCCGTGGACTTGGCGTGACACACGGTCTTAAGCATCCGCGAAATCTTCCGCGCCACACCACCAAACTGCTTCGACACAGGCTTCGAAGAGTGGTCGTTATACAACACAGAAAATTCAAGCAACCCATCCGGGTCAACAGTAGGAAGCAGTCCAAGCATGGAGATTTCCTTGTGTCCGCATGCCCCGGGTCAAACACAACCGGTGGGCGGGTTGGGGCGTTTCGGGGGGTAGACGATAGCGCGGGTGGCTGGTATTCGCAGACGTGAGCGGCGAGCCACTCACAACAGTCGCTAACCCTTTTCCTCGCCAATGGAGGGGCTGGGCTTATCGTACTCCAGCTTTCTTAGCGCGAGGCTTTCCTCACCACGACGTTGTTCGGTTGCGATAGTGTTGTCCACACTAGGTAACAGTCTCAAGGCAAAACTTTGAACTGGTTCTCGAGGGTCACTAGCCCAATCAGTCAAGGAAGCTCGATAGTGCTTTAAACGCTTGACGCGTCCAAACTCACCAGACGTTATGCCAGACGGCATTAAGGCGCACTCAATACTTTCTAGCAACTGGTCATCTTGCGGCATCTGGGCGATGATGTCTTTGCAAAGCGATTGAAGAGCATCCTCCCCACTGTACGTCTGCAGAATTTGAACTACAAATCGCGCGTCATCTAATTTTCCAGAAATCGCGTAGACCCGCAGTTCTGCCTCGAGATCAGAATGAAATTCAGGGAAAACGGAATGCACAAACTTCCCGCCGTAGAACCTAAATAGCTCGGGGTGTGAGTCAAACCATTTTCGTGCGGACTGCACGATCAACTTAGGAGCGGTAAGCAAGACTGGCCTCACACGATCTAAGCTGTAAGGTATTGGGCGATATGAGTCGTTGGTGCTTTTGCTGAAATGCTTTTCGAGCCTCTGTCCAAAATAAGAAACTACTAAATCGGGGAAACGCTTGGCAGCGCTCGTTAAAAATCTCTCGAGATTCGAATCCACATCATCAACGCTCACAAGTGCGTCGATCAGCTGTCCTAAGTCCTGCTGACGCAATGAAGCCATCAGTGGCGACTCTTTCCTGATTGACCACCAAGCGCGTGTCCACCGCAAATCATTGCGGCTGGACATAAAAGTGACCGCATCCAGAAACTCCTGCCTAAGCGCCACTGCATTACCTTTGTTGTCTCGCGCCGCAATCGAACAGATGATGCTGAGCGCAGTGTCCTTGTCATCGTTGTCAATGGCCGCTTGTAGAAGGTCGCGAACCAGACTTGCGGAGATCCCGTTAACTGACCCGACTGCCCAACCGATATTTGACAGATACTGTCGCGCCGCTATCCACTTACGGAGCAATGCTTCGGCATCGCTCCATTGTTGGGTATCACCCAACCCTCGAAGTAGCGCGGGAAGAAATTTTGCCAACCGATCATTTAGTTGAGAAAAGTAGCCGAGTACCAGCTTCGGATGCGCATGTGCAAGTTTTTCGAGGAATGCGTCAAACGGTGGAAAAGTGGCGAGATCGTTCGACTCAGTTGCAGCGCACTTCCGGATCGTATTCAACCATTTGACGCCATCATTTTTTGATATCGTAGCGATAAGTTCGTCAACCTGTCGGTTGCGATAAGCCTCTATTTCTTCATCGTCGAACTCAGCGTTGTCCCAAGCGGGGCGAAAAACTGATTCGTATCCGACTAGCAGTTTGTAAGTCGTGAAATCTTCGTCCGAGTTGACTCGATCTCGGAATGCCAAGATAGCTGAGACCATCGCGAGTCTGGCGCGCTCGGTGTGGTCGCTTGTCTCGTGAGATTGTGGTCGACTGCCGTAATGGCGATATTGCCAAAGCAAGTTGTGCTCAGTTTTTTGTCGCTGCTCATATGACCAATTTTCGACTTGACCTGCAAATCGGCGAATTATCTCGGCTGAATTTTCGAAAACAATCTCTGCTAAGTCGTGATTCTGAGAGCGCGGGACATGCGGCATTGCCATTGCAGCTGTGTATACATCGATCAATTCACGACGATCCGGATTGTCTTGCGACGCAGCATCATATGAATGCACAATCTGCAGGGCGGCCCTCCGCATTTGGCGGACGGTGTCACTCGGCGTAATGGCGCCGCGATGTAGAGTGACGCTGTCGAAATTCCATGTCGTGCCTTCTAAGTCTGCGGAGAATACTTTCTTCATCATCGCGAGTATGAGCGGCTTAAGTTTCTGCCTCTCCTGGGCAGACATGCTTTGGATGCGAGCTACTAATTTCTCTTGTATTAACGGCCCAGCTTGTTGCCAGACGTTCAGATCGTTCGTCGCCACTTGTTCGGCGAGTGCGATCCAAAGTTTCTTTTCATTGTCAGCAACGGCACCCGCGTAGAGCTCGAAGATGACCTTGAAAGTGTGTTCTATGTTTACGAACCGAAGGTATCTGATGATTTCTGCAGCAGCCTTGCAGACATCCTCTACAGCTTTTCCTGGAAAGTTGCCGAAAGGAGTATCGATCACTCGTACCTTCGTCTTTCTGGCGCGCACTACTCCTAAAGCAACACAGTTGAGTATGTCCTTTGCATTTGAATCATCGACTTCGCAGTGCGGAAGTACGGAGCTGTAGATCTTCTCTAATGTCTCATGCAGTTCATTGTTATCAACTGCTTTCTCAACGGCAGCAATGATGCCTTGGTCAAATAGAGTCTGACCAGCTGCTAGCCGGTCAAAGTCACCGAGTACTTTCTGAAAGGCATAGCCAGCAGGAGCGAGATAATCGCGCATGATGGTTTTCATGCGCAATTCGATTCCCTCCATGAGATCAACCCCAAACGCAGAGAGCTTGGGTTTCTTATAAATGGTGTCATGGGCCATTTCCGCCCAAGCGTGATTCAAGGTGGTTTGAACTTGTATTTCACACCACAGGCCTGCGAAGCGAGCGTATTCAGGAAGTTTTGTGCGCTCATCCTTTAGACGAACAACATAGTTATTTGAATCGAATAGTTCGGTAGCCTTCGGGTCTTCTGCACTTGTGTGGTGAAACTTCGTGCGACTCCAGTCCACCTCAAAATTCTCACTTATGATGCCGGAAGATTGAAACCGACCAACATCGGTGTTTGAGTAGAAAATAACTCTAGCGCCCGCGAGGTCTTTGGCCAATGGCTCGATTGCAGCGTCGTCTAACGCGCGAGCGTTCTTAAGTTTTTGCCGAAGTGATGACGGTTCCTTCGCCCGCTGCTGAAACTGTTGCGGCCCTAATCGCGGATCCTGAGCGATAGCAGCCTTGAGAATGTTGGCAACCACCTCGGCCAAACCTTCGTACAGTGCCCGCCCGGATCGCTCGTAAGTTGTCAAATTCACGTTGCCTCGACGTTTGATTGATGTCTATCTCGAGAGCGTACAGCTATGGCAAGATCAAATGACTCTTAAGCGGGTAGGAAATCATAAATTTTCCCTGCGCACGTTGTTGGCAGCGCGTCGATACACGTGACTTTCTACCCAGCCTCCACCAACCCCGCAAATCGCCGAATCAACACGGCGAGCGATTCCACTTCCAGCTTAGCAAACAGATTCGCGCGATGTGTCTCCACCGTGCGTGGTGAGAGCGTGAGTGCACGGCCGATTTCCTTGTTGGTCAAGCCCGCTACGATGAGGCCGAGCACTTCGCGTTCTCGTTCTGAAAGCAGAGCGTAACGGTCGCGGGCTTCGCGGTCGGCGTTGTTGCGCTCGCGGGAGCGTACGTGTTGGCGCACGGCGCTTTGCAGGGCTTCCAGCAGCGCTTCGTCGTCGACTGGCTTTTCCAGGAATTCGGCGGCGCCAGATTTGAATGCGCGGCGGCACATTTCTACTGTGCCGTGGCCGGTGAGCATGATGATGGGCTGATCGACGCCCTCGCGCACAAGCGTGTCGAGCACGGTGAGGCCGCTGATGCCAGGCATGCGCACGTCGAGCACGATGGCGCCGATGCTGGCGCGGTCGAATTCGCGCATGAAGACTTCGGGCGCGGCCCAGGTTTGTACGCGCAGGCCGACTGTGCTGATGAGCAGCGCGAGGCCCTCGCGGACGGCTGCGTCGTCGTCGATGAGGTGGATGAGGGGCGAGAGGGATTGTGCGGTGCTCACGCGTTGCGCTCCGTGTTCGTTGCCAGCGGCAGCGTGACGATGAATTCTGCGCCGCGTGGCGAGCGGTTCTGCGCGCTGATGTGGCCGTCCATATTGGTGACCAGCGATTCGCACACGCTCAAGCCGAGGCCCAGCCCACCGGCGACGCTGCGCGTTGAGAAGAATGGGTCGAACAGTCGCGGCAGGGCGTCCGGCGCGATGCCTGGCCCGTTGTCGGCGACGCGCAGTTCGCCGTGTGTTTCCGTTTGCGAAACGGTGAATATGACGCGTCGTTCGCTGGCATCGATTTGATCTAACGCGTGCAGTGCGTTAGTCACGAGATTGTGGATGATTTGCTCCATCGCGACGGGGTCAGCCAGCACTTCAACATCGCGTTCGCTGACAATTTCCGCGGTTACGCGATGCTCGCGGCATTTGGGCTCCAGCAGATACAGCGCGTCGCGCACAGCGTCGTTTAGGGACACACGAACGCGCTCGGCCCGCGCGTCCGGGCGCTCAACCGTGCGGCGCAGGCGCGTCAGCACGTCAGACGCACGGCGCGCCTGCTCGCTCGCGCGTTGCATCGCAGTTTGCGCAGTGTTGATTTCGGGTTGTCACTCATTGAGCAGTCGCAGCGCCGCCTGCGTATTGGCCAGAACCGCGGTGAGCGGTTGATTGAGTTCGTGCGCCATGCCGGCGGCGAGTTCGCCGAGTGTGTTGAGGCGCGCGACCTGACCGAGTCGCAGCAGTTCTTGCGCACGTGCGCGCTCACGACGCTGGTGCACGAGTGTGGCGAGCGCGGCGAGCAGCAGCCCGGTGCCGAGCACCCACGCGATCATCCACAGCCAAGGCAGCTCCGCCCAGCTCACACAGCGCGTGACGACAACGTCGAACGGTTGGCTATCGGTGGCAAGACGCTTGCGAAAATCGAAGCGCGAGCGCGCGTCAAAAATTTGCCCCGGTTGCAAGGTCAGCGACTGCCCCGCGTGGTCGAGCGTGACACGCACGGCGCTGTCGCGGCCTTCGTTCAAGAATGGCCACTCGCTCCACGGCACCATCGCGCGGGCGTCGATTTGCAGCGCGTAACTATTGGGCGTGGCGGCGAGCGCCATCCAGTAACGGCCCTGCTGAAACAACACTGGCCCGAGCGCCGGACGGGACGCGGTGCGTGATGTTTTTTCAGCGGCGTCAAGTTCGTTCGTAAAGTTCGGCCACGGCGTGCCCGGCGCGTGCTTTTCAACGGCAATGACCTGCGGATACACCGACGACAAGCGGCGCTCGCCATCCTGACTCTGGGTGCTTTGTGATTGCAGCAATCCCAACGTGGCGAGCACGGCGTCGTGTTGCGATGCGCGCTGGCTCAGCAGACGGTGCATGATGCGCGCGT
>JAYWHV010000036.1:0-20949 GCA_043777615.1 Burkholderiales bacterium | reverse complement strand
GCGCCTGCGCAAACCGCTGGCCTACCTCGTCGTCTTCCAGCAGGTAGGTTTCCATGTTGATGTGATCTGCTGCAGCTGAAATCGCCGCAAACATCGCCTCGTAGGTCGCGGGACCGTCCTGCAATAATCGCACGTCGTTGCCCGTAGTCAAAGGACTGCCGACGATAGCTTCTTCGAGTGCAAGATGACGGTCAAAAATATCTGTTGGCGTGCCGCGCGCTTTCAGTCGAGCAAGCACGGCTCTGCTTTGCGCTGCCGACAGCAGCCCGCGCGCGCTCTGAATTTGCAGCGGCGAGCTCGGTGCCGCAGCGCTGCGGAGAATATCGGGGTGGAAAACTGGGAGACTGCTACAGCCTCCCAGCAACACTAGCGCGCAGGCAAGCAGGTGAAGCCAGTGGCGCCGCATCGCGTTCAGCGCTCCCTAGTCATTTCGCAGCGCTGACACGCCAGATGACGTTGCCAACATCGTCGGCCACAAGGAGTGCTCCCGTTTTGTCGAGCGCTACACCAACCGGTCGACCATGTGCTTTGCCTTCGCTGCTTAAAAAGCCAGTCAGCACGTCAATTGGCGCACCCGCTGCACCACCGTTTTCGAAGGGAACAAAAATCACTTTGTAACCGCTGTGCGGTCGACGGTTCCAAGAACCGTGTTGGCCGATAAACATACCGTTGGCGAACGCTGCCGGCAGCTTGTTGCCCGTGGAATACGCGAGTCCCAGCGATGCCGTGTGCGAACCCAATGCAAAGTCTGGCGACACCGCTTTGGCAACTAGCTCCGGTTGCTGCGGCTTGACACGCGCATCAACATGCTGCCCGTAGTAGCTGTAAGGCCAACCGTAAAACGCACCGTCCCGTACCGACGTCAAATAATCGGGAACGAGATCACTGCCCAGTTCATCGCGTTCGTTCACCACTGTCCACAGTGTGTTGCGTTGCGGCTCCCACGCCATCCCGTTGGGATTGCGCAGACCGGACGCGAATACGCGATGCGTTCCGCGTTTGAGGTCGATCTCCCAAATCGCTGCACGCCCGGCTTCAGCGTCCATGCCGCGTTCGCCGACGTTGCTGTTCGAGCCGACGGTCGCGTAAAGCCTGGTTCCATCTTCGCTGGCAATCAGGTTTTTCGTCCAGTGATGATTAATCGGGCCACCCGGCAAATCAACAATCTTTGTGCCCGAGCCGTTAATCTTGGTGTCACCAGTGACGTACAGAAAACGCAGCACGGCATCGGTATTTGCGACATATAAGTTTCCGCCAATCAGGGCCATGCCGAAAGGTGAATTGAGACTGTCAATGAGCACCGAGCGAAAGTCAGCGATGCCGTCGCCGTCGGTATCGCGCAAAAGCGATATCCGGTTCGCACTCACCGTTGCGGCGCCTGCCCGCTTCATGACGATGCCCATCACCCAGCCTTTAATGCCGTTTCCGTCATCGGGCTTGGGCGGCGCGTTTGTTTCGGCGATAAGAACATCCCCATTGGGCAGCACGTACATCCACCGAGGATGATCCAGCCCGCTCGCAAAGGCAGCAACTTTCGTCCCTGCCGCAGGGGTCGGAATCAAACCGTTCGGCCACGGTTTCGCTGGCGCAATGTTTACCGTCGGAATCAGTGTTTGATTCGGAGGCGGCAAAGTGGGGTTGCTGCCGACCCCCGCCGAAAACGGGTGACGCGCCACTTCGCTGCAGCCTGCGAGCGCCAGGTAGATCAGGGAAGACGCTATTGCGCGACCTACCAAGACTGCCCGTGCTCGAAAGGCTTTCACGTTGATCCGATCCGCTAGATGCGGCCCATGATCATGAGGACAATCACCACAAGCACGACCAGGCCGATTCCGCCGCTTGGCCCGTAGCCCCAGCTCTTGCTATGTCCCCAGCTCGGAATGGCTCCGACCAGTAACAGTAAAAGAACGATCAGTAATATGGTTCCAAGACTCATGGTATTTCTCCTTTGTGTGAAGTGACGTTGTTATTGCTTTGGTGGTGGCGTGATGATCACGGTCGTGCTGTCGCCTGTTTTGCCAGGCTCGCCCTTTACGCCGTCGGTACCGGGCATGCCGGTTGCGCCAGTGCTTCCGGTCGTGCCTGGACTACCAGAACTACCCGTGCTGCCGGTGCTACCCGTATTGCCAGTGTTACCGGTTGCGCCCTGAGGGCCCACAGGGCCAGGGACTGCGACCGTTGGGCCGGGCACGGTGACGACTGTTGGGGCGGGACGGTCACACGCAGCTAACGTCAATGAGAGTGAGGCCAACAGAGCGGAGATGAATAGTTTATGTGTCATGGTTTATCCTTTTTTTTGGATGTTGTGGTGAGGGGAGGTGAGGTGTGCGCGGCGCTCTGAATTGCTTCAGTCGCTACCGCCGGGAAAAATTTTTTAGTGCGCGTGCGAGAGATCAGTTAGCGTGTCATGCTCGCCAACTCCGATCGGCTTGCTGGTAACGATTGATGCGGCCAGCGCGAACATGCGCGCCATCCTGCTGCTTGATGCGTCCCAATATTCAGCCGTCTCCGGCACGAATTTAAGTAGCGCGATGTTGGTTGACTCAGGTCCATCCGGAAACCATGGTCGTGCAAATGGCGTCCACAGTTGTTTGATGTGCGCTGGTTCGGCGTGAATTTCACCCCGGCCAGCGATCGACACGTAGGTCGCGCTGCCCTCGTGCATAAATGCGACGTTGACCACACGCAGGTGTTCGATTTTCTCCGAGCGCAGGTCTGTGAAAAACCAGATTGCGCCGGTTGCATCCATTTCGATAGGTGACATCGGGCGGCTTACAAGTGAACCGTCTGGATCGAGCGTAGTCAGCATCACGATGTTGATGCCATCAATGCGCTTCGCAAGCTCGATCAGGTCAGTGCTGCTTTGGGGTTCGATTTTCATGCTCGACGCCTCAGATGGGTAAGTCCGTATGCTCGTTGGTCGGCGGCAATCGTCCTATCGGTGATAGCCGCCTTCGGGTGTGAGCAACGTCCTACTCTTCGGTGTCTAAAACAGTTTGTCGTACCCCGCCCGATCCGTTGCATAGCAGCTGCATGCCGCAGCCTCCAGTCCGCTGCGGTCAAGGACCGTCAGCTCACCGCGACGATATTCGATCAAACCCGCGCGTTGAAAGATGCCGGCCGCCGCAGTGATTCCGACCCGGCGGACGCCGAGCATATAAGCCAAAAATTCTTGCGTCACGTGAAAGCTTTGTGAGTGCGCGCGGTCCTCGCTCATCAAGAGCCAACGCGCCAGACGCGGGCCGATCATGTGAAAGCGCAGACATGCGGCTGAAGTTGCCAACTGCGACAGCAACACATAGAGATAGCGATTCACGCCCTGCTGTAGCGCGACGTTTTGCGCGAGCTCTGTGCGAAAGGCCTTAGCTTCGATGCGTCTGGCGCTGCCCGCCCCCTGGACCAGCGCATGCAGCGGCGCAGTGTCGACGCCAAGCGCCATGTGCGCGCCGAGCATGCCCTCACGGCCGACCATTCCAACCTCTACGCCAGGGCTTCCTTCCACCACAGCGACCATCGAAACGAAGCCCTCGGTCGGAAAGTAAACGTGGCGCATTGGTTTGCCGGGGTCGCACAGCACGTCCGCAAGTACCAGCGGGACCTGCTCGCACAGGGCGAGTAGCCGTGAACGATCTTTGCGCGGCAGGCGCTCGATCAAATGATTCTCAACGATTGCCAAAATGGCGCTCCGGTAGGTGCTGCGTGACATTCGGGAGCGCCGGATCGCCAGTATGGATCGGGCGAGAGAGTTGCGGCGCACTGCCGCAGTACCTGGGCAGTGCATCCGAGTCTGAGGCTTGCAACGCAGCAAAACAGTGTGCGAGCGCACATAAGCAGGAATTTCCTTCGAACTGTACAACCCGGAACAGTGTTGGGCGCGGATTCGCAGGGCGGGCGTTGCCGCGCCGCCCTGCTCCGGTGTCGCTATGCGGCAATCGCCATCGGAGCCAACCGTCGCGTCGATACGAGCATCGGTAGCAGGCGCTTATGTTCCTTGGTGAGGGCGGCGTAACACTCGCACGTGTGCGTTTCGAGGCTGTCGCGATCGAGCACAAAAATATGACCGCGTTGATAGCGGATCACCCCAGCTCGCTGCAGTTTCAGGGCAGCCGTGGTGACGCCTTCACGACGCACGCCGAGGAGGCTCGCCACGCCCTCCTGAGTCATCGCAACCTCACCGTTGGGGGAGGTGTCCAGGGCGGTTAGCAGCCGCCTGGCGAGCTGCTGGGCGATGGTGTGATGACGATTGCATGCCGCGATTTGCATGACCTGAGTGATCAGTGATTGGGTGTAGCGCAGCATGAGCTGTAGGGAGGGACCTGCCCGCTCCATTTCTGCGGTCACCAAAAGCGAAGGCAGCCGAAAGCCAAGCCCCGAGCTTTGCACCACAGCGCGATTGAGCATCGTGGTGCCGCCCATGATCATCGATACGCCGACCACACCATCGTCGCCAACGACGGCAACCTCGGACGTGCCACCCTCCTCGGTGATGCATAACAGCGAAATGACCGCCGTCGTCGGAAAATAGGCATACGTCGTCCGGCAGCTTGATTCACACAGCACTTTTCCTGCGGGCAAATCAATGCACTCCAGGTACGGCAGCCAGCGCGCTAGCGTTTCAGCAGGTAGCGCAGCCAGTAATAGATTCTGCGGCGGATCAGACATGACGGAATGACTGCAGGACAACGAATTCATGACGCCTCGATTGTTGATTCAAGACATGATGTTCTTGCGAGGGTCAAACTCCGACTATCGGCGGCTACCGCTGCTGGTTGTGGGCGCGCTCCTACGTTCCGGCTGGAGGGTGAAGGGTTAGTACAGCTTTTTCAGGTAACGCCCACTGCACTTGGGGTATGGAGCCTATTCGCTAAAAGTCGATAACCAAGCCATTCGACCGGTAGCCCCAATTCAATGGCGCTTGTAGGCAAAAGCTGTAATGAGCTTTCGGGTCACGTCGCAGTTCTCGAAACGCTCGGAGACTTCGAAATTCAAACAAAACGGATTGCGCAATGCTCGCCCGGAACGCGGCTAAGTCTCACGTTGCGCACGCGATCAGCAACGACGCCATGCCGGTCAAACCCTGTCGGAACTTCAGCGCCAGCCTTCGACTACGTCGCAAGCTCCGGGGGCAGCAAGCGGTCGTATTCCTTCTTGACCACCGCGTAGCACTCGCAGGTGCGACGCTCAAGCGCCGGTCGATCAAGCACGGTAATCCTGCCGCGCGAATACTGGATGATGCCCGCGGCCTGAAGCTGCATCGCCGCCTCCGTGACACCCTCGCGTCGAACGCCCAGCATGTTTGCGATCAGCTCCTGCGTCATCAGCAATTCAGGCCCGCGCAGGCGATCCAGGCTCAGCAACAGCCAGCGACAGAGTTGCTGGTCAAGCGAATGGTGGCGATTGCACACCGCCGTCTGTGCCATCTGAGTGATGAGCGCCTGCGTGTAGCGCAGCAGCACGTGCATGACCGGGCCCGCTTTGTTGAACTCGTCCTTCATGATTTTTGCTTCGATCCTGAAGCCCAGTCCGGCGCTTTGAACCACCGCGCGGCTGGGCGTCGACTCACCGCCCATGAAGAGCGATACGCCGACCAGACCCTCGTTGCCAACCACGGCAATCTCCGCCGACGAGCCGTTTTCCATCACATACAGTAACGAAATGATTGCAGTCGTCGGAAAGTACATGTGCTGCATGGTCGCACCCGACTCGTAGAGCACCTGCCCGAGGGACCAGGTCACAGGCTCAAGATGCTCCGCAAGACGTTTCCAGTCATCGGCGGGGACGACGGCCAGCACATGATTTTGATTTCGGACTTCGGCAGTGACCATCAGTGCTCTCCGAGGCGACGCCAGACGGCAGCATACGCTCGTTAAGTTGCGTTGAACAACCCGCCATGTTACGGCCAATTAGCGCCTCTGTATGTACGCTAGCTAACATAGCAACGGTGAATCGCCGTTGTTGACACATCACGCTTCAGCAGCGCGTGGGAGGCACATAAGGATGAACGAGCGCAATTGGGCGGTGCTATCCCAATCCGCGACAGGTCGCCGTCCTAACGGGAAATACCGCACACCGCGCGATATTCAAGGTGCATCCAGAAGCGCAGAACGGCGCGCCCGGGAGTACCGGCAATTCAGTAGTGTTCGCCAGCGCACAGACACGGTGACGACCGCGGCAGAGACTGATGTGCGCCGATGCAGTCACCTGGGACTGCCTTCGCAAGCTCAAACCCCCAATAAGGCGCAGCACACATCATGACCATTCACTACCAAATCGCCGTTCTGGTCGGCAGTCTGCGCCGCAACTCATGTAACCGGAAGCTCGCGACAGTCACACCATCGCGAAACCGAGCTCTACTTTGCTTAAAAAATATTTACCTTTCTACCGCCCTGATTTGAATTCGCCCGCCTCCGTAACGGAAGAAGCGTGCCCGACCGGACTTTGGAAAACGCCAGCAGAAGTGGCAAAGCAACATCACGCAGCTTCCCCCGTAGTGAGCACACCGGTGCCGTCTGAGGCTGCCGCTTTCGGGCAGTTGCAGGCCGAGCAAACGCAGTTGCATGCCCGCATCATCGCGCTCGAGAATTTGCTGGTTGCGCTGCTCGCCACGGCGACCGAGCACCAACTGGAGTGTGCGCGCGAAATGGCAGCCTACATCTCGCCGCGTGAAGGGGCGACGGCACATCCGTTGACCATCAATGCGGCAGGTGGGATGGTGAGTCTGGTTGAGCGGGCGATCCATTTCCGGGATACGCCGCCGCAGTAGGCGGCCACGGCGACGGTGTTGGCGCCGCAGCGCAGAAAGACGCTGAAAGCGCTTCGCAGCTCCTGCGTAAGCTCATGTCGCAAGTAGTGAAGCGCTACGACAACTCGAACTATTCTTCGGCTTTTGGCTGCAATCCCCACCGCTATGGGGCTATAGCGGTATTGGTGTCAAAGTCGATTACCTTTAAAACGCCTGGTAATCCCAACTTTAATGGGCGTTACAGCACAAAGCTGTTGAGAAACATTAATTACCGGCGATCCGGGTTTGAACCCGTCAAGCATCCCGCCGAAGGCTATCGGCATGCGGCGGATAGGGCGCTGCTTTCGCGCGATTATGCGGCAGGCCGGACAATGTGCTGGCAAAACCGTGATTGATGTCGCGATGATGTGCTTCGTCCGCTCTCACGACGAGCACCACATCACGGAGCGTCGCATCGTCCGGAAGTTTCCAGTAGTGCCTGGCTAGAGCTGGCGCGGGCGCATTCGCCGAACGGCCTTCGTCAATCTCTTGCAGGTAGAAGGTGTAGCTGATGACCGCCTCTTCCTCAAAGTAACCAACGATGCGATGGGCGGTGCGTGCTGACACCAGATAAATCAAAAAGAAGCCGACGTAGAAAATCCACTGCACCAGCATGATCACGATCCGTTCAAAAAACGTCGGTTTGGCAATCTCGATAAACGTCATCAAATGCATGCGTTCGTTCTCCGCCTCTTCCATCAGCGTGCGAATCCAGCCGTCGTCATCGACCATTCGCCGCAGGCAGCGCAAATGCGTCGCCGTTGCCCCCACCATGCCCGGCACAGCCGCCACCGTTTCGAGCACGATGGCGCGGTGACCGTAGCGCTTGGCAAAAAAAGTATCGGCGATGATGCGCAGCATCTTCGTGAATGCGAGCGCCAGATGGTCGGGTACCCCCACTGGTATGTGGTGAACGGTTGGAACCGCATCGATTGGGAGTGATGACTGAGCGAGCATGAGTGATCCTGGTTTCGCGGCAAGAAAGGGAGGGACGGCCGCGACGGACCGCAGGAGAAGTTACGCCACCGAGTCAGTCGACGCGACGCGCACCAGCTTTTTGTTAACAAACTCCTGGATTCCCTGCCCGCCCAGCTCGCGTCCAAAACCGGAATCCTTGATACCTCCGAACGGGAGCTCAGGCGATGAACCTGTCGGCTGATTGATAAACACCATGCCGCTTTCGATCCGGCTAGCCAAACGCCTGCCGCGCTCAATGTCCTGGGTGAAAACGGAGCCGCCCAGACCGAAGTCCGAATCGTTGGCCAATGCCACCGCCGCATCCTCGTCCTGCACTCTAAAAACCATGGCGACCGGGCCAAAAAATTCTTCGCGGAACGCCGGATTGTCGCGCGTGACATCAGTCAGGATCGTGGGCTGCATAAACGCGCCGGCTCTAGTGATCCGCTTCCCGCCCGTAAGCAGGGTCGCACCGCCCGCAGTGGCGCGGTCCACCTGCTCAAGCAACTTGATGAGCGCGCTTTCAGATGACAATGGGCCGAGCGCAGTCGCGCTGTCCATGGGATCACCCGGCACAAAGGCTTCGAACGCAGTCTTGAATTTTGCAATGAATTCGTCGGCTACTTTTTCAACAATGATGAAGCGCTTGCCCGCGACACAACTCTGCCCGGTGTTGGCCATTCGGGCCTGCACGGCGCACTCAACAGCCTTGTTGACCTCTGCATCCTCGAGCACGATGAACGCGTCGGCGCCGCCCAGCTCCATCGTTGCTTTCTTCAAATTTTGCCCCGCACGAGCCGCGACAATTTTTCCTGCCTCCACACTGCCGGTGAGCGCAACGCCCTTTACGCGCCGATCATCAATGACCGTGTTGGCCTGCTCATGAGAAATGCGCAAGTTCGTATACGCGCCTGCGGGTGCGCCTGCGTCAGCCCACAACTGCTCGAAGGCAATTGCGCACTGCGGCACACTCGCGGCGTGCTTCACCATCACCACGTTACCCGCCATCAGGTTCGGCGCAGCAAACCGGGCCAGTTGATAGTACGGAAAGTTCCACGGCTGAACGCCAAAGAGCACGCCGATGGGCGAGCTCTCAACATCGGCTTCGCCCTCCTTTGGTGTGAGATGCACTGGAACCAAAAACGATTCTGCATTCTTGGCGTAGTAATCGATAATCGCTGCGCTTAGCAAAACCTCACCTTTCGCCTCATCAATGCGTTTACCCATTTCAAGCGTAATCAAGCGTGCGAATTCATCAACCCGTGCCCGCAGAATCGCTGCCGCCTTACCCGCAATGGCACCGCGATGCGCGAAGCTCACTCGCCGCCATACATCGAAACATTTCGCTGCCCTGGCCAGTGAAACTTCAAGTTCGGTGTCGGTGAAAGTGGCGAAAGTTTTGATGGTGGTGCCATCGTACGGATTCACGCTTTGATAGGTCATAGTGAAATCTTCCAGTATTTGTTTCGAGGAGCAGTGAGATGAGCGCAAAAATGAAGAACCCGATGCAGCTCGCGCTGACATCGGGTTGCAAGGGGTCAGATCTGGGGAAGATCAGGTCTTGTTGTAGCGAGCCTTTGCAGCCTTGACACATTCCGCTTTGGGATCGCCGGCGAGCGCGTCGCACTTCTCCATTGCAACTTTGTAGTTGGCATCAGTCTTGTCCTCAACCGCCTCTGTTTTGGCAGCAACCACTTTCTTGGTCAGCTTTGCATCAGCCAGCGCCTTGGTATGCGTGGCTTTGGCTTCGGTCCTGCACAGATTTTTGGCCTGGCCCGACTTGTCGTCGCACACTTCTTTGGCGACAGCGTACGTCGAATCTGCCATCGCAACAGCTACTTTATTGCCGTCCTTGGCTTTTCCGGTGTAGTTGAACTCCAGCTCGGCAAGCGCAACTTTTTCTTTGCCTTTGGCCTCTTGAACACAGATGTCCTTTGCGTTAGCGGTTGACTTGTCGCACGACGTCTTTGCGGTTTTGTAATCCGCCTTGATGCGGTCTTTTCCGGCGGAGTAATCAGCCTTGGACATGGTGGCCGCAAACGAGCCCGACGCGACGCACATCAGGGCGATAGCGACAGCGGTTTTGCAATGTTGGATTGTGTTCATGGTTTGGATCCTTTTCCTGGATTTGTGACGGTCAACTGATGACGAATTATGGAAAGGGATTACAAGCACCGCTATCGGACGGTCGCGCTTCGCAACGTAGTTCTTCTCCTACCGCGTGAAATATTTGCGGCTATATGTACGCTGGCGAACAGACTTTCTGATGAGCGCCTTCTAGACTGGTGGCACAGCATATCTTCTCGCTGCAGCGACTGGAAGTTGGACTGTGGGCCACAGTCCGCTTTTCACGACTGCTACACACATTCAGGCACTCGCAAGGCAGTCGGACACACAAAGTTTGCCCTCCACCCATCGCCGCTCCAAAAAACGGCGCCACGGGAGTTGGGTCATGGAGTTTTACCGGGTTTGGAGGCGCTGTCAGTCAGGGCGCAACGCTGATCCGGGAAGCATACGAATTGATCAGGCATACAGTGAATGTTCCGAAAAATTCACCAAATACTACAGATCAACGAACGCATTAAAGCACTGGAGGAAGCGCTGAAGTTTTAAAAAGCTGCGGCAATGTCAATGGCTATCACGAACAGGGAGAACGGGTAATGATCACAGAGTCAGAAATTCTTAACGCGAGTGTGCTGATCGTGGATGATCAGGCGGCGAACGTGCACTCGCTTGAGGCGCTGTTAGCGGAGGCGGGGTACCGCAACGTAGCGTCAACGACAGATCCGCTGCAAGTCTGCGAACGGCATGCGAAAAATCACTACGACCTGATTCTCCTGGATCTGAAAATGCCGGGCATGGACGGAATTCAGGTGTTGGAGGCGCTCAAACAGCAAGGTGGTGATTCACACCTCTCCGTCATCGTGCTTACGGCAGAGCGAGGCCAGAAGTTGCGCGCACTGCAAGCCGGTGCCAGGGATTTCATCAGCAAACCGTTCGATTTGATAGAGGTCAAAACCCGTATCCACAACATACTTGAAATTCGACTTTGCCACAAAGCAATCGAGTGTCACAACAGCTTGCTGGAGCGAACGGTCAAAGAACGAACGATGCAGCTCGCGGAGAGCGAAGCACGGTTTCGTGGTCTCACGGCGCTCGCGTCTGACTGGTACTGGGAGCAAAACGAAAGTGGTGACTTCACCACCGTTTCCGGCCCAGTGCTTGAAATGCTGGGCATTCGAATGAGCGCGTTTCTTGGAAAACCAGTTGATTGCCCGGACACCGGCTGGAACGAAGCTGAGCGCCTTGCGCTTCAGTCAAAGATTGCCGCCCGTGAGCCGTTTCTTGATTTCGCGTTCAGCCGTTTGGGTGATGATGGATTCCAGCATGATTACCGCGTGAGTGGCGAACCCATGTTCAGCGAATCATGCCGCTTTACAGGCTATCGCGGCATAGGTGTAGAGGTCATTCCAAAATATAAGCGCACGCCCGTCGCACCGTAGGACAGGCCTTACACAACGCGCGCTGTCGTCCGATAGACGATCGAAGAGCGCGCGCCTACCATTGTGACAGTCGGTTGCGACTTGTGCGACATCGGGTTCGCAGACATGCCGCATCTGGATTCAAAGCCGTCGAAAACGGCAGGCCATCAACATGTAGCGGCGTGGCCCCAGGGCCAGGCAGGTGGAGATTTTTATGAACACTCAATCCATGACCCCGGCCACGTGGCGCACTGCGTCGTTTGCTGACAGTTCAAGCGCAACTTCGGTGGAGAACCTGGCGCTCGGGGAACACCTGTTCGTTTGCAGACGACGCAGCGGATCGCTCTTTGCCTTGCAACGGGGTGCTGAGTTGATGCACGGCTATTTTTCCGGTCGTTTTGTGACGACGCTCGTTTTGATCGCAGTCATTATCGGACTCGCTTCGCTAGCGCTGTAGGCCGTGTCCCGACCTGCGCTGCTGCGCCTCATTCCGGCGGCAACACCATCGCTGATTTCGATACTGGACAGCGCCCGTGGCGCGCTCGAACCGCCGATACGTTCAGAGATATTCGGGCCACAGCGGTTTGCGCAACACGGTCGTAGCCTCGGCGAAACTCATCGCGCAGCGCCTGCGAATTCACGTTCCGCGACATTTTTTCCGCGCCTTCAAAGCAACATCCGCACGCTGCGCGAGATGCATAGCTACATCGGTATGCAGGCCTCCACCGGGTACGACATCAGCCCGGCGGCGGAATGGTTACTCGATAACTTCCACCTTATCGATGCGCAGCTAAAGGAGATTCACGACGGGCTGCCGCGGAGTTACTTTCGCTCGCTGCCGATGCTTTTGGATGATCCACTTGCAGGTCTGCCACGCGTTTACGGCGTGGCATGGGCGTTCGTTGCCCACACAGACGGTGCTTTTGACGACGACCTGCTTATCCAGTTTTTGGCGGCATACCAGGAGACCCGCGAGCTGAACCTAAGCGAAATGTGGGCGCTGCCGACAACGCTTCGCGTGGTGCTCATCGAGAACTTGCGCCGACTTGCGGAGCGCGTCGCGAGTAACAAGGCAGCGCGTGAAGTCGCGAACCTGTGTTGTGACCGTATCGACAGTTATAAGTTGAGTGAGCTCGATGAGTTGCTCGCGTTGCTCAATCGCCGCGGCGTCGGCCGGGTTTTTCTCGGCCAGATGGGCCAGCGGCTTCAGTACCGCCGAACTACGGGCGATTCGGCAGATACGACGCGCTATCGGGACTGGCTGCACGCGGTGCTGCCAGATGTGGCAACGGTGCACTCAGAGCAAAGCATTGAGCAAGCGGCCGACAATCTGAGCGTTAGTAACGCGGTGACCTCGCTGCGTGCGATTGGGGATGCCGATTGGCCAGACATTGTGGGGCAGTCGAGCGCTCTGATGCGACTCATGCTCATGTCAACCACATTTTCGGCCGAAGACGCCGGCACGCGGGATCAGACACTTCACGGCCTGGAGAGACTGGCAAGAGTCGACGGTCGCAGCGAATTGTCGGTAGCGCGCGTGCTGCTCAGCATGATGCAGACAGACACTGCTGAGTCGCAGAGCGCAGCCGTAGCCGGTTACTGGTTATTCGGTGCAGGCAGGCCAGCCCTGTTGCGCAGGCTTAATCTGCAGGAAAGCGCTTCCGTCCGATTGAAAGATCTGCTGTGCCGGTTCGCGCTACCCTTCTATTTGGGGACGTTACTCGTCACCGCTTATGCGTTGATGACGTGGATATTGCAGCATCACGACATTCAATTGACCGGCGCAGACGCGTCCGCATGGGTGGCGTGGTTTGCCTTCGTTCTGATGATATTTCCGGCATCAGAGGCCGTTGTTGCCGTCATTAATCGCTTGATCAGCGAATCTGCGCGACCACAACACCTGCCTCGTTTTGCATTCATCGACGGGATTCCTGAAGAACATCGGGTGCTGGTGGTCGTTCCGGCGATGCTTACCAGCGCAGATTCGACCCGCTCGCTGGTGCATCAGCTCCAATTGCACTACCTCGCCAACCCTGAAAGAAACGCGCAGTTCGCGCTCCTCAGCGATTGGACGGATGCCGACACCGAGCATGTCGATGGCGATCAGGCGCTGCTCGACGCTGCGACGGCACAGATGAGTGAACTCAACCGGCGGTATCCAGGAACTGATGCATCGTGTCCACGCTTCATCCTGTTACACAGAAATCGTCGGTTCAGCGAAACTGAGCAGCGCTGGATCGGCTGGGAACGAAAGCGAGGCAAGCTGGAGGTGCTGGTAGCCGCGCTCGCCGAAAGTTCGCGAGGGGCATTCATTGATCTGGGACTGCTATCGCTCGTCGCTAACGATACGCAGTACATCGTGACGCTGGACAGCGACACCCAGTTGCCACCCGGACGCCTGCGCGAACTGGTGGGTGTTGCCGCTCATCCGCAAAATCAACCACAGCTCGACGCATTGGGCACCAGCGTTGTCCGGGGCTATGGCATCCTGCAGCCACGCGTGGTCACGCCACTTCCCGCACCCAAGAATTTCACGCTCTATCACTGGCTATTTGCCGGTCAGTGCGGAATCGACCCTTACAGCGCGGCGAGCTCCGAGGTGTATCAGGATCTGTTCAATGAGGGCACATTCACCGGCAAAGGCCTTCTCAACGTGCGTGCCATGCATGCCGTCTTGAGTCGCCGACTGCCCGAGGGTCAGGTGCTCAGCCACGATTTGCTTGAGGGTGCCATCGCTCGCTGCGCTGCTGTGACTGACATTACAGTGATTGAAGATGCGCCGACCCATGCCGACGTTGCGGCGTCGCGTGTGCATCGCTGGACGCGTGGTGACTGGCAGTTACTGCCGATTTTGCTCGGGTCAATGTTCGCGCCCTTGTTCGGGAGCAAACCCTATCCGCTTCGCGCGATCAACCGATGGAAAATTTTTGACAATTTGCGCCGTTCATTGGTCGCGCCGATGTCGTTGGCGTTGCTCGTGCTCGCACTCGCGACCAATGTGGTGTCGGCCTGGGCCGCACTCGCGCTGGTGCTTGCTGCGTTCTTGGCGGGGCCGGTAATGGGCTCAGTTGCGGGATTTGCGCCGAGCCGCGACGATGTTGCCCTGCGCCACTTTTACTGGCAGGCTGCCACAGATCTGGCGCGAGCGCTTTGGGGCGGGCTATGGCATTTGGCGATGCTTCTGCACGCGTCGCTGATGGCCGTGGACGCCATTGCGCGCTCGCTCTACCGCATGCTTGTCAGCCATCGCCACTTGCTGCAATGGACCACCGCCGCCGCCGCACAAGCCTCGGCCAAAACCAGTATCAGCGCGCTGATCCGAACGCACTGGAGCCTGCCTTTCGTGTCGATGACGCTGCTCGCCGTACTTCTTGCCGCGGGCACGATGCATCCTTGGCTGTCGCTTTTGCTATGCCTCATGTGGGCGGCGGCGCCGATATGGATCTGGTGGGTGAGTCGCCATTGCGCGCCGGCTACCGATGCTGACCTGCCGCTAACCGATCAGGCTTACCTGAACGGCGTAGCGAGAGACACATGGCGCCTTTTTGAGCGGTGTGTGGTTGCAGGGGATAACCACTTGCCGCCCGACAATTTACAGTTAGTACCAAGTGACATGGTGGCGCACCGAACGTCGCCAACGAATATTGGCCTGTACCTTTTGAGCACAGCCTGCGCACGCCAGTTCGGCTGGATCGGCACCGAGGAAATGCTCGCGCGCATGGAGTCTACGGTGGCAACGCTCGCGAGGATGCAGCGTTATCGTGGGCACTTCCTGAACTGGTATGACACGCAAACTGCCGCTCCGCTTTCGCCGATGTACGTGTCGACAGTAGACAGCGGAAACTTGAGTGGACACTTGCTTGCAGTCGCGCAAGCCTGCGCAGAGTTGGCGAAGGCTCCCCTTGACCAGAGCGCGCCAAAGCGGGCAATTGCGGCGTCACGACTTCGCCTCGCGCCATTGCAGCATCTGATCGCAAATGATTCTGCGATTTCGAGGCTGATTGCCTTGGAGGAGCCACTGGCCGAATACGCGAGGGACTCAGTTGTTGCCGAGAAGCTGATTGATGACGCTGCCAGCGAATTGGTCGTGCTCTCGGCCACTGACCTTCAGCACGACCCGCTTGTCAGGGCGACGCGCTACGAACAGCTGACCTGGTGCCTTGCCGATCACCTGGCGACGCTGCGCTCCGCGATGCTTGATGCAAAAGTGTTTGCCGCGAAAGGCGAGGCAGGTGCTGCACTTCGGCTACAAGGGCTTGCCGAAGCCTTCGACGAGCTTGCCTGGCAGGCCGATTTCAAGTTTCTATACCATCGTAAACGGCATCTGTTCCACATCGGCTTTCGCGTGGCCGAACAACAACTTGATGCATCCTTTTACGATTTGCTGGCGTCGGAATCGCGTCTTACCAGCCTCCTCGCAATTGCCAAGGGAGACGTTCCAACGCGACACTGGCCCTCGCTCGGACGGCCGTTTTACGCGATAGGCGCCGTCGCTGGACTGCGTTCGTGGTCGGGCTCGATGTTTGAGTATTTAATGCCAAGCCTGATGCTGGACGAGCCTTACAGCAGCGTGCTGCGCGACGCCTGCAAGGCAGCGCTACGCGAGCAGATTGCCTTCGCCGCTTCGCAGGGCGTTCCGTGGGGCATTTCCGAGTCAGCTTATGCAGGACAGGACGAAACACTTGCTTACCAGTATGCGCCGCAAGGCGTGCCGCGGCTGGCGCTGCGCCGCACGCCGCTGGACGAATTGGTCATAGCGCCCTATGCGACAGCGATTGCGACACAGATCGCGCCGCACCATGCCGTGCGCAACTTTGAAGCGCTGGAAAAGCTCGCGGCTCGCGGACGTTACGGCTTCATCGAAGCGCTGGATTTTTCGCCCTCACGACAAAGCGGCAAGACGGCGTTCACTCCAGTGACTACTTTCATGGCGCACCATCAGGGGATGACGATCGTCGCGCTTGCCAATGTGCTGCTTGGCGCACCAGCGCAGCGCTGGGGCATGGCCAATGCGCACATCGAGTCGGTGGCGTCTTTGCTGCACGAGCGAGCTCCGCGCGAGGTGTCACGCCTGTACACAGCGCCCACGGGGCTGCCGACGCAGTTGCTGCAAATGCGTGCACCGAGTTTGTTGAGGGACGTATTGCCAGGAACGGTGGCTGTCGAACCCACACATGTGCTGTCCAATGGGCGCTACAGCGTAACGCTGCGCGCCAACGGTGCCGGCACCAGTCGCTGGGGGCAGACTGGAATCACGCGATCGCGAGATGACGCTCTACGCGACAGCTTCGGCAGCTTTATCTACCTGCGATGGAATGACAGTGAGACACCGAGCGACCGACCGCAGTTCCATCCGCGGTTCGCGTCAGTTACCCAACATCCGGCGGGTGACGCAGCCGCAAGGTATGCAGCTATTTTTCACGCTGACCGCGTCTGCTTTGAAGCTGCATGGCACGACGTGAAGTCTCACACGACGGTCTGGGTGAGCCCCGAAGATGACATCGAATTTCGCCAGATAGAACTGCAAAATCTCACAGATCATGTGCTTGAAATCGAGTTGATAACTGCATTCGATGTAACGCTTACTGACGCGCGCGCCGATGAGGCACATCCCGCATTCACCAATTTGTTCGTTCGCGCAGAGTGGATGGCGCATCATCAGGCGTTACTGTTTGAACGCAAAGCGCGGCTGGCTACTGAGCGCGGTTTGCAATGCGCGCATTTCATCGCAGAAAGCGACGCGCAAATCGTCGCTGTGCGCATACAGGCCGATCGCCAGCGCTGGCTAGGGCGCAATCGTACGGCGAGCTGTCCCCTTGCCGCGTTTGACGACCCGCCCATTCAGCCCGACAGCGCAATCGCCGACCCTGCGGTGACAATCGACACCGGTCTCGATCCGGTCTGTGCAATGGCCGTGCGCCTTCGCATCGCGCCAAACGCCCGCGCTCAGTTGACGTTTGCCACCGCAGCCTCTGACAGCGGTGGCACGCTGCGCGCCGTCATAGACAAATACCGACAGCCCAGCCATGTAAAACGTGCATCGATGATGTCGGCAACGTTAACAGGCATTCGCCTGCGCGCACTGCGTCTGACAGCAGAAAACCAGGCGGCGATCCAGACGTTAACGACCGCTCTCGTGCAAAGCGTCGCTCGTCCGCAAACGCGAGTGGTTGGCGTTGATAACAGTGGAACGTTGTCGGACGTTTGCGACAGGCGCTTGTTATGGCGTTTTGGTATCTCGGGCGATCGTCCGATCATATTGGTATCGGCGGGCATCAGCGACGGCTTGGGGCTCCTTCGCACGCTGACCAAGGCGTTGCGCGTCTGGTCGCGCGGCGGCGTAGCCTGCGATCTCGTGGTGGTAAACACTGAGCCGGTTTCGTATCAACTTGCCCTGCACCGCGAAATCGCCGCGCTCCGCGAACGCTATGTGGCTGAAAGCGCTGCGGATTTGTCTGCTGGCAGCCCATCAGTGACGGGCTTCTACTTGTTGCGCGCTGATGAAATTTCGAACGATGAACTTAGCACGTTGCAGAACTTGGCGCGGGCGCGCTTGAATGCCGACGGTCGTCCGCTGACACATCATGTCAATGAGTGGAACGAGCTACATGAGCGGGCGTTCGGCAGGCGTCGCCTTGCGTCGTCGACTGCGGTGGCCGTGACGCCGTTTACTACCGCCGTCGTGCCGCCGCCAACAGGAGAGTTCGCCGAAGCATCCAACGAATTTCGCTTTGACGTGAACGCGACGCTTGCACCCACACGCCCCTGGATGAATGTTCTTTCCAATCACGAATTTGGTGCCCAGATCACCGAGGCAGGAGGTGGTTACACGTGGGCTCTGAATAGCCGCATGAACCAGCTTACCGCGTGGTCGAACGATCCGGTATCCGACGCCCCATCAGAATGGTTTTTACTGCAAGATCTGAGTACGCTTCAGGCATGGGGTGTTTCTCCCTGCCTCCATAGTGACGACACTCCCCGTTATCGCGTCGCACACGGTCAGGGCTACACCGTGATCCGCCACAATCGTTCCGAGCTTGAGGTGACGGCGACCTGGTGCGTTGATTTGAAAACTTCCGTGAAGCAGGTACGGCTGCGCCTTGTCAATCGCGGTCATCGAACACAGCGACTACGTCTGATTGGGCTCATGGAATGGATGATGGGAGCCAACAGGACGGATCGCAATACGGTGCGTACGGCGCTACATCAAGTCGGCGTGAGCGCGCAAAGGATTACCGCCTTGCTGTCGACCCAACGCGAGCGTTCGGGCGGCTTTGGTGATGGCACCGCCTTCTTGAGCATTGCAAGCCCCCTTGACGCGCTTGTGGACTGGACGTGTGATCGCCGCGAATGCTTTGACGCTTTGGGGCAGCTGACGTTGCCAGATCGCTTCGGTCAGACCAGCGGCGTCGGACTCGACCCGTGTGCAGCGCTCTCGACTCGTATCGTGCTGGGCGCAGGCGAAACGATTGAGCGCGTATTCCTGATTGGCTATGCCGCGAACGCCAAGGTGGCACGGGAAGTCGTAGAAGCCGCCAGCGCAACAAACGCGTTGGACCGTATTGAGCAAGTGCGAAGTTTCTGGGATGAATTGCTGGGAGCGACAACTGTGACAACGCCTGATCCGCTGTTTGACGCGATGGTCAACCGTTGGCTTCTGTATCAAACAGTGTCGTGCCGGATGTGGGCTAAAGCCGGTTTCTATCAGGCTGGCGGAGCGACGGGATACCGTGATCAGCTACAGGATTCGATGGCGCTCGCCTGGACCGCGCCAAGAATGTTGCGCGATCAGATCGTGCTCTGCGCGTCGCGTCAATATCCCGAGGGAGATGTACAGCACTGGTGGCATTCCCCTGGTGGCGCAGGGGTACGAACGCATTTCTCTGATGATTTGCTGTGGCTTGCTTTCGCCTGCTCCCACTATTTGCGCGCAACAGGCGATGCGACTTTACTCGATGAAGCAGTACCGTTTATTGAAGGCATTGCGATCCCCATCGGCGCTGAAGACGCCTATTACACGCCGACCATGAGCAGCGACACCGCGACCGTGTATGAGCACGCGGCACGCGCCATTGATCGAAGCCTGCGCGTAGGCAGTCATGGCTTGCCGCTGATGGGCAGCGGCGATTGGAACGACGGTATGAACCGTGTCGGTCATGAAGGCCGCGGCGAGTCCGTGTGGCTCGGCTGGTTCCTGTGCAAACTCGTCGCTGAATTTGTTCCCATCGCAAAAGCACGTGGTGAAATGGTGCGTGCGGAGCGTTGGCAGGACGCTGCTTTTGGCTGGAAGAACGCACTGCTTGGCGCTGCGTGGGACGGTAGCTGGTACAAGCGTGCCTTCTTTGATGACGGTCAGCCGCTTGGCTCGCACGGAAGTCCGGAAGCGAAAATCGATTTGATTGCGCAGGCTTGGGCGGTGCTCTCGGGCGTCGCGCCGCCCGACAAGCAGCGTGCTGCGCTGGCAGCTGTCGAGGCACATCTTGTGGATCGCGAAGCAGGCCTGCTTCGACTGCTCGATCCGCCGCTGGCGAACGCGGTTCCAAGCGCCGGCTACATTCAGGCGTATCCGCCCGGTGTTCGCGAAAACGGTGGCCAGTATTCACATGGCGCGGTTTGGGCCTTGATGGCGCAGGCCGAATTCGCAACAACGAACCCGGATTCAGCAGGAATGAGTGATCTGCCGTACCGTTACTTCACTTACCTCAGCCCCGCCCACCGTGCTGTTGCGCCGACGTACGGCGCAGCGTACGGAATTGAGCCATACGTCATGGCAGGTGACGTCTACACGCAAGCACCCTACGTCGGGCGCGGCGGCTGGAGCTGGTATACCGGTGCAGCGGCGTGGTTGCATCGTGCTGCGATTGAGTCGATTTATGGTCTCAAACTATCCGCGGAGACACTGTCGTTTACGCCCTGCTTACCCTCGGATTGGCCGCGTGCTGAGCTGACGCTCAAGCGGGACGGACGGACGATGCGATTTATCTTTGTTCGCGGCTCGGACGCTGAAGCGCTCGAAGCCACCGCAAAGTGGAACGCAGCTGTGTTGCGGGCAGGCCAACTCGTCGAGTGGCGCAAGTTGGAGCACGGGAGTGTCTTTGTTATGCACGTCGTGCCAATCGGGTTGCCCAGTGCAATCTAAAAAGACCGAGCCGTTTCACTTCACACAAGGCGCTGACTCCAACCTACGAGCACCTCAAAGCAATCAACGGCTGGCGAGATATGGCCAGGCTCTCTTTGTTTCTTGGAAACCAGTCACCCGGCAGTTCTATGACGCGGTTGCCAGCCTTGATTTGTTCGATCTTGCCAAATTCCGTCCAACAAAACTTCATTGGGGGCAAAGTTGGCTTTGTAGGCCATCTTGTCGCTGCCACCAATCCAGTATCCAAGATAGACGTATTCAAGACCTAACGATTTCGCCTGCTCAATTTGCCACATGACGCCGAAGGTACCGAGGCTGCCTTTGATGCACGGGTCGTAGAAAGTGTAGACGGCCGAGAGCCCGTCACCTAGCACGTCGATCAAGCTGATCATCACCAGTTGTCGGCGCTCATCGCGAAACTCCACCAGCAGGGTTTCGACATGGCTTTGCAGGAGAAAGTGTTGATACTGTTCGCGGCTGTCGCTGTCCATTCCGCCGCCATGATGCCGTAAGCGCTGGTATTTCAGATACAGCTCATAGTGCTCGGCACGATATTCAAGCGGCACAAAGCTGACCGAAAGGTGTTCGCG
>JAYWHV010000035.1:0-5610 GCA_043777615.1 Burkholderiales bacterium | reverse complement strand
GGCATTCAGGGCGCAACTGGAGCAACGGGAGCCGCCAGCACGGTACCGGGGCCTGCAGGCGCAACTGGCCCAACTGGAGCTCAAGGTATTCAGGGGCCTATTGGGGCCACAGGTGCCGCGAGTACAGTGCCGGGGCCAACCGGGCCGACGGGCCCGAAAGGCACTGGGGCCTACTCGGTGTCGTTCAACGGTACGGTCAGCTCCGCTTTCTCGAATCCACTGTACCCAATTTCGATTGATATCGCTGCGAATACGATCTTGATTTCGACAACGGGCTACATGATGAGTATGTCGAGTGTCGGAACTTTGGGCACCGGGTTCACTGCTCAGTACACGACAGCGGACTGCACCGGCACTGCGTACTACACCGCATCCTCTCGCTTGCCCGGCACTGTCTATGCGGCACGCAACGGACCAACGGGATCTAACGCGGATCGACTGGTTTACATCCCCAAGGGCGCTGTTGCAACCACGATTACTCGCGGCAGTAACGGCAGTTCGGACATTGGTGGCGGATCATGTAATGTTGTCAGCGGGACGTCAACCGTCTACGCCGCCAGCGAATTGAACAGCCCAGCGGCGATCGCCACGACTGGGGTGGGTATTGGTATCACCGGTCACACCCCGATCGTGGTGAACTACGTTCCATAGAGCGCTGGTTTATCCCACCGGCCTACCTGCTACCGCCGTGCATTGGCACGCGGTAGCGGCGAGCCTCGCACCACGAATGCCAGCGCACGTCTTGGGACCAAGGCGTCGCGGCACTAACGGGAAATGTTTGTCTGACTTGGGAACGGGGTGATTGTTTTCCGCTAAGAACCGTAGAAACTCTGGTTTCTAAGGACACGTTCGCGCTCTGACACCGGCAAGGTCGACGGTGCTGCGAGTAGCGTGTTACACGCCCTTTTGCCGCTTTCCCGCGCTTCAGAAGTACTGACATAGAAGCCACTGATCGCGACCTCATCCAGCGCCCGCCACGCATAGCTCGCCTGATCCACAAACAGTCGGTCCGGCGGTTGCGCCATTTCGCTGGCGTGTTTGGCGTACAGATAGGCCAGACCGTGTTGGCCGCGCAGCCGATGAAAGCGCGCCAGTTCAACCAGCGATTCGGCGCGCGATGGCCGTTGCTGAAAAGCGCGCAGATACGCGGCGCTCACGCTGTCCGGTGCTTCGCCCAGCCGCTCGGTCAGCACTGCAACCTGAAACAACGAATACCAGACTTCTTCTTCCCAGCCGCCCATTGCCGCGCGACGCTCATACGTTGCCCGTGATTCCAGCGTTCGGCCGGCGTCCCGGTAGCTCTGCGCCAGATAGAACACATTGCGCGCATTCCCTGGCTCATCACGCACCGCTTCTTCCAGAATCGCGATGTCCTTCAGATACGTCGACGGGTCATGCGCGCGGGCACCGTCGTGACTGATGAGGACGGTGGGTGCTGACAGACTCTCAACGCGGTGCGGTTGACTGCAATCGAGGTATTCATGGAGGACGCCGACCCAGTGCCACGGCAAGCGGCTGGCGACGAGTGCCCGGCGCGCGTAAATCATCCCGCCGTAGTGGCAGTTCAATTCGTAGGCGTCAGCGGTCAAATGGGGCCATTTGAAATCCGGTGGCGCGTTAAACACTTCGTCGGCATCGATAAAGATGATGTAGTCGCAGCGCTCCTGGCTCGCAAGTTGCAGCGCTTCGTTGCGGTTATGGCCGAAATTTTTCCATGGCCGGGAATGAAGGCTGCCGGGCACATTGGCGAATGTGGTGCGGATTCGCGCCTCGGTGTCGTCAGTCGAACCGGTATCCACAATGCACCACCGGTCAATCAGCGGCAGCGTCGACTTCAGGCAGCGCTCGATGACATGCGCCTCGTTCTTCACGATCATGTTGAGGCACAGGCTCGGACGATCCGAACGACCGGTGTAGCTCATCAGCGCTGCAAGGTTACGGTCGGGACGGTCTGCAAATCGCGACGCGGTTCCCGAATTGGCTTGACGGCGCGAAGTGTCGTCACCATTTCGCGCACGACATTGCGATCGCGCTCGATGCGTTCCCACAATTGGGAGTCCGGCACGTGGTTGAGCCCCGAGCGCAAGTAGAGTGTCGTTGATTCCGTTTGCCAATCACCGCGATAACCGTAGTCCGCGCGCCAGTAGAAGGGCTGCGAGAAATAACCCATCGAGCCGACAAAGAGCTGCCGAACGTGCGTCGGATCTTCGAGCGCATCATCACTTGAGCCGTACGGAACGCGCACCGTCATGAGCGCATTGGGCGCGGCGATGCGATGCAGCTCCTGCATCATGGGCAACACATTGCGGATGTGCTCCATCACATGCGACAACAGAAACTCATTGACCGAATCAGTCGCCAGAGGCAGTGGCTGGTCGCCGCAGGTTTCGAGGTTCGCCACGATGTCCACATCCGGCAGCGCAACGCTGTCGAGATTGATCCATCCGGAAATTGGGTTGCGACCGCAGCCGACGTTCAGTTTTTTCATCATGTTGAACACGATGTTAGCGGGAAATTAGCGACCGATGAAGCGGCGATGCCACGTGGAAATCGACGATCAGCTTTTTGCTTCAACGCTCACTGCATTGGGGGCAGGCGCGTGTATCGCTAAAAGTCGACTTTTTGTCAAAGTGACAGGTAGCCCAATTGCAGTATAGGTTTGACGAGAAAGCTGCAAACACAAATCAACCGATAGAACGATGCGCCGAAGCTCAAGGGCGCATACTTAATTCTTCGCTACTTGAATCATGGAGCGGGGAGCGAAGTGGCACTCGTTGCCACATTCGCAACAGTCAGCCCACGTTTTTTGAGCAATGCGTCAATTCGAGCCATCGCATCTTCCCGCGCTTTCGGATCGGGCGCGACAGTTACGCCTTTGCCTGCGTTCACGCCGTTCGGCACTTCGCTCAGTACGCGGAGTTTTCCCGCAGGGTTGTCGAAGTCGTGATACGCGCCGGGGTAGAGCGTGATGGTGGCGGGTTGGTCGTTGTTTTTTAGTCGCGTGACGAAGGCTGAGCACGGCGCGGCGGGCGTCCAGTCGTCAGCGTCCCCCATCAGCACGGTCAGCGGGGACGAGATTTTTGCGGGTGCGGAATCCTTCGCGAATGGTGAACAGCCGGGATAGAACGCAATCGCTTCGACAAATTTCACATCGTCACTAAATTCACCCAACGGTGCGCGATGTGTCAGTGTGTTGAGCACCGTCGATCCGCCGTGCGACCAGCCGAGCAGCACGATTTTCCTGGCGTCGATTCCAGGCTGCGACTTCAGCCACGCATGCGCCGCCATCACGTCCTGCACTCGGTCAATTTGCCGGATGGTTCGTGACGCCATTTTGATCGTGCACACTTCCTCAAACCGGCGCGACGTAAAACTCTCAGGAAACACCACCGCAATGCCGCGCTCGATGAACCAGTCTTTCGCCGCCTTATGCCGCGCGTTAAGATTCCGGTTCGCGCCCAGCCCGCCGCATCCGTGCAGCAGAATCGCGGCGGCTCCCGTCGCGGTCTTTGCATCGGGCGTAAACCACTGCGCTCGAAGCGTTTTGCCCTCACCGATGTGTTCGGCCGGGATCGTAATTAGCTCAGCGCTGGCGAGGCCCGTGGCCAGGAAGCAGGCGGCAACGAATGCTGTGCGAAGTGCCTGCATGATTACACCAACACCGTATCGCCCTCAGGCGGCAGCTCACGCGAGCGGCCATCCGGCCCAATCGCAACATACGTCAGTTCCGCCTCGGTGACCTTCACGACCACCGTGCCTCGATTGCGCTCGGAATACACCTCAACATCGACGGTGATTGATGTGCGACCCACGCGTTTGACGGTTGCGTAAAAACTGACGACATCACCAATTTGCACTGGCTGCTTGAACAAAAACTCGTTCACCGCCACTGTGGCGATTCGGCCTTTTGCTCGGCGCACGGCGGGAACGCTACCGGCCAGATCCACCTGCGACATGATCCAGCCGCCGAAGATGTCACCGTTCGCGTTAGCGTCGGCGGGCATGGGAATCACGCGCAGCGCGAGGTATTTATCGGTCGGAAGTTGCAACATGGAAGCGGGCGGGGCGTTAACAGAAACCGCATGATACGGAAATCGTCTGCCCCGAAACAAGTTGCGCTGGCCATTCGTTTCAGAGGCTATTCTTGCGCTACAAAAAAAGGGAGGTTCACATGATTTCATCGCTAGGGCGCGTAAGCGCTTTCGCTTTAGTAACGCTTATGCTCGGCGCATGCAGCACAGCGCCAAAGCCGCCCACCACGCTGGCCGAAGTTGGCGAGCTGCGGCCCGGTTCGGGCTACGCGCTCGGTTATCTCGAGCGCAAATCCTTACCAAACAGCCTGGCGCTGCTGCCGCCCCCGCCGAAAGATGGTTCGGCATTGGCCGCCTCCGATCTTGAGACGTTTCGAACGACGCGAAGCCTTCGTGACACGCCGCGCTGGCAGCTCGCTGCGAAGGACGCCAACCTGAAATTTCCGGCAGCGGCAGACGCGTTTTCGTGTGCGATGGATATGCCGATCAATACCGAGAGCACGCCGCATCTGACCATGCTGCTACGACGCACGCTACTTGATGCCGGGCTCTCGACTTATGCAGCGAAGGACCACTATACCCGCCCGCGTCCGTTTGCCGCGGTCAACGAAACGATGTGTACGCCGGCAGAAGAGGCGCAGTTGCGCAAAGACGGCTCGTATCCGTCGGGGCACGCGGCGCTGGGCTGGGCGTGGGCGTTGGTATTGGCGGAATTGGCCCCAGAACGGACTGACGCGTTGATCGCGCGCGGACTAGCCTTCGGGCAAAGCCGCGTGATCTGCGGCGTGCACTGGCAAAGTGATGTGGACGCTGGGCGCTTGATGGGTGCTGCGGCGGTGGCGAAATTGCACTCGAACGAGACGTTTCGCGCGCAACTGGCAGCGGCTCATGAAGAGATTGCTGCAGCGCGTGCGAGCGCTCGCAAGTCTGCGCTGGACTGCAAAGCCGAGGCCGCAGCACTCGGCAGGTAGAAACGCTGAGGCACCCGCGTTGGCGGGTACCGTAGGCGAGAAACTAGCCCAGTTGTGCCAGCATATTCTCGGCAAACGAGCAGTTTGCCGGGCCGACGCCTTCGATGTTGACCTGCTTCACGACGCCGTTTTCAACCAGCAGCGAGAAGCGCTGGCAACGAACGCCCATGCCTTTGGCCGTCAGGTCCAGCTCGAGGCCAAGCGCCTTGGTGAATGCCGCCGAGCCGTCGCCCATCATGCGCACTTTGCCAGCGACGTTCTGCGTCTGTCCCCAGGCACCCATTACGAAGCCATCGTTGACTGCCATGCAGATGATTTCGTCGACGCCCTTGGCTTTGAGCGCATCAAAGTGCTTGACGTAACCGGGCACGTGCTGTGCCGAGCAGGTGGGCGTAAAGGCACCCGGCAGGCCGAAGATCACGATTTTTTTGCCAGCGGCGAGCGCGGCGATGTCAACCGGCATCGGCGGCATCGGGCAATTCTTTGCCTCGTCCTGACCGGCAGATTCGGTGAGGGTGGCTGCGGGGAGGTTGTCGCCGATTTTGATCGTCATGAGAAATCCTTAGGTAGTTTTGTAGGAGCGGCTCTGCCGCGACCCGGGTTGCGAT